>DASQEN010000300.1:0-8945 GCA_035633635.1 Gemmatimonadota bacterium | reverse complement strand
TCGTTCTCGGCCTCGGGGAGATCGAAGGGCAGGCGGTTCGATTCCGCGAACACCGCCGCGAGGAACAGCACAAACGCCAGCGGCTGGGTCACGATTCCCCACTTAGGCAAGAGCCCGAACAGCAGTTCCCCCTGGCCGCGCACGATCTCGTCGAGCTGGACCGACCCATAGATCATGAGGATCCCGACGACAGACAGGCCGAGGGCCAGCTCGTAGCTGATCATTTGCGCGCTTGAGCGGATGCCGCCCAGCAGCGAGTACTTGTTGTTCGACGACCAGCCCGCCAATACGACCCCATACACGGAGAGCGACGTCAGCGCAAAGATGTACAGGATCCCGATGTTGAGGTCGGCGACCTGCATCGAGCTCTCGCGACCAGCGACGAGGAGGTCGTCCGCGAACGGGATCACCGCGAACGCCATCGCAGCCGGGATCAGCAGAAGGACGGGCGCGATGACGTAGAACGCCCGGTTCGCGTGGGAGGGGACGTAATCCTCCTTCCAGATGAACTTGACCACGTCGGCGAGCGGCTGGACGAGTCCGAGCAACGTGAAGCCCGCGATGTTGACACGGTTGGGCCCCAGGCGATGCTGGATGAACGCGCTCCCCCGCCGCTCTGCCCACACCAGGACGGGCACGGTGTTCACGACCGCGAAGAACGCGAGAAACGCCTTGAGAAGCGATATTCCAACTCCTGTCCAATCAGTCATTTACAGCAATTCTCCTAGACGATGATCGGGGCCCGTACCCCCGGCTTGGGACGGGCCCCGACCGGCGGGACCTCGGACTTCTCCCACCCGGCCAGCCACGCGCCCTGGTCCCCCACGACCGCGTATGACAGCCCTGCGAAGCTCGCGACCCCGGAAGCCAGGCCTTCGAACGACTCCCCCGCTGAGCCGGGCGCCTCGTCGCCCCCGAGCGCGGCCGTGATCGCCGACAGGGCCTGCCATTCGGGACGACTCTCCTCGTGCGGCGTCACATTCGGCCAGAACCGCTGCACGCGACCCGCATGGTTGGTGAACGTGCCGTCCCGCTCGACGTGGACGCAGCTCGGCAACACCAGATCGGCGTGATCGAGTAGCGACGTTGTGCGGGGCCCCACGAATAGGACCCACTCGGCGGTCGCAAGCGCGCGCGCACCGCGCTCGCCCAGCGTCTCGGCGTCCCAGCCGCAGACGATCAGCGCGCGCACCTCACCCCCGGCTGTCGCGTCGAGGATTCTGCCGACCCGAGACTCACCGTCGAGCCCCAGGATCTCCAGACCGCCGCGCGTGTTCGGGTGGGGATCGCCGCGGATCAGGATCCCGTCGGTCAGATCGTCGACCCCCTTCCAGGAATCGTCGGCGCGAAAGTCGATCGACGCGCCACCCGCAGCCTTCACCAGCCGCGCGAGCTCCCACAGATCCTCGTTCGACAGGCGCGGGTGGGCAATCGCGGCCACGCTTCCGGAAAGGGCTTCCAGCCGCTCCGCGGCGCCATCGATCGCCTCGCTCCACACTATCGGGACCAGGCCATCACCGTCCCGTACGAGCGGCTCCACCAGCCGGTCCCGCGTGTCCGCGACGCGCGCGGACGACAGGCGCCCGGGGTCGCACATCCACGAGTCGTTGACCTGATCGTTGTGGCGCGGACGGTACCGGTAAACCACGTCCTCGGCCTGCTCTGAATAGATGTTGCATCCCGTCGAGCACTCGGGGCAGACCGACTTCGCTGTTCGCATGTAGTAGACGCGCTTGCGGAACCGGAAATCGTTCGAGGTCAGGGCGCCCACCGGGCAGATGTCGGTGTAATTGAGCGCGTACGCGGTGTCGATCGGCCGGTCGTCGAACGTCATGATCTCGGAATGGTCCGAGCGGTTTGCGATCATGAAGTCCGCGGTTCCCGCGATCTCCTCGCCGAACCGCACGCAGCGCGTGCACAGCACGCACCGCTCCGCGTCGAGGGTGATCGGCCCCAAATCCTTCACCTTGTCTTTGCGGACCTTTTCGATCGGCTGCGGCTCGTATTTCCCCACCTCCAGGTAGTACTTCTGCAGATAGCATTCGCCGACCTGGTCGCAGACCGGACAGTCCAAGGGATGGTTCTTGAACACGAACTCGAGCACTCCCTGCACTGCCTCCTTGACGCGCGGCGTGTCGAACGCGACGACCATTCCGTCCGCGGCAGCGGTCGAGCAGGACGTCTGGAGCTTGCCCTGATCCTTCACCTCGCACAGGCACATTCGGCAATTAGCCGGAATCGAGAGGTCGCGATGGAAGCAGAAGTGAGGCGGCGTGTATCCCGCTCGCTCGGCGGCCTGGAAGATCGTAGCACCCATCGGAACGCGGACCTCGACGCCGTCGATCGTCACGGTCAGGAGCACGCTGGCCCGCTCCGCCGGCACCTCCTCTGGCGGACGCCGCTCGGGGAGCAGGGTCGAAGGTGGCAGGATCACCGCCAGGTCCTGGGGCGAGCGCCGCCGGCCGCCGTAGGCCGTGTCTTTCTCCGTTCCGACGTTGCGCCTCATCTCATGACGCTTTCGGGAGTATGTGGTCGTGCTTGCCCACGGCGGCGGTAAGTGCTTCCATATCGACCGGCTCGGCACACAGCGCGGCGAAGTCCTGAGGATACTTCTTGATGAACGCAACCGCGGGCCACGCCATCGCATCGGCCAGCGCGCAGATCGTCTTCCCTGCCATGTTGTCCGATACCCGCAGGATGATCTCGATGTCCGCCTGCCTGCCCCGTCCCGACAAGATCTTGCGGACCAACTGCTCGATCCATCCACATCCCTCGCGGCACGGAGTGCACTGACCGCACGATTCGTGCGCGTAGAAGTGAGCCAGGTTCAGCAGGCAGTCGGCCGCCGTGACGTTGTCCCCGATCACGATGAACCCGCCCGATCCGACCAGGCTCCCGCGCTGGCGCAGGCCCTCGTAGTCCATCTTCGCACCCTGACACTCCTCGGGTGTGAGGACCGGGACCGATGAGCCGCCTGGGATGATCCCCTTGAGCTTCACGCCTTCCATCATCCCGCCCAGCTCGCCCTCCAGGAACTCCATCAGGTCATAGCCCATCTCGAGCTCGTAGACGCCGGGTCGCCCGATCGGTCCCGAGCACGACCACAGCTTGGTGCCCCGCGACTTCTCGGTGCCGTACTGCACGTACGCGTCGGCGCCGTTCTCGACGATCCACGGGACCGTCGCCAGCGTCTCGGTGTTGTTGATCAGGGTCGGAGAGCGGAACAGCCCTTCGACCGCCGGGAACGGCGGCTTGTTGCGGGGATGGGCCTTCTTCCCCTCGAGGGACTCGAGCATGCCGGTCTCCTCGCCGGCGATATAGGCTCCGGCACCGCAATGGGTCACCACGTCGAGATCGTAGTCCGAGCCGAAGATCCCCTTGCCCAGGTACCCCTTCCGATAGGCCTCTTCGACCGCCCCGCGCCAGCGCTCGAGCGGGTACGTGAACTCGCCGCGGAAGTAGTTGAACATGAGGCGGCTGCCGATCGCGACCGCCGCGATCATCATTCCTTCCAACACCGTGTGCGGATCGTTCTCCAGGAGCCACCGGTCCTTGAACGTTCCCGGCTCCGATTCGTCCGAGTTGCACAGCAGGTACCGGGGCTTGTCCGAGTCGAGTGGAATGAACGACCACTTCGTGCCGGTCGGAAAGCCCGCTCCTCCGCGGCCTCGTAGACCGGACTTCTTCACCTCGTCGACGATCGCCCGAGGGCTCATCCCCAGCGCCTTTCGGATCGCGCGGTACCCGCCGGCCGCCTCGTGGGCCTCCAGAACATGGCTCACTCCCGGGCGGTCGAGCGCGCGCTGCATCAGGATCTTCGGCGCTGCCATCTAGTGCCCCATCACCGGGATTCGACCTCGAGACCGAGGGAGCGCGGGAACATGGTATGGTATGCCTCCGGGTCGGGCCTCTCATAGATGACGGGCTCGACGTCGTCGGAGTCGGGGGTGCGGCTGCGTAGGTCGTCCAGCAGGCTGTCGATCCTGTCGAGGGTAAGGTGCTCGTAGAACTTGAAGTTGCACTGCATCATCGGGCCTGTCCCGCATGAGGCAAGGCACTCGACCTCCTGGAGCGTGAACTCGCCGTCGGCGGTCGTCTCGCCCGGCTCGATCCCCAGCCTCTCCCGGATCCGATCGATCACCGCCCGCGCGCCCATCAGCTCGCACGAGAGCGTCCGGCACACCTGCAACTTCCACCTGCCGACCGGCGCCTCGTCGAACATCGTGTAGAACTTGACCACCGACTGGACCGCGGCCGCCGAGCAGTCCAGCCTCTCTCCCACCCAGACCATCGCCTCGGGGGAAATCCAGCCCTTCTCCCGCTGCACGACCCACAGGACGGGCAGCATGGCCGCCTGCTTCTCGGGGTAGCTCGCGATCGCGCGCTCGATCTCGCCCACCGCGTCGGCGGGCATCGTGAACGGGGACATCAACGGTCGAGTTCCCCGGCGATCACGTTCAACGAGCCCATGATGGCCACGATGTCGGAGAGCATGCATCCCTCGAGGGACGGCCCGATGTTCTGGTAGATCGCGAAGCAGGGAGCGCGGCAGTGGATGCGGAACGGGTGACCGCCGCCCTCGGAGACGAGGTAGAACCCGAGCTCGCCGTTTCCTCCCTCGGTATAGGAGTACACCTCTCCGGGCGGGACCTGAATCCCCTCGAACGTCAGCTTGAAGTGGGCGACCATGCCCTCGATCGTGTTGTAGACCATGTCCTTCGGGGGTGGGCTGATGCTCCAGTCGTCGACGTTGACGGGCCCGTCCGAGAGTTCGTCGAGCGCCTGCTCGACGATCGATAGGCTCTGGCGCATCTCCTCCATGCGAACCAGGTACCGGTCGTAGACGTCGCCCGTCGTGCCGACCGGAACCTGCCAGTCGAACTGGTCGTAGTCGTAGTACGGATGCGCCTTCCGGACGTCGTACGGCACGCCGGCGGCTCGCAGGCAGGGGCCTGTCCAGCCCCAGTCGATCGCCTCCTCGCCGCTGATCGCATGCACTCCTCGCGACCGGTCGATGAAGATCCGGTTGTTCGTGATCAGCCGGTCGACGTCATCGATGTATTTCGGCAGCGACTTCAAGAGCGCGCGGGCCTCGTCCTCGAAACCGTCGTGGACGTCCCGCATCAGACCGCCGATCCTGCCGTACGCGACCATCATGCGGGCGCCCGAAACGTGCTCGAGAAGCGAGTAGATCTCCTCGCGGCCGCGGAAGAGGTACCAGAAGTTCGTCAGCGCGCCGAGGTCGACGAGATTGGTTCCCACGCATACGAAATGGTCCATCACGCGCGACAGCTCGCCGAGGATCACGCGGATTCGTTGCGCCCGCTTGGGGATCTCGATCCCCAAGAGCTTCTCCACCGCCATCGCGTACCCGACATTGTTCAGGAACGGGCTCATGTAGTTGAGCCGGTCGGTATAGGGAAAGACCTCCTGCCACGGATGTAGTTCGCTCATCTTCTCGAAGCATCGGTGGAGGTAGCCGATTTCCGGGATCGCCTTGATAATCGTCTCGCCGTCCAGCCAGCACTTCAGGCGGAACGTGCCGTGCATTGCAGGATGGCTGGGGCCGATGTTGACGACCATCAGGTCTTCCGCCAGCGGATCGACCTCGAGCTCCTCAACGAGATGGCGCTCGACGCGGACACCGGGCGCCCTTGGCGCGCCTCGGCCTATCGGCGACTCGATGGGCTCCCAGGAGACCCCGGTCGGCATCCGCCCGTGCGGGTTCGGCACCGGAGTGGTCTTCGGCATCTCCTCCGGGGTGAGGGCGGCGTCCTTGAAGACCATGTGCTCCCTACTCCGAGATCGGGTGGCTGACTCGAGCGCGGATCCGCTGCATCTCGTCACTCGAGATCTCGTCCAGCAGATCGTCTGGGCGGAGCAGCTTCCAGCGGAGGTCGGCGGGATAGTCTTTGCGAAGGGCGTGACCCTGAAAGTCCCGATGGCACAGGATTCGCTTCATGTTGGGGTGGCCCTCGAAGCGGATGCCGAACATGTCGTAGACCTCGCGCTCGAACCAATCCGTCGACTTCCATACGTCGACCGCCGTCGCGACGACGGGATCGTCTTCCGGGACTCCCGTCTTGATGCGGACCCGCTTGCCGGTCTTCAGAGAATAGAGATGGTAGACGACCGCGAAGCGGGGCGTGCCGCCCAGCGGCAGGTAATCGACCGCCGTGACGTCCATGCAGAAGGAGAAATCCAGCTCGGGATCCCGCTTGCAGTGATCGAGGAGCTCGTGAACGCGGCCCCGGTCGACCCACACGGTGAGATCACCACGCTCGTCGCTGATGCGCTCGAGCGCGTCCCCGAACCGCCGGCGCAGGTTCTCGGCGACGAACTCGGCCACTTCAGACCCCGACCAGCTGTTGCTTCCGTGCCTCGACGGCCTCGCGGTCGGCCACGATCTGCCAGTGGGACGGATCGCCGCGCTCGATCTTCTCCTGAAGCTTCAGGATCGCGTAGATCAGCCCCTCGGGGGTCGGCGGGCAACCCGGCACGTAGACGTCGACGGGCACGATCTCGTCGATCCCCTGCATGACGTGATAGGCGCGGTAGAAGCCGCCGGAGGAGGCACACACGCCCATCGAGATGACCCACTTCGGGGAGCACATCTGCTCGTAGATCAGTTTGAGGATCGGCGCCTGCTTGTCCACCACGGTGCCCGCCACGATCATCATGTCCGATTGGCGCGGGCTGAAGCGCACGACCTCGGCGCCGAACCGCGCCAGATCGTAATGGGACGAGACCACCGACATGAACTCGATCGCGCAGCACGCGGTTCCGAACGGAAGCGGCCACAGCGACCCCGCGCGCGCCCACCGGACCAACTTGTCGAGTGTCGTGGTGAAGACGCTTTCCGGAGGTGCCGTCTCGGGTTCCGCATGGACCCTGTCGCTTCTCAGTCCCACTCCAGGGCTCCCTTCCGCCACACGTAGGCGTAGCCAACGAGCAGGATGACGAGAAACTCGACCATCACCAGGATGCCCAGCCCCCCGAGCGATTCGAACATGACCGCCCAGGGAAACAGGAAGACGATCTCGACGTCGAACAGGATGAAGAGCATCGCGATCAGGTAGAACTTCACGTCGACCCGCTGGCGGGCGTCGCCGGTCGACACCAGGCCGCATTCGTAGGGCGAATCTCCGACGCTCAGCGGACGGGTGCGCGGCCCCATCCACCAGGAAAGGCCCACGATGACCCCCCCTACGACGAGGCCGAGAAACAGCAGGAACACGATCGGCAGGTACTCGGTCAGCATGGGCCGCGAATGTATGTGAAAAGTTTCACAATGCCAAGCGCCTCGACCTTACGAAGCTGTTCCCAGGGCGCAGCGAGGACGCTCGTGATACAGTACCATCTCGCTCCACGGGGCGCTAACCGGGGTAGCGTCGCCGAGGAAGCCCAGTTTCACGAAGGAGGACAATGTGAGACGGAACCGGTCGCCGCAGTGGACGTTGACAATCCTCTTCCTTCTGTCATGGCTTGGCGCTTCTGTCACCCCCTTTAGCGCCCAGTCACCCTCCGCCGACCAGGTCTGGGACCAGCTCCAGAGCTTGGGCACGGCGGCCCGGAACGACGGCTTCAAGCAGCTCTACTACATGGTCGGGTGGCTAAGCCAGGGCGAGTCGGCCTACAATTTGGCACCGTTCCTCAGTGCAGGAAGCTCTTATTTGATCGTGGGTGTGTGCGATAACGACTGCTCGGATGTCGACCTGGCTCTAAGGGACGGGAACGCTGTTGAGGTCGCCAGCGACACGGCCGCCGACGACACGCCCCTTATTCGCTTCACTCCGAGCACGACGGGCACCTACGTAATCACGCCTAGGATGCCCGACTGCCGCGTCGAACCCTGCGGGTACGGGATCGGGGTCTTCGTCAAATAGCGCTGCCTCCCGACGCGCACCGGCCGCGCGGGGTGGTCCTGACACCGCCGGACCTGGAGAAATCGATGCGCAACCGACTGCTGGCCGCCGCCCTTTTCGCGGTCCCGCTCTCTCTCCTCCCCGCGTTCGCCCAGGTGACCCCGACCGCCCATGTCACGTTTTCGCTCGTTGAGTCGCTGCCGGCGGACGTCGAGTCGATCGACGGGATCGTCGCCGCCTTCTACGCGGTGATATCGGGCCCTGCCGGTCAGCCCCGCGACTGGGGACGGGACGCGACCCTGTACCTGGAGCCGATGTCGTTTACGATCGCCAGCGTAGACCCCGAAACCGGGAAACTCGAGGCGCGCACGATCTCGAAGCAGGAGTTCGTCGACCAGAACGACGCCTGGCTCGTCGAGATCGGCTTCACCGAGCGGGAGATCCACCGGGAGACCCGCCGGTTCGGCAACATCGCCCACGCCTGGAGCACCTACGAGTGGACCTCGGGCAACGGCGGCACCGGTCGCGGGATCAACGGAATCGACCTGTTCCACGACGGCGAGCGATGGTGGATCACCCATGCTACGTGGGATTCCGAACGGGAGGACAACCCGATCCCGGCCGAATACCTGCCGTGACTCCGGCCCGCCTCGTGCCCCTGACCTCGTATCGAGAATACCCTTTCGACGAGATGCTCCGGCGCGCCATCGAGTTCCGGTCGGAGGTGGCGCGGCGGCGGACTGTGCGTGAGTACTCCGATCGACCCGTCCCCCGCCGCCTGATCGAGGAGTGCCTCGCGGCGGCCGGGAGCGCGCCCAGCGGCGCGAACCTCCAGCCCTGGCACTTCGTAGCGGTCTCAGACCCCGGTATCAAGGCCCAGATCCGGAGCACCGCCGAAACCGAAGAGCGGGAGTTCTATGCCCATCGCGCCCCTCCCGAGTGGCTGGCTGCCCTCGAGCCGCTCGGCACCGACGAAAACAAGCCGTTCCTGGAGTCGGCACCGTGGCTGATCGCAGTTTTCGTTCAGAAGCACGGGCTCGACAGTGGCGGGCGCCGGATTCCCCACTATTACGCGACCGA
>DASQEN010000299.1:0-2815 GCA_035633635.1 Gemmatimonadota bacterium | reverse complement strand
GCGACCGCGCCGAGATCCTGGAGGTGGTGGGCGAGGTCGTGGGGCTCAAGAAGCGCGGCAAGAACTGGGTCGGGCTGTGTCCCTTCCATACCGAGAAGACCCCCTCGTTCACCGTGACACCGGAGAAGCAGATGTACTACTGCTTCGGCTGTCAGGCCGGCGGAAACGTGTTCACGTTCCTCATGGAGCACGAGAGGATCGAGTTTCCGGACGCGGTGCGGACGCTGGGGCAACGGGTGGGCGTCGAGGTCCCCGAGCGCGAAGCGATGGAGGCTGCGGATCCCAACGCCCCGATCCACTTCGCCAACCGGCTGGCCGCGGAATTCTATCACCGCCGGCTACTCGAGTCTGAGGACGCGGCCGCGGCGCGGGAGTACCTGCAGAGCCGAAGTGTGGGCGCGGAGGTCCAGGAAGCGTTCCTGCTGGGATGGGCGCCGGAGTCCTGGGACGCGCTGATCGGCGAGGCGTCGCGCCAGGGTATGAGCGAAGACGCTCTCCAGCAGGCCGGCCTCGTCGGTCGCAGCGAGAAGACCGGCGGCCTGTTCGACCGGTTCCGGGGACGGGTGATGTTCCCGCTCCGCGCGGTGGGGGGGAAGGTGGTCGCCTTCTCGGGGCGCCGTCTGGACGCGGAGGAGCCCAAGTACCTGAACACGTCGGACACGCCGGTCTTCGTTAAGGGGCGCATGCTGTTCAATTTGGATCAGGCGCGCGCGGCGATCCGTCGGGCAGGGGCGGTGGTGGTCGTCGAGGGGAATTTCGACGTGGTCGCATTGACGGGAGCGGGCTTCCGGAACGTGGTGGCGCCGCTGGGCACCGCGTTCACTGATGAGCAATCGCGGATTCTCAAGCGCTATACCTCGACCGCATACCTGGCATACGACGGCGACCCGGCGGGTCAGCGCTCGGCGTTCAAGGCCGGCGATCTGCTCCTCGCCACGGGGTTCGCCGTGCGGGTGTTGGATCTGCCTCGCGGAAAGGATCCGGCCTCGCTCGTCCAGGAAGGTGGAGCGGCTGCGTTCCACGAGCAGTTGGAGGGGAGCGAGGACGTGATCGACGCGAAGCTCCGGATCGTGCGCGAGAAGGTCGACTTATCCGACGTCCCCCGGAAGCGACGCGCGATCAAGCGGCTGCTCGAGTCTGTGGCACGCGTCGCCGATCCCGTCACGCGGGAGCTGTACACGGGCAAGGTCGCGAGCGAGCTCGACGTTCCCCGCGAGGCGCTCGGCGTTCCGACCGCTGGATCCCGGAGCCGACCGCGGGCTGAGGAACGCCGAGAGGAGCCCGCGGAGAAGAAGCGGGGGCCGGGAACCCCTCCGGGGATCGCGCTGCCGGAGAGCCAGGACGAATGGTACGTGCTCCTGCACGCGGTCAGCGAGCCGCGCTGGCTGGAGCAGGTCGTCGAGGAGTGCCGTCCTGAATACTTCACCGTGCCCGCGTACGCGGAGTTTTTCACGCGGCTGGCCGAGCTACACGCCGACGGGAAGGGGGACGTGGAGGAACGTCTTCAAGCGCACGGCGATGCCCAGCTCCAGCGCGTGCTGGCGCGCCTGGAGGCACTGAGGGGGCACCAGGAAGAAGGGTTCGAGCTCTCCGACAAGGCGCTCCGCGAGAGCCTGCAGCGGATCCACGAGGATGCTCTCGAACGGGGCGTTCACGAACGGCGGACCGAGTCCACGGGCGACGTGCTCGAGGACACCTTGCGGCGACAGCGAGTGCGGAAGGAGATCGCCCCGGGACGCTTCGGCGGCCGGCGTCCGCGGGGTTGAGCGCTCCGCGTTTGACAGCGCGGCGGAGCCCCGGGTACCTTGCATTCTTCTACCATGAATCCTTCCCGCCGCGCCCTCCCCAGACATGAAGCCAGCGCCGATCCAGAGGAGCGGTTGACGATCGAACCCGACGACTCCGAGGCCATCGACCGCATGATCCTCGACCTGCGTGGAGACGAGGAGGAGCCGGACGAGGAAGCGGGGCCCCAGGACGACGCGGAAGCCGACGACGAGGTCGCGTACGCGGAACCGGCTCGGGGGCAGATGGCCGCGACAGAGGAAGACCCGGACGGGGAAGCCGGTGCGGAATCGGACGACGAGCCGGGGGCGTTCGGCCAGCGGCTCCAGGTCTACGACGACCTGATCCGGATGTACTTCCAGGAGATGGGCCGTGTCCCGCTCCTCAGCGCGGAGGAGGAGATCGATCTGGCGCGGGCAATCGCCGAGGGACAGGTGGCCCTGCGGGAGGTCGTCTTCCGTTCCTATACCTCGATCGAGCGCGCCTTCGAGCAGGGGCGGTCGGTCGTCGACGGATCGATGCGACCGGAGGCCTTCCTCGGTGACGATTTCAGTGAGTGGGACGGTGAGGAAGAGGAAGCCCCTCCCCTGGAAGCAAGCTCGCTTGCCGAGGAGTTGCGGGTTCAGGAACAGAGATGGCACGCCGCGCGCGAAGTCTTCGATCGCAGTGGCCTGCGCGGACACAAGGGGAAGCGGGCGCACGCGGAGATGGAAGCGGTGCGGCAGTTCTTTCTCGCGCTTCCGCTGCACCATTCACAGATCGAGTATCTGGCGGAGAAGCTGCGTGAGCTGGACGGCCTTTCGGCGTTGGAATGGCGCGATCGGGATCTCGAGCGGGCCACCGATCTAAGTCGCGCGCAGTATCACGCGCTACTGGCCGAGGTCGTGGACCTCACCCGCAGCGTCATGTCGTCGCGCCGTCGCATGGTCGAGGCAAACGTGCGGCTGGTCGTGTCTGTGGCAAAGCGCTACATCGGGCGAGGGCTGGAGTTCCTGGACCTGATCCAGGAGGGGAACTCGGGTCTCCTGCG
>DASQEN010000298.1:0-1867 GCA_035633635.1 Gemmatimonadota bacterium | reverse complement strand
CGACGAGCGCGCCGTTGGCGTTCGAGAGCCGGGAGTTCGGTGACCCGAGCGACTCCGAGAATCAGGAGCAGTACCGACGCTCGGTGATCGGGAGCTTCTATGCCGGCTTCCTAATGTGGATGAACCTGCTCGGGATGGCGCTCCAGCTCTTCGTGGTCGGGCGTCTGATAAAGTACGGCGGAATCCAGGCGGGGCTCCTCTGGCTCCCCATCATCGCGCTGGGCACCTACACGCTGGTCTTTTTCCTCCCCGTGATCCGCTACGTCCGGATCGGAAAGACCTTTGAGAACGCGTCCGACTACTCCATCAACAAGACGACGCTCCAGATGTTGTTTCTCCCCACTTCGCGGGACATCAAGTACAAGGCCAAACAGGTGGTCGACAGCTTCTTCCAGCGAATCGGCGATGTCTTCTCGGCGGGTCTTGTGTTCCTGGGGACCGCAATCTTCACTTTCGGCCCTAGAGGGTTCGCTGCGTTGAACCTCGGCTTCATTCTGCTGTGGTTCGGGCTGGTGTTTCTGATCGTCCGCGAGCACCGCGCGATCGAGGCCGGCCAGCGACCCGAGATCACGGAGGAGCCGGAGAGGGTGACCGCGACGGTCTGATCGCCCTCGCTTGGGCCGTCTTCTGCGTGGAGGAGACCCCTCTTCCCAAGCCACTCCCGCCCCCCGCAGTGGAGCCAACGGGATAGCGGAGGATGACTCCGCCACGGAAGCTGGCCGTGAAGGTGATTCTCCTGGGCGAGCCGCGGTATGTCGCCATATAGAGGTAGCCGTCCCGGGACTCGTTGATCTGGCTGTGGATCTTGCCGTGTCCGTACTCGCCAGGGACATGAGAGACGGCGGAAAGCACATCTCCCACCGCCTGGAGCTTCCTGGTGGCGGGATCGAACTCGAACAGAAAAGCGTTGCCGTCCGTCGTCCGATGATCGCCGATGGCGGCGTAGAACCTTCCGTTGCTGGCGAAGAGGGCACCGCCCCACGTGGACCACGGGTTGCCCTCGTACGGGGGCAACGGGAACGGAGCAAAGTGCACGATGGGTGAGGACTCGTGGGCGGTGCCGTGGCCGCCCGGCTGGACGCGCGCCGCAGTCTCCCCGTCGCCTGCCGGCAGGCGGACGCGCTGATTGACGGCCACTCCTTTGCGGCTCGCGCTCCGGCCGCTGAACGGCATCTGCAGCGTCACGTCCACGCGCTCCAGGGATCCCAGGCCGAAGTGAGCGATCGCCGGCTGCGAGGACGACCAGCCGTAGGAGGGACTGATCTCGCGAACGCCGACGAGCCCCCCGCTGGCCGGATCCCGCACCGACACGACCGCTCCGACTCCCATCCGGTTCTCGCCGAGCGTGGGATCCCCCTCGACCGCCACCTGCAGCCAGTTGCCCACCGCTCCCGTGTTACGGAGCAGCACGGACGTCGATGGTGTACCGAGGGACGACCGCCACTCGGAGAGGAATATGTCCATGCGACCGTCGTTGTCGAAGTCGGCCGTGGGGCCTCCCGCATAGTACCGCGGGTCCGACAGCGAGCGGATCGCGTCGGCGGTCTCGAAGACTGGATCGGAGGGGTTTCCGGTATGCCCGAAGACGAGGGGGGCCGGGCCGTCCGCCCCCTCGACGAGCACCGATGCATACAGGTCCGGCCATCCGTCGTTGTCGAAGTCCTGGACCTCGACATGCGGCTGCTTCGACACGATCGGCGGAATCCCTGCCGTGTCCGTGATGTCCTCGAAAACGGGATCCCCGGTGGCGTTCGTGCCCCGGTTCATGTAGACGCGAATCCTCGTCCCGATCCCGCGATCGGTGGAGCTCCCGAAATGGTGCCCCACGACGAGATCGAGCCGACCATCGCGGTTCAGATCGGCTATC
>DASQEN010000297.1:0-4105 GCA_035633635.1 Gemmatimonadota bacterium | reverse complement strand
TCCAGATCGACGCGCCGCGCCGCGAAACACATCAAGCGGCCCGCGGGACATAACGTCGAAAACGGGTTTGAACAAGCGCGCTTTGCGGCTTTTTCTGGGACAGTGGGGGTTGCCGAGGCTGTCGAGCGCGCGCTGTTGGCGGCGCTGGCACCGCTCGAGCCGGCCTGATTCGCGGGCACGCCCCCCGCGCGGCCCGCTTTTTGGCTTGTCCATGCGGTTTTGCGGCAGATGCGCGCTCGAACGTGTGCCGGCCAGGCCGGGATGACGGCGATGATGGTCGCGGAACTCGTCTCGGCGTTGGCGACTGGTGAGAGAACGTGGCCGACACCGGCGTGAGAGGGTGAAGGAATGCCCTTGCCGTCGAACAGCGCCTCGGTCCCCAGCGTAAGGGTCGTTTACCCCCACGACGGCGTGGAGCGAGAGGATGCCGGCACGCCGGGCGCCCAACCCTCGAGGCGTGGTGCGCTCCGATCCGTCGAAAGAGTGCTCCGTTGTCGGGGTGGACGAGATGGGATACCGGCGGTGTGAGTCGTCACGAGTCGCGGCGGCTGTTTGTCTCGGCCCCCGAACGTCGGGCCACGCCGGCGACGATCGACACGGGGACCGCGGTCGCGTCGGGCGTTGTCCTCGCCACGACCGCGGGAACCGGCTCGCTCGACCGCTGTGCGTGTGAGCTCGCCGCGCGACTCGACGTTCGGGCGGTCGAGATCGACGGCTACGTGCGAACCGGCGACCTCTTCGGGGTGCCGCTCCTCTCGCGGCGGTCACTCCAGCTCCTGGTCGCCGATCTTGACCACGTGCGCCTGCTGCGCGGGGCGTCCGGCCGGCTCGTTCACTTTCCCCACCAACACCTCGCCCGCTACGGCCGCTTTCTCTCGCGCCCGTACGTCGTCACGGTGCACGATCTCATCCGCTTCTTCGACCTCAAGCGCCTGGATGTCTTCATCCACCGGCCGAACCTCCGCGATCGTCTGCTCCTCCGACTCGACTACGCCGGGGTCGCTGGCGCGACCGCGCTGATCGCCGTCTCGGAGACGACCAAGCGCGACATCGTCCGCCACCTCGGTGTCCCCGCGGAGCGGATCTTCGTCGTGCGCGAAGGTATCGACCACGCGCGGTTCCGGCCCGTCGAGCGGCGGCTGCTCAACGAGCGCTACGTCCTCTTCGTCGGCTCCGAGCACCCGCGCAAGAACCTCGCCGCGGTTCTGCGCGCGTTCGCCGCGCTCAAGCGCGAGCGGCGCCTGAGCGATCTCAAACTCGTCAAGGTCGGCGGCCCGGGCGGGAGCGAGGCGCCCTTCCGGGCGCGGACACTTGCGCTCGTCCGGGCGCTCGGGCTCGATGACGATGTCGTCTTCACGGAGCACGTGCCCGACGAGGATCTCTCCGCCTGGTATTCGGGCGCCGCCTGCCTCGCCTGGCCATCGCTGTACGAAGGCTTCGGTTTCCCGCCGCTTGAGGCGATGGCCTGCGGCTGCCCCGTTGTCGTCTCGACCGCTGGCTCCTTGCCGGAGATCGCAGGCCCTGGCGCCCTCCTCGTTGAGCCGCGCGATGAGCGGGCACTCGCCGACGCAATCCGGACACTCATCCTCGACCCGCCGTCTGACCTCATCGAGCGCGGGCTCGCGCATGCCGCCCGGTTTTCGTGGGATCGCACCGCGCGCGAGACCCTCTGCGTTTATGAGACGCTGCTCGATAGGAAAGCGGAGGGAACAAGGGACGATCGCCCAGCCCGGCGAAGGCTCCGCGTTTCCTCCGTCCCGATGTCGCGAATCGGGGCGGTAGGCCCCCCGCGTCTTCCGGCCCCCTCGTCGCGACCCGTGGAGCCGGCGGGCGGCTAGCCCGAGCTTCGACTCGGTACGAAGGTTCCGGGCGGCGCGGAACCACGGCCTATGCGAATGGTTTCCATCGATCCTCGCGGGATCGGGTGACGGCGCTAAGGAGGTAGCGGGCGCAGACCAAGTCTCTTAAGCGCGAAAAGGCGCTCGCGAAGGAACGCCTCGTTCGGGCGTCGTTCGGCGGCGAACGCCGCGGAAGCCGTCGCCTGTGTTTCGTTAATGCGATACACCTGGGCGTCGAGGTCGATGTACACGCTCGGCCAGAGCTCAGCGGCCGTCATGACGGCCGCTTTGTCTTCCAACGTCGAGAGTGCGGCCCACCCGCCGATCGCGAAGAGATGGCTGCGGCGCCACATGACAGGTGAGATTGGCATCCCGTCCCATCCGTGTCGCAGCCAAAAATCCGAAACGACACCAGGCTCGATACGACCGGGAGGAAATGCGACCTCCGTCTCCCACGGATGCGTCAGCCGCCCGTCCTCGTGAAGATGAACCGTGCGGCCAAACGCGAAAGCAGCGGTCGGTTCTTCCTGGAGCGCACGTACAGCCGAGTCGAGAGCGCCAGGAAGAACAAGATCGTCTGCATCGAGGTTTTGCACGAACTCGCCGTTCGAACGACTCAAGGCACGGTTTCGCGTCGCGGCCGTACCGAGCCACCGCCCGTTCGGCTCTACGCGAACGCGCGGATCGCTCCGTATGGATGGAGGGACGGCGCGCACATCTTCGACCGTTCCATCAATTTGGAGCGCCCATTCCCATGAAACCTCCCCGGGCTGCCTCAACGAGTCGTAGGCCTCTAGCAGCCAATCGGCAGGCGGCGTTCGAGCTGCTGTCACGACTGTGACGAACACGTCCGGAGTTATACGCGGCGACCAGCGCACTTTCGCCGAGACCCTGTGGGGTGCCAAAAATCGGGTCCCACCTGCAAATCCGCATTTTTCGGGAACGCGCACCGAATTTTGACACCCCACACGGTCACCATCGCTACCAACGACGAACGGCGACCGCTACGCCGTAGCCGACATCGTCGAAGTGCCAGGTGGAGTAGCGCCGCTCCGCCACGACGACACGACGCCAGATCTCGAGCAGCTTCGGATGGTGCGGGTGGCTGATGTCGTCGAAGACCAGCACCCCGCCGATGCGGAGTCGGGGCAGGACGTCCCGCAGATCGCGAGCCGCTCCGCGCGGCGAGTGATCGCCGTCGACCGTGATGAGGTCGAAGGTCAGGTCGGGCCGCTGCGAGAAGAGGCGGGGTAGCACTCGATGGCTGTCACCCGTGAGGAGCTCGAGGTCGCCTGCGAACCCGACCTTCGCCAGCTCCGCCCGGACGTGGTCCGGGCCCGGATTCTCCATCCCGGCATAGTTCGGCTGCCACATGTCCACGCCGATGATCGAGCACTTCGGCGCCCGCGCGGCGACGATCGCCATGCTTCTCCCACGCCGGACGCCGACCTCGAGATACGAGGAGGGTCGGAGCAGCTCGGTGGCGGCCGCGAGAGCGCTTGCGATGTCCACGTAGCGCCATTCTCGGCCGGCGAGACGCCTTCCTTCGGCGGCGAAGTCGCGGACGTGGCTCACGTTATCGTCCGGCTCGAGCCGGTCCAGGATCGCCCATGCCTCGTCGTGGAGGGCGGGAGAGAGGGCGAGCTCCCCGAGCGTGCTCGCTCCCAGGACCGGACCTCCGTGGTAGCCCCGGGCGTCCTCCGCTCGATCGAACGCGTGCGTCGCACGCGCCGGCGTGTCCGCGCTCTGCGGCCGGCCGAGCAAGAACCGGAGGCGACTCACGACCATAGAATGGCCACGCTAGTACGGAAGCCGGAGACGTGCGGAAGGCAATGGAGGCAAGGTGTCCACGCCGGTCTCTGGCGCGAGGACGAAGTCACTGGTGCGCCTGAGCAGGCGGTGGGAGGACGCTGTCAGGCGCCGGTTGGAAGCAGCTTGTGCTGCTCGATCAGCGACAGGCCGTCGAACGAGCACGCTGCCCGAGCTAGTAGTTGCGTTCATCAACACGGCTTCGCAAGAGCAGCTACGGAGGCAGGCGGCAGAAGCGGCCCGATCAGCGGACAGGACAGCGAACCGGGCGCTTTACGTTTCGTGCGCGGCTCTGGCTGTCTCCTTGCTATCGCTGATCACGAGTCTCCTGAATTAGCTAAAGGGCCGCCGGCGACCCGAACGCCGCGGCGCTAGCAGCGCCTCCGGCCCCGTCTCGAGGATTGCAGGCCGGCGGCGACACGGCTAGTGGCCGTTTGAGCCCTGTCGTTCAGGGAAGA
>DASQEN010000296.1:0-2544 GCA_035633635.1 Gemmatimonadota bacterium | reverse complement strand
CTGGGCGGCGCCGGCTATTCCTCCGTCGCGTCCACCACGGATTCCAGCGAGGTCTGCGACCTTCACCGGAAGAACCGCTACGACCTGATCCTGCTCGACCTCCAGATGCCCGGCATGAACGGGTTCCAGGTGATGGAGCGCCTCAAGGAGATCGAGCCGGACAGTTACCTCCCGGTGCTCGTCATCACCGCGCAACCCGGCCACAGACTGCGCGCCCTTCAGGCCGGCGCGAGAGACTTCATCAGCAAGCCGTTCGAGCTGTCCGAGGTCCTGGCGCGTGTCCAGAACATGGTGGAGGTGCGCCTGCTGCACAGGTCGCTGCAGACCCACAACGACCTGCTCGAGCAGCGCGTCAGGGAACGGACCGCCGACGTCACGGAGAGCTACCTGGAGCTCATCTTCACGATGACCCGCGCGGCGGAGCACAAGGACGAGAACACCGGCGCTCACGTGCAACGGATCAGCTACTACTGCCGCGGTCTCGCCGGGATGCTCGGCCTGGACGAGGAGTTCATCGACCGGATCTTCTTCGCGAGCCCGATGCACGACATCGGAAAGATCGGCATCCCCGACGACATCCTGCTCAAGCGAGGCGCTCTGTCGCCGGACGAGTGGAAGATCATGAGGGGACACACCTTGATGGGTGCAAAGATCCTCGGCGACAGCAAGTCCCCGTATCTCCAGATGGGTGCCGAGATCGCCCTGAATCACCACGAACACTGGGACGGGAGCGGTTACCCGGCCGGAAAGCGGGGGCTGGCCATCCCGCTCGCCTCGCGCGTCATGAACGTCTGTGACGTCTACGACGCCCTCCGGAGCAAGCGGCCCTACAAGGATGCCTTCGACCACTCGAAGACCGTGGACATCATGACGCGGGGCGATGGCCGGCTCCGGCCGGAGCAATTCGATCCGGCGATCCTCGAGGCGTTTCAGCAGAGCCTGCCGTCGTTCCGCGAGATCTTCGACACATACGATCCATAGGCACGGCGTAGGCACGCCTCTTGCGATCGAGATCGGCAGGAGGTCCTGACCATGAGCAAAGTTAAGAATTCCGGACCGGTTGGCACCGTGACGGTTGAGCCGGATCCTGCATCCAACCCCGATCCGATCACGGGCGCTCCGCGATCTCATCCCGTTGGTACGGCGATCGGGTCCGCGAGCGGCGCTGGCGCCGGAGCCCTGGCCGGAGCGCTCGTCGGCGGCCCCGTTGGCGCGGTGGTGGGCGCCGTCGCGGGCGCCGTGGCCGGAGCCGCGGGCGGCCACGCCGTCGGCGAGGCTGTGGATCCGACGATCGAGAGGGACTACTGGCACGTCAACTACATGACGCGCCCGTACTACAAGGAGGGCCGGAGCTTCGGAGACTATGAGGCCGCCTACCGATACGGATGGGAGAACGCCGGGATGCCGGGCGAGATGACCTTCGAGGAAGCCGAGAAGGCCCATCTCTCCGGTGGCTGGACCGCCGCCCGCGGCGAGACGTCTTACCCGTGGGAAGACGTCCGCGAGGCGACTCGCGACGCATGGACCCGCGCCCGCGGGAAACACTCGGTCTAACTCTCCATTCCCTGTCGGGTTGCACGGACCCCCGCGCACACGGGGGTCTCTGCGTGTCTCCTGAGGGGAGCCGGCCATGGCAGCTCCTCTCACCCGGGGCAGACCGCCAGGAAAGCTCCACGGCCTCGGGGTCGAAGTGCGAGCCACGGGTGTCCGCGCATCACGATCCACTCCTCGACCGAGAGCGGCCCGCGAGCTCGCGGTCGACGCGGGAGCGCTGGAGCCTGGTCGAGCAAGCCCTCGACCCCTTCGCGTCGACCCGCGGAACTCTCGTGGCTCGGTAATCGCTGCAAACGAAGCGGAACGGTTTTCAAGCCGGTCGCCCGCCGGAACCGGTCCCCGGCGCAGCTTCGAGCCCTCCACTCGCCCTCGTGAGGCGGGGTGGGAATCTGGTGCGAATCCCTGCCCCACGGCGCAGCTGGCACCGTTCCTGCTCTAGCGAGGCAGGAGATGAACTACATGAACACCACGAAGCTCGCCTATCTCATTCCCGCCGGACTCCTCGTCGTAGCGACCGCCTGCGGCCCGAAGGCCGACACCATCGAGAAGAAGTCCGAGTCGACGACCCAGACTGCCGAGGGAACCGTCCAGACGACGAACCAGTCCACGCAGGTCGGCACGACCCTCGACGCGACGGCGGAGACGAAGGTCGACACGCCCTCGGGCAACGTCAGCGCCAAGACCGAGACGGTCATCGGGACGATCACCGTTTTCGAACCCGGCAAGAAGCTCGAGGTCCTGACCGGCGAAAAGAAGAACCACAACTACTCCCTCGACGACAAGGACATCGTCTTCACCATCGAAGGCGGCCTCGCGGTGGGCAAGAACGTCACGGTGATCGAAATGACCGGTGACGACAAGATCCATCGCGTCAACGTGAAGCTGAACTCGTAGCGGTCCGGCCCCCACGGGCGGCCACAGGTTTACGCACGGGTCCTCACAGGAGAGATCGCGATGAAATGGGCCAACCTCTACTTCTTCGGATACGTC
>DASQEN010000295.1:0-8653 GCA_035633635.1 Gemmatimonadota bacterium | reverse complement strand
TCTGGGGATCTCCTTCCCATGGACCGAAGCTACCTCGCGCTATTCAAGGTTCAGCCGCAAAGTTGAATAAGCCCGCGCGCTATTCAGAGTTGCGAACCAAGCCGCGGTGCCTGCCCGGGAGATGCGACCGCGGTTCGCGCTAGAACCAGCCGCTGCCCGCCGTACGGAGGCGTGGGAGGCCGCGCGGGGCGCCGGCGGGGACGAGGTCTCCGGCGGCCGTCAGCGTGACGCCGGGGAGGCCTGCGATCGAGACGCGTGGGAGCGAGAGGGCGTAGCGGTCTTCGATGGCGTCGATCAGCGCGTTTGCGAAGACGCCCTGCCCCTTGCAGGTCGGATGCACCCCGTCCAGGCTGAACAGCCCGCCGACCAGATACTCGGTCGTCAGCGTCTGGTCGCCCACGACGAGGCCGTTCTCCGCGATGTCGGACACCAGGCCATGGACGTCCACGACCGCGAGGCCGTGGAGCGCGGCGGTCTCGGCGATCGCCAGGTTGTACGCGTCGACCGCCACCCGGGCGACCGCCTGCTCCTGGGCGTCGAGGATCACGTCCGCGGGAAGCGGCTGGCCGGTCCCGCCCATCTCCGTCGGGACGCCGTCGCCGTCCAGGATCCGCTCGATCGCGTCGAAGGTGACCCGGTCGCCCGGCGAGAGTGGGCCGTCGGGGCCGATCAGCGGAACCGGCTGGTCGTCGGGACCAAGAATCGGCTCGAGCGTGATCGTGTCGACGACCACGTTGGGCACGAGGGACAGGTACGGCACGATCGTCACGGGCGGGACGTTCAGGAGAACGACGCGATCGGTCGTCTCGAGCAGCCGCTCGACGAGCCCTTCGTAGGCGGCGGCAAACTCGGCGGCCGGCGTTGGAAATCCAGGCGCCTCCCCGCCGCTGAGCACATAGCCGAGCACGTCGTTGTTGCCGAGCCAGACCGTGACGAACGTGGCGTCACGCTCTTCCACCTGCGCGGCCCACGTCCCCATCCCGCGCAGGACGAAGTCGAAGAAGGGGTTCTCGGTGAGCGATGTAGCCCGGTTCCGGGCCACCAGCGCCTCGGCGGCGAGCGCACCCGGCACCCCGAGGTTGCCATAAGGACCCGGCTGGTTCGCGTTGAGCGATGCGCCGGCCGGAACCGCGCGCTCGATCGTGATCGGAGTGAGGCTCAGGAGCTCGATCCGGCCCTCGTTCGAGCCCGGCTGGGAGAGTCCCGGGGATGCGACCAGCGGCTGCGTGAAGCTCCCGCCGACACCCGCCTGACCGGCGAAGAGCCTCGGGTACGAGCACGTCTGGCCTTCCAACCCGAGCGCACCGTTCATGAATCCCGCGGTCAGGCTGTTGCCGATCGCGACGTAGCGCGAGAGGTCGATCCCGTCCTCGATCGGTCCCGCCGGCGAGCCATCGTCGCACCCGAGAACGCCGATCCCCGCGAGAAGCCCGACGCCGACGAGGGCGCTGAGTGACCGCGCGGCCGCGTGGGGCAGCGCGGCGCGCCCGACGGTCCGTGCGATCACGGCAGGCCTAGAAGCGAGGTGCCCGGAAGCCCGGCCGTGCGGAGATGGGGGACCGATCCCCCGTAGCGCGCGTTGAGCGCATCGATGACGAGGTTGGCGACGACCCCGTATCCCTTGGGCGTGAAGCGGGCGCCGTCCAGGCTGAACGCCTGGCCTATGGCGTACTCCGCGCTCAGCAGGATCCCGTCGGAGATCATGGTCCCGGCGGCGAGCTGTTCGACGAGCGCGTGGACGTCCACCAGCGGCAGGTCGCGCTCGGCAGCCAGCGCCCTGATCGCTTGGTTGTAGCCGAAAACGGCCCCGCCCACGTCCGCCTGCTCGGCGGCGTCGAGCACCGCGTGGTCGGGAAGCAGCTCACCGGTGCCGCCCACCGAAGCCGGGATCCCGATCCCCTCGTCTAGGAGCCCAAGCGCGTCGAGGACCACGAGGTCGGTCGGCGCGAGCGGCCCTGCCGGTCCCAGCAGCGGCACGGTCGACTGTTGCTGGGCGAAGAGCGTGTCGCCCGTGACCGGGTCGAGAACCGGCTGGCCCGTATCCGGGTCGAGAACCGGCACGATGACCGTGATCATGACGGGCTGCCCCGTCTCGGGATCGAGGACGATGCCCGGGACCGCATGGACGAGCGGCATCAAGCGCGGGTCGGGGATCGTGAACAGGACGACCTGGTCGGTAATGGCCAGCACGGCGTCGAGCAGCGCCTCGTAGGTGTTGGCGAACGTCCCGACCGGCGTCGGGAGCCCGGGGACGAGGTCGGTGTCTCCTCCCGCCGCCACATACCGCATGACGTCGCTGGTGCCGATCCACAACAGGACCAGCGTCGGGTCGAGCTCGGCGGCCTGCTCGACGAACGTTCCCCTCCCGCCCAGGACGAGGTCGTAGAACGAGTTGCCCAGCGACGACGTCGCCGAGCTCTCGGCGATCAGCGCCTCGCTGATGAGCGCGCCGGGGACGCCGAGGTTGTCGAACGGCCGGTCCGGGGACGGAACGAGCGGAACCCCCGCTTCCTGACGCTCGAGCTCGAGCGGGGCGAGGTCGACCAGGGTGAGCCGCCCGGCATCCGTCTGGTCGAGGGCGAGACCCGGATCCGAGACGAGCGGCTGGAGGATTGGGTCGCCGTTCAGATGGAGGGCGAGAAGCGCCGGCAGAGAGAGCTCCTGGGCTCCGGCGTACAGCGCCCCGTCCGCTGCGCCGGCGGCGAAGTCGTCGCCGATCGCCACGATCCGCCGCGGATCGATCCCGCCGAGGCGATCCTCGACCCCTAGCGGAACGCTCTCGTCGAAGCGGCATCCGGCGTCGGCCGCAAAGACCAGCGCCGCCATGAAGAGGTGAGCCGCGGCGAGCGCGGAGAGCCTACATCTCGGCTTCTGGCTCATCCTCCAACCCTTCGCGGATCCGCTCGTTCTGGGAGGCGACGCGCTCCAGGCAGCCCCGGCACGTGAACAGCCCCTCGACGTTCTCGTCCGGGACGAGATCGTCGCGCTGGCCGCACAGGCAACACTCCGGACGGGGGGCTTCCGCGCTCACCGGGCCTCCACCGGCAAGCCCTCGCGGTCCCACGCCTCCAGGCCTCCGCCCAGGACCCGCAGGTGGGGGAAGCCGTAGCCGGCGAGGATCCCGGCGGCGGCGGCTGCGCGGGCCTCGTCGTCGGCATACACGAGCACGATCTGGTCGGTGCGGACGTGAAGGTCGGCGACGTTCTCCTCGAGGAGGTCGAGCGGGACGAGCGCCGCGCCCGGCAGATGTCCGCGCGTCGCGTACGCGCGCGAGTCCCGCACGTCGATCACGTACCAGGGCGGCCGGGCGGCCTGCATCAGCGAGCGGGCCGAGCGCGGCTCGACGACCCGCCAGGCATCCGGAGCGGCGGGATCCCCGGCGCCGGCGCGCGGGTGGACCTCCTGCGGCAGGAGATGCGCGGTCCGCTTGGAGACGATCATGATCTCGTTGCCGAGCGAGTCCCGGACAAGCTGGGTGTCGGCGACGAAACGCGGCGCGCTGTCCGCCGCGACGCCGGCTCGCGCATCGGAAGCGGGATCACCTCCGCACGCCCACGCCGCGAGGAAGACGGAGAGCGCCGCCGCGATCGAGATCAACCGGACACGCGACGAAGGAATCTTCGCTGCGATCAGAGGATTGCATCCTTCATTTCTGTCCCTCCCGGTCCGTGTTCTTGCGCCGCCAGTCGCCGCTCTTGCCGCCCTCCTTGGACTCCAGCTGGATCGCCTCGAGCGACATGCCGCGATCCAGCGACTTCGACATGTCGTAGATCGACAGGAGCGCGCCCGCCACGGCGGCGAGCGCCTCCAGCTCGGCGCCCGTCCGCGCGGTGACGACGATCTCCGATCGCACCCTCACGCCGGGCAGGCCCTCGTCGGCCTCGACCTCGACCGATACGTGGTCGAGCGAGAGGGGATGACAGAGCGGCACGAGGTCGGGCGTGCGCTTGGCGGCCTGGATGCCGGCCACCCGTGCGACCGCGAAGGCATCCCCCTTGGGAAGCTCTCCCTGCATGAGCGCCGACAGCGCGCCGCGGCTCATGCGGATCGCGCCGCTGGCACGGGCGATGCGGCGCGAGGGCGCCTTTCCTGACACGTCGATCATGCGCGCGTGACCGGCGGAGTCGAGGTGGGTCGAGGAGGTCACGATCTCGGGTGAGCCTCGCCGGCAGGGACGGGAGCCCCAGGGGAGGCCGGGTGGGTCCCGTCGGGGCCCTTCCAGGCCCCCATCCGGCGATACTTCTCGCGTCGCCTGCGGATCCGGTCCTCCGGGCTCCAGGCGGCGACTTCGCCCAGGTGCCGGCGGATCGCCTCGCCAATCGCTTGCGCGGTTGCCGCGTAGTCGGTATGGGCGCCGCCCACCGGCTCCGGGACGATCTCGTCGACCACGCCGAGACGCTCGAGGTCCTCGGCGGTGATCTTCATCGCCCGCGCCGCGAGCTCCCTCTTCTCGCCGTCCTTCCACAGGATCGCGGCGCACCCCTCCGGGCTGATGACCGAGTAGAAGGCGTTCTCGAGGATGAGGATCCGGTCGGTGACCCCGATGCCGAGCGCACCGCCGGACGCGCCCTCGCCCGTCACTACCGAGAGTGTGGGCACGCGGAGCCCGGCCATCTCCCGAAGGTTATGCGCGATCGCCTGGGCCTGCCCGCGCTCCTCCGCTCCGATGCCGGGATAGGCGCCGGGCGTGTCGATCAGCGCGATCACGGGATGACCGAACTTCTCGGCCGTCTTCATGAGCCGCAGTGCCTTGCGGTACCCCTCTGGATGCGGCATCCCGAAGTTCCGCCGCAGGTTCTCCTTCGTGTCGCGGCCCTTTTGCTGCCCCACGACGACGACGGCCTGCCCGTCGAAGCGCGCCAATCCCCCGATCATGGCGTGGTCGTCGGCGAAGGCCCGGTCGCCGTGGAGCTCGAACCAATCGGTGAAGCAGCGCTCGACGAAGTCGAGGGGGTAGGGCCGCCGCGGATGGCGCGCGAGCTGAACGCGCTGGATCGGCGTCAGGTGGGAGAAGATGTCCTCTTTCAAGCGGGCCAGCTTGGCCTGCAGAGTCGCGAGCTCGGCGGTGACGTCGAGGCCGGCCTTCTCGGCCAGCCTCTCCATATCCTCGATCTCCTCTACGAGTTCGACGATCGGGCGCTCGAAATCGAGATAGACTCCGTTCGACATGTCAGCGCCGCCCCCCGCCGTTCGCCCCGGCCGGGGACCGTCGGCCCGATCCGTTGACCTCGGACAGGCGGACGCTGTCCTCGCCGAGGAGGCCGCCCAGCGTCTCCAGCAGCGAGTCGCTGAGCGCCACCGCGAGGCCGGTACTGAGCTCGGCCACGCTGCTGCCCGTGTCGACGGTGAGCCGCACCGGCAGCGAACCCGAGTGCTGGATCAGGAGCCCGCGGACCGCGGCCAGCGTCTCGCCGTCGCACTTTCCGCGAGGCACCCGGACCTCGAGCCTGTGGTTCCCGGTGAGCGCCGCCTCGGCCAGCGGCACAACGCTCGATACGATCACCTTACCGGGCTCCTCGTCGCGCCGCTCCACGCGCCCGTGGACGAGGAGCGGGGTGTCCGACTGGATCAGCGCGCGGGTGACCTCGTAGACCGAACTGAACGCGATCGCGTCCACCGTGCCGCTGTAGTCCTCCAGCGTGAAGAATGCCATCTCGCTCCCTCGTCGGTCCCGTTTGCCCTGCACCGCGGTCACGACCCCGCCCAGGCAAACGTCGCTCCCGGTGGGAGCCGCGGCCACCTCGGCAGCCGTCGCGCGGGCGAACGCCGCAAGCTGCGCGCGGACCTTGTCGAGCGGATGACCGGAGATGTAGAACCCGAGCACTTCCTTCTCTTGACGCAGCCGGTCGGCGGGCTGCCAAGGCTCGATCTCGGGCAAAGGCGGCAGCGTCTGGCTCGTGTTCTCCGGCGCTCCGGAGAACAGCGTGAACTGGCCGCGCTCCCGCTCGTCGGCCTTGCGCTGGCCATAGGCGATGGCCAGGTCGAGGACGGCGATCTGCTGGGCGCGGTGGCCTTCCAGGTTGTCGCACGCGCCTGCCGCCACCAGGCTTTCGAGGACCCGCTTGTTGGACTGACGCAGGTCGACCCGCTCGGCCAGCTCGAACAGGTTCGCGAACCGGCCATGCCGCTCGCGCGCGGCCAGGATCGACTCCACCGCTCCGCGGCCCACGTTCTTGATCCCACCCAGGCCGAAGCGGATCCCCTTCTCCACGGTCGTGAACGACCAGCCGGACTCGTTCACGTCCGGGGACAGGACCTCGATGCCCATGCGGCGGCAGGCGTCGATGTACCGCACGACCTTGTCGCTATTGCCCATCTCCGCGGTCAGGAGCGCCGCCATGAACGGGCCCGGGTGATGGGCCTTGAGCCACAAGGTCTGGTAGGACAGGAGCGCGTAGGCCGCGGAGTGGGACTTGTTGAAACCGTAGCGGCCGAACGTCACGATGTCGCGGGAGAGCCGCTCGACCACGTCCCGCCGGTATCCGCGTTCCAGCGCACCCGTGCGAAAGCGCTCGAGCTGTTCCTCGATCAGCGACTGGATCTTCTTGCCCATCGCCTTCCGGAGCACATCCGCCTCGGCCAGCGAGAACCCGGCCACCCGGTTGGCGATCTGCATCACCTGTTCCTGGTAGGTGATGACCCCGTAGGTGTCGGCCAGCAACTCCTCGATGTCGGGGTGGTACGAGTCGACCGGCTCCTCGCCGCGCTTCCGACGGATGTAGCGTTCGGTCATCTTGGTGTCGAGCGGGCCAGGTCGGATCAGCGCGTTGATCGCGATCAGGTCCTCGAAGCGATCCGGCTGCATGCGCTGGCAGATGTCGGCGGCCAGCGTCGACTCGAATTGAAAGATCCCCTCCGTGCGCCCCTCGGACAGCAGGCGGTACGGCGCAGGATCGTCGAGCGGGATCGCGTCGATGTCGATCCGCTCTCCTCCGGCGGCGATGGCCTCGACTGCGTCGTCGATCACGGTCAGGGTCCTCAGGCCCAGGAGATCGATCTTCAGGAGCCCCACCTTCTCCACGCTCGTCATGTCCCACTGGGTCGTCAGCTCGCCTTTCTCGGAACGGTAGAGCGGCACGTGCTCGACGAGGCGGTCGGGCGCGATCACGATGCCGGCGGCGTGGACCGAGGCATGACGAGCCAGCCCCTGGAGCTTCCGGGCGTCGTCGAGGAGGCGCCGGGTACGGTCGCTGGTCCGGTACGCCTCGGCGATCTCCGGCACCTGCTCGATCGCCTCCTCGATGCGGACGGGCTGCGGCGAGCCGGGAGCGTTGGGGATCAACTTCGCGAGCCGGTCGGTCTCGGCGAGCGGCATCTGGAGGACGCGTCCAACGTCGCGCACCGCGGCCTTCGACTTCATGGTGCCGAACGTGATGATCTGCGCCACTGACTGATCGCCGTATTTCTGCTTGACGTATTCGATGATCTCGCCCCGGCGGTCGTCGCGGAAATCGATGTCGATGTCGGGCATCGAGATCCGTTCCGGGTTCAGAAACCGTTCGAACAGGAGCCCGTAGCGGAGCGGGTCTAGGTTCGTGATGCCGAGGGAGTAAGCGACCAGGCTGCCGGCCGCCGACCCGCGACCCGGCCCGACCGCGATCCCGGTCTCCCGCGCGTGCCGGATGAAGTCGGCGACGATCAGGAAGTAGCCCGCATAGCCGGTCTTGCGGATGACCTCGAGCTCGTAGTCGAGGCGCTCGCGGGCAGCGTCGGTGATCGGATCGTAGCGTCGGGCGAGCCCCGCCCGGGCTTCTGTCTCCAGCAAATCCTCCAGCGAGTCGTGCGTCGGCGGCAGGGGGAAGGCCGGCAGGTGCGGGGTGTCGAAGTCGAGCTCGACCTCACAACGCTCGGCGATCCAGGCGGTGTTGGCGAGCGCCTCGGACTGGTCCGGGAATGCCGCCTCCATCTCCTGCGGGCTCTTGAAGTAGAACTCGTCGGAATGAAACCGCAGGCGGTCGGCCTGGTCCACCAGCTTGCCGGTCTGGATGCAGAGCAGCACGTCGTGCGACGAGGCGTCGGCGCGCGTCTCGTAGTGGACGTCGTTCGTCGCCACGAGCGGCAGCCCGAGCTCGGCGGCCAGCTCGAGGACGCCCGCATTCACGGACCGCTGCTGCGGGATCCCGTGGTCCTGGAGCTCCAGGAAGAAACGATCCTCGCCGAAGACGCGTGCCATCCGAGCGGCGCACTCCCTGGCGCCCTCGTAGTGCTCGCGGTCGAGGAAAGTGGCCACCTCTCCCTTGAGACAGGCGCTCAGCCCGATCAGCCCCTCCGCATGGGCAGCCAGCGTCTCGTGATCGATCCGCGGCTTGTAGTAGAAGCCTTCCAGATAGCCGATCGAGCTCAGCCGAATCAGGTTCCGCCAGCCGGTCTCGTTTTCCGCCAGCAGGACCAGGTGGAAGTAGTTCCCGCCTCGCCCGCCCCGGTCGCGGCGGTCGCCGGGTGCGAGATACGCCTCCATGCCGAGGATCGGCTTGATCCCCCCTTTCCGGGCCGTTTCGTAGAACTCGATCGCGCCGAACAGGTTGCCGTGATCGGTCAGGGCGAGGGCGCCCATGCCCATCTCTCCGGCGACCCGGACCAGCGAGTCGAAGCGGTTCGCCCCGTCGAGAAGGGAGTACTGCGAGTGCGTGTGAAGGTGGACGAAGGTCATCAG
>DASQEN010000294.1:0-6970 GCA_035633635.1 Gemmatimonadota bacterium | reverse complement strand
GGCCTCGATCACCTCACGCTGGCCGGGGAGGAACGAGTCGAAGCCGAATACCTCGCGCAGAACGGCGGCGATGTCCTTCGTCACCGGCGATAGGCTTTATAGGCGAAGCTGCACGGTTCGACCGAACACGCGTACATCGTGACCCAGATCGTGTGGAGCCCGTCGGCCGGCGAGGTGAACTGGAGAACGGGCTCGTCGTCGTCCATCTCGTCGGTGAACAGGATGGCGCCTTGCTCGTCGGTGAGCTCAAGGTCGAGATCGCTGCAGTCCTGGTCGCACACACCGGCGATCAGGTATTCGCCTCCGAGATCGAGGTCGAGGTCCAGGCCCACGGTCGCACCGGACCTCAGGAAGCCTACGATCATGTCGGTGGGTAAGGCTCCGGGATCGGATTGGAAGTAACCCGCGGGCGACATTCGTTCGACATCATAGAAGAATCCCACCACGCCATCCGGGCAGTTGACTACAAGAATGTGAGTGCCGCTCGCCGGCGCTGTGAAATCCAGGACGTTCGCGGATCGATTTTCGCTCCATACGCCGGTGAACAGCGTGTTGTCGGAACTGTCTACGAGCGACTTGGCGCAGTCGTCCCCCTCCCAGTCGAGAAAATCCGTCACGATCCTGTATCGGGCGCCCAACTGGAGGATGACCTCCAGGCCCAAGCTGGTTGTCGATTCGAGGCTGACCCAAAACTCCGGATAGAAGATGGCCGCTGCCTCCTCCCTGTACCCGCTGCCGGCGATCGCCTGCCCGACTGCGGACAGCTGGAGCTCGAGGTAGTCCCGGTAGCTGCTCTGAGAATACGCCGTCGAAGCAAGGCCGAAAACGAGGGCCGGAACGAGCACGGCCAATCGCGTCATGGCACGCTCTCGAGGATAAAAGGTTTCCTGCAGGTGATGGTGACGCTCACCGGCGATAGACGTTGTAGGCGAAGCTGCAGGGTTCGCCCGAGCACGCGTACATCGTGATCCAGAGATTGTGGAGACCGCTAGCCGTCGAAGTGAACTGGAGGACGGGGGCGGCGTCGTCCAACTCGTCCGTGAACAGGACGTTGTCGTCCAAATCGGAGAGCGACAGATCCAGGTCGCCGCAGTCCTGGTCGCACACGCCGACGATCATGTACTCGACCCCGAGCTCCAGATTGACGCCGATGCCTATGGTGCCCCCCGAGTTCAGGAGACCGACGATCATGTCGGCGGGGTAGGCTCCGAGATCGGACGTGAAAGAGGAATCCGTCTGCGACTTGCTCCCGACCCGGTACACGGATCCGGCCAACAGCTCCCCAGGCACGCAGTCGACCCCGAGGAAGTGGGTGCCGTCCGCCGGTGCAGTGAAGCGGAGAACATCATCGCTGCCGTAGGAGTCCAGCTCGCCCTCGAACAGAACGTTCCCCTGGATGTCCCGAAGCCACAGTTCGCAGAGGAAGGCGACGATCTCGTATTCCACCCCGGACTTCAGGACCACCTCGAGGCCCATGTTGGTCCCCGCTGCCGGAGAGATGAGGATCGCATAGTCATCATCATAGGAGAAGTAGATCGCTCCGGGGACGGGTCGGTATCCGGTCTTGGCAATCGTCTGCGCGACGGCGGAGATCTGGCGCTCGAGGACCTCGCGCGCGCTCGCTCGGGAGGGGCTCTGGGAATGCGCCGCCGGCGCGAGCGCGAGGAGTAGGACCGGCGAGCACGCCGGAACGCGTCATGACGCTCTCTCCTGATCGAGGTTGTCCTGCGTGCGGAAGGACGACGAGAATATACACGACCCGGCCACGCTTTGAACCCTCGATGCGCTCACCCCGTCAGGGACAGGGCGCCAGGGGTCGGCCGTGAATCCATTCAACCGAGGGAGCAATCGATGATTCGAGCGATAACTATGTTTGCCCTGGCGGCGGTCCTGGCCGGGCTGCCTTCGCGGGCGATTGCGCAGGAGGCCGAGGAGGCGGCGGTGATGGCGGTGGTCGAAGCGCTGTTCGACGCGATGCGGGCCGGCGACAGCACGGCGATGCGCGCGGTGCTCCATCCGTCCGCGACGGGGGCGACCGCCTTTGTCCGCGACGGCGTGCCGACCCTTACCCGTGAGGCCTCGCTGGATGGTTTCGTTCAGGCGGTGGGTACGGCTCACGAGGATGTGTGGGACGAGCGGATTTGGGACTCCGAGGTGAGGGTCGACGGGCCCCTGGCGACGGCGTGGATGCAGTACGCGTTCTATGCGGGAGAGACGTTCAGCCACTGCGGGGTCGACGCGTTCCAGCTGTTCAAGGGGGAGGAAGGGTGGAAGATTTTGCACATCGCCGACACGCGCCGGCGGGAGGGCTGCGACACCCCGGAGGAGTGAGCGCGCGGGGCACCTCACGGAAACGGTGCATTACATCACCGGGACCGGGACCTCGGACCAGATCCTCCGCAGCTTGCCGGTCTGCTCGTCCCTCCCCGGCGGGAACGGCGAGCGCACGACGTCGACCGCGGCGAGCCCTTGCGAGCGCAGGTGGGATCGCAGGCGCCGCTCCACCTCCGACCAGACCTCCTCCGCGGGGGCCTCGGGCCGGAACGCGATCCGGATCGACAGCTCAAGCGATCCGGTCTGGACGAACTGAACCCCGGTCTCGATGTCCGCGACATCGCCCACCGTGACGATCAGGCCCATAGGCGGGACCGTGACCATCCGCCCGCCCTCACCGGGGAAGACGAGCGCGTCGTTCTGGCGGCCCTCGACCCGAACGGCAGGCAGCGGGCTGCCGCACGGGCAGGGGCCGGGACGGAGGGTGACGCGGTCCTCGAGGTCGTGACGGACGACCGGCTGAACGCGGTTGGCGAGGTTGGTCAGGAGCGTCGTATAGCTGGTATCCCCGGGCCGCACCGGCCGCAGGTCCTCGTCCACCGGCTCCAGTACCACCCAGTCCGCGTTGACGTGGAGCCAACCCCGCGGGCACTCGAAGCCGACCGCCAGGAACTCGGAGGTGGCGTAGGAGTCCCGCAGCGGGCAGCCGAACGCCTCCTCGATCCGGCGCCGGGCCGCCGGCTCGATCCATTCCGAGACCGAGACCGCGAGCGCGAGGTCGAGCGCGAGTCGGCCCTCGCGCTGCTCGATGGCGAGCTGCTCGAGCATCGTGGGGTAGCCGACGAGCGCGGCCGGCTGCCAGCGGTCGAGCGCGCGGGCGAGCCGCGACGCGGGCTTGAGGATCGAGAGCGTGGCCGACCGGACGTCGGCTATTGCGCCGAGGGGACTCGGCCGGCGGACCATCGTGGCGCTGGCGAAGTGGCCATTGGTCGCGATCAGCGATGCGACCCGACCCCCGCGGCGCGCAAGCCGCGCGACCCCGCCCATCCCGAGCCACGAGAGCCATCCGCGGGTGAGCCAGAGCGTCCAGCACACGTCCATGGCGTACTGGTCGGCCAGGAACAGGGACTTCCGCCCGGAGACCCCCGAGGAGCGGCAGACCGTGTATTGCCCGAGCCACGGCTGTCCCACCCGGGACGGATTCTGCACGTAGTCCCACACGGCCGCGCGAGTCACCTCCGGAGTGACCACGGATTCCTCGAACGCCTCGACCCACTCAGCCTTGGTGATCGGGGGCAAAGCGGCGAGACCGGCGCTCTCCGGGATGCCCGACCAGTGACGCCGATACAGGGGGATCCGCCTCGCTTGCGCGAGAAGTTGCGCGAGGCGTCGCTCCCGACGCGCCGCGATCGCCTTCGGGCCGCCTGCGCGCGCGCGCACGGCGTCCCAGGCGAGGTTCCCCAGCCTGGTTCTTCTTCCCACGAAGTCCTCGTGTCGCCGGAAATATCGGAACGGAAAATCTCAGGATAACAGAGAAGGGCGTCGGCGGAAATCCCCGGGCCTTGGAAACCGCTCACGGCGCCGCTACCCTTTGCGGATGGGAGAATCGGAAACCCGACACGGAAGGACGGCGATTGCGGTATCGGAGGTTGGGACAGGCGGGAGTTAGGCTGAGCGCGGTCGGTCTCGGCTCGTGGCTCACCTATGGCGGGTCGGTCGAGGAGGCGACCGCGCATCGCTGCATCGAGCGCGCGCTCGAGCTCGGCGTGACCTTCATCGACACCGCGAACGTGTACAGCCGGGGCCGGGCGGAGGAAGTCGTCGGGAGGGTGCTCGCGGCGCATCCTCGCGATTCCTACGTTCTCGCGACGAAGGTCTACTTCCCGATGGGAGAGGGTCCCAACGACCGGGGCCTTTCGAGGAAGCACGTCTTCGAGCAGTGCCACCTGTCGCTGCGCCGCCTGGGCGTCGAGTACATCGACCTCTACCAGTGTCATCGCTGGGACGAGAACACGCCGCTCGAAGAGACGTGCGAGATCATGGACGACCTCTTGCGCCAGGGGAAGATCCTCTACTGGGGCGTCTCGGAGTGGCCCGCGGCCGGGATTCGGGAGGCGGTCGAGCTCTGCCGCGCGCGCGGATGGACGCCCCCCTCCAGCAACCAGCCGGAGTACAACGCGCTCCAGCGATCGATCGAGCGGGAGGTCCTGCCGACGACCCGTGAGCTCGGGCTCGGGAACGTCGTCTGGTCGCCGCTCGCCCAGGGGACCCTGACGGGGAAATACCGCTCGGTCGACGAGCCGCCGGAGGGGACGCGCGCGGCGGGGTCCCAGAGTGGATTCATGCAACGCTACATGCGTGCCGAGGTGCTGGACGCAGTCGGGCGGCTCGCTGCGGTGGCGGCGGAGGTGGGGTGCACCGTCTCCCAGCTCGCGCTCGCGTGGTGCCTCAGGCGCCCCGAGGTGACGAGCGTGATCGTAGGCGCGACGTCGGAGCGGCACGTCGACGAGAGCGTGGCCGCGGCGGAGCTGGATCTGGATCCCGGCATCTTCGACGCGGTCGACCGCCTGCTCGATCCCGTGAGCGCGCCACCGATCTGAGGGCTGGAAACAAAGTTCGTCCCTGGCTATCGTAGGATTGTGCCACGCCCCATCCAGTCCATCCTTCCGCTCCTCGTACTCGGGATCGTCCTCGTGGGATCGGCCTGCGAGGGTGGGCCGACCGTTCCACCCCTCGGCGCGGAGTCCGACGTCCCGGCGGCGGTGGCCTGGAACGGTGTCCTGCTCGAGTCCGTCGCAGCGCATCCCTGGACCCCGCCCCACGCGGCGCGAACGTTCGCGTATCTCGGTGTGGGGCAATACGAGGCCCTGCTCGAGCTGGCCGGCGGGCCAGGGGAAAGCTCGAAGGTTGCGCAGAGGGCCGCGGTCGCCACAGCGTCCGCGGCGGTGCTGCGCGAGCTCTATCCGATGGAGGAGCCGCGGATCGCGCGCGCTGTCGACAGGCTCGGGCCGCGCAGAGGCGCGTTCGCGTCCCGGGCCCAGGTGGACATCGGCCGCGCGGCGGGCCTGCGTGCCGCGGCGCGCGTGATCGCCCGCTCCCGCGCGGACGGAGGGGATGCAGTGTGGACGGGCGAGGTCCCAAGCGGGCCAGGGATGTGGTTCAGCAGCACAGGTGAGCCCCCGCTCGCCCCGCTGGCCGGCGGCATGCTCCCATGGTCGATGGCCGACGTGGCGGAGTTCGATCCCCCGCCACCGCCCGCCTTCGGCTCGGCGGAGTTCCAGGCCGACCTTGCGGAGGTGCGGGCGTTCTCGGACCAGCGCACTCCGGAGATGACTAGGATCGCGCAGTTCTACGAGTACGGCCCCGGCACATCGTCGCCGGCGGGACAGTACGTAGAGCTCGCGGCTCAGCTCATCGTCCGCGACGGTCTCGGCGAGCGGGACGCGGCGCGCGTCTTCGCGATTCTCGGCACGGCGATGGCGGACGCGGGCATCGCGTGCTGGCGCGCGAAGTACCAGTACTGGGTGATCCGGCCCTCCCAGGCCGATCCGGCGATCACGTTTCCCATCGGGCTGCCGAACTTCCCCGCCTACCCCTCCGGTCACTCGAGCTTCTCGGGTGCGGCCGAAGGAGTGCTCAGCGCTCTCTTCCCGGCCGACGCGGCAGAGCTTCACGGGTTCGCCGAGGAGAACGGCCTTTCGCGAATCTATGGTGGGGTCCATTACTCCTTCGACAACACAGCCGGACTCGAGCTCGGGCGCCGGATCGCGCCGCTCGCGCTGGCCAGCGGAGGGCGGCTCGCGCCGGCGGCCCTGGCCGCGAGGTAGGCCGATGCGCCTGACGTCCGCCCGGAACACTGCGCTCGTGGGCTTGGCGCTCGCGTGCGGGTCGGGAGGCGGTGGACCGACTGCACCCGTGGGACCCGAGGGTCCGGTCGCGATCGAGGGTCGGATCGGCGAACTGACGTTTCGGGCAGAGCTCCTACAGCCCACCTGGGACCGGCTGGTCGGCAGGATGACGCTCAACAACCCGACGGGAGCTTCCATCGCGCTGCGTTTCCCCGACACCTGCGTGGTCCTGCTCCGGCTCTACGGCCTGGTCGACGAGCAGCTGGTGGTCGACGCGCACAGCAAGCGCTGCCTTCCGCGCCCGGTCGACGTGACGATGGCGCCGGGCGAGTCGCGGACGTTCGAGAGCAACGTCACGTTCTTCTTCATCCTCGGAAACGAGCTCCCCGAGGGACGCTACCACGCGACCCTCTACCTTCGACCCGAGGGCGGGGACGAGGTCGAGATCGCGGTCGGAAGGCCGCGGCTGGTGCGTCCCGTCGAGCAGACGTGATCCGCCCCGCTCTGACCGCCCTGCTGGCGGGGATCTCGGTCGTCCCCGGAGCGGTCCCCGGGGCGGTCGCCCAGGTCGGTGAGCCCGTTGATCTGACCCATCCGTTCGACGCATCCACACTCTACTGGCCGACCGCCGAGCCGTTCGCTCTCGAGGTTGTCTCCGAAGGAGAGACCGAGTCGGGCTGGTACGCGGCCAACGCGTTCTGCGCCGCCGAGCACGGCGGCACCCATCTCGATGCGCCGATCCACTTCTCGGCGGGAGGGCGGACCGCGGCCGAGATCCCGCTCGAGGACCTCATCGGCGAAACGATCGTCGTCGACGTTTCCACCGCGGCGAGCGCCGATCCGGACCT
>DASQEN010000293.1:0-1622 GCA_035633635.1 Gemmatimonadota bacterium | reverse complement strand
CGACTGGTCCCGGTGGGCCAGCTTCTGTAGCGCCGCGACGTATGCACCTGCGGCGTCACTCGGATCCTCAAGAGCCTTCTTCGAGCGAGCTCTCTTGTCCGTTCTCTGTGTCCTCTGTGTTCTCTGTGGGCTCTGTGTCTTCCGTTGTTTGCGATTAGGTTTCGACGTCGAAGCTCTGCATCGTCTTCTCCATCTCCTCGGCGGCCATGTCGGAGGTGGACTGGATGCCCTGGATCTTGAGCTTGAACTCGTCGGGGTTGCTGGCGCGGCGCAGCGCCTCGTCGTAGGTGATCAGCTCCTTCTTGTAGAGCTGGAAGATCGACTGGTCGAAGGTCTGCATCCCGTACTGGGACACGCCGGCCGCGATCGCCTCGTGGATGAGCCTGGTCTTGTCCTTGTTGATGATGCAGTCGCGGATGAAAGGCGTCGCGATCATCACCTCCACCGCGGGGACGCGGCCGTGGCCGTCGGCCCGGGGCACCAGGCGCATGGAGATGACGGCCTTCAGCACGCCGGAGAGCTGCAGGCGGATCTGCTTCTGCTGGTGGGGCGGGAACACGGAGATGATGCGGTTGATGGTCTCCGTGGCGTCCAGGGTGTGCAGGGTCGAGAACACGAGGTGGCCGGTCTCGGCGGCGGTGATCGCGGTCTCGATGGTCTCGTAGTCGCGCATCTCGCCGACCAGGATGACGTCGGGGTCCTGGCGGAGGGCGGAGCGCAGCGCGGCGGCGAAGGACCGCGTGTCGACCTCGACCTCGCGCTGGTTGACGATCGACTTCTTGTCCCGGTGCAGGAACTCGATGGGGTCCTCGATGGTGATGATGTGCTCCGTGCGCTGGGAGTTGATGTAGTCGACCATCGCCGCCAGCGAGGTGGACTTGCCGGAGCCCGTCGTCCCCGTGCACAGGATGAGCCCGCGCTGCTCCTGGGCGATCTTCTCGAGTACGACCGGAAGGCCCAGCTCGCGGACGGTCATGATCTTGACCGGGATCACGCGCAGGACCAGCCCCACGGTGCCGCGCTGCTGGAAGACGTTGCAGCGGAACCGTCCCAGGCCGGGCACGGAGTAGGCGATGTCGATCTCGAGGTTGTCCTTGAACTTCTGCTTCTGGCGGTTGCTCATGATGGAGAACGCCATGGCGATGGTGTCCTCCTGCATGAGCCGCTTGGTCTCGACGAGCGGGACGAGATCGCCGTTGATGCGCAGGACGGGGTGCGACCCCACCTTCAGGTGGAGGTCGGACGCCTTGCGCTCCGAGGCGATCTTGAGAAGGTCGTTGATGTGCATCGGATCCTGCCTCCTCCCGCTACTCTCAGGCCCCGGCGGAATGGCCGGGAAGGAACGTGAGCCAGTCGTGCTCGTCGGGCACGCGGCATTCGATGACGTCGAAGAAAGCGTCCTGCAAACGTTTGGCGATGGGGCCGCAACGGCCGGCGCCCACTACGAGCCGGTCAACCGAACGGATGGGCGTGATCTCGGCTGCGGTACCGGTGAAGAAGACCTCATCGGCGAGGTACAGCATCTCGCGGGGAACTCGCTCCTCCACCACCTGGATGCCGAGCTTGCGCGCGAGTGTGAGAACGGTGGCGCGAGTGATTCCAGGGAGGATCGACGAGGCGAG
>DASQEN010000292.1:0-5630 GCA_035633635.1 Gemmatimonadota bacterium | reverse complement strand
GGCGTGGTAGCCACCAGGGGTGTTTTCCCAATGACTATGAATTGGCGGAAGGTCGTGGGCGGTGCTCTGGTCGGTGCAATCTCGGGCCGTTTCATGGCTGCGCTGTTCGACCAGAGCCTGTCTGCTTCTGAAGCCCTAGGGTATGCCATGGGACGTGGCGCCGTAGACGGCATCATTGGTGGACTTGGGGTGGCCAATCTTAGGGCCCCCTCGACTGCACCAGAAGTTGAGAGACCGAAATATTTGGAAACGCGGCGGCGGATTCGCTAGTATGTGGTGGAATCCGGGGGAAATCCCACGCTGAGTTGATCGCGGCGATCCATGACCGGGAATGGCATTCAGGAGGTCGTCGGTTCGATCCCGATCAGCTCCACCAACTTCAAGTCCATTCCCGCGACTGACCTAGCCGGCCTGAGTCGTCCCCCCCTACTCCGGCGGGGTGTGCGACATAACTGTGTGAGATCGGATCACCAGACGGACGCGCGATCGGACCCGTCATGGTCTCAGCACTCGGGAGAAGGCCGTCCAGGCCGACCGACAGTGTGCCAGCGGTCCCGCGGCTCCCTCAAACGGCCCGTTCTTGATAGTGCCCGGACGACCGTTCGAGCGGCGTCAGTGCTCCGGCCAGAAATCCGTGGGCGAAGGCTCGGAGAATCGGCCCGCGAACCAACTTGCTGCCGATGCTGGCCGCCACGGGTGACGGGCCCACGGAGATCCATCGCCACGCAAGACGCGCAAGACAGAGCACGATAGAGGCATGCCCAAGCCGTAAAGACTTGGCGAGTGCTGCACCGGTCCCGTACCAGTTGCGCCGGATGACCATCGCGCGAGCCTCCCATGGAAAGAAACCCCGATGGACTACTTCCGCCGTCGGCGTCTCGAAGACGTGATAGCCTCCGAGAAGTGCGCGGGTCGTAAGGTCCACATCCTCGCCCGCGCGCAGTGGAGCGCCAACACCCAACATCTCGTCGAATCCGCCGAGTTCTTGCCAGACACTCCTCCGGACTGCCATACAGGCCGACGTACCGCCTATCAGATGCCTGTCGCGGATGCCATTAGCGTGGACTGCTCCGGTGCGCACGTAGCCCGGGACGAACCCGAGCGTCTCATCGTGGGGCCCGGGAAGCACATTACCGAAGACGATCCCGATCCGCGGGTCGAGCGCAAAAGGGGACAGCAGCATCTTCAGCCAGTTGGTTGCGGGGTCGCAATCGTCGCCGGTCATTGCGACCAACTCACTTGTCGCGCCACCGATTCCGCAGTTGAGCCCCGCGGAGATCCCCTTGCCCGCGCTTCTCTCGTAGTGAACCCGAGCGTGGTCAAACTGCTCCACGACTTTCTCCGTCGCATCGTCTTCACTCTGGTCGACTATGCGCACGACGAACCTCGAGTAGTCCAGTTCGAGGATGCTTTGTATGGTCCTCGCAATTCGGATTCCGCGATCGCGTGTCGGCACGACCACCGTGACCAGCGGCTCTTCAGGCGTGATGGTCGGACTCATCTCCATGTCTCGACGGGACACCACTTTTCAGGACACAAGCGCCCCGCGGCCGCGGGCCCCGGGCGGCCTTCGCGGAACAGCGCCACCTCGCTCCCATAGCCGGCAAGAAGCCCCAACGTGGCGTCTCGCGATCCGTTGTCGACCACGATCAACTCGCGCTGGTCGTGTCCGTTACGAGATCGGTCTGCTGCGGCCGTCCCCGGGTGGCAGACTCAATGGCGGCCAAGACTGCCCGAAGGGCGCACCGGCCGTCCTCGAGGGTGCAGGCGGGGGGAACGTTACGCCGAACACAGTCGACGAAATGTTGCCACTCGAGTCGGTAGGAATCGATCAGGTCGCCACCCTTCCGGGCTCTCAGGGTTGCCGGGGGCAGCGCCGCGAGAGTCTGGGAAAACTTCCGTAACCGGCTTCGAACACTCCAGCTGGGCACCGCAGCCGATGCGAACTCCAGACCGTCGAAACGAAGCAGGGAAAGGACGAGACGGCCCTTCTCGCCGTAGATCTCCACCTCGCTACTGCCACTCGTGGCGATCGAGAACACTCCCGACGCTAATGCGCCGTTGGCGAGCTGCGCGGTGACCATCGCCGTCTCGTCGTCCCAGTCATTTGAATGGCTTCTCGCGAACACTTCTTGGATCTCCGTGTCGAGCAGAAAGCGCCACAGATCAAAGTGATGGATCGCGGTCTCGAAGAACTCGCCGCCGCCGGACGCCCGCGCCCTCCGCCACTCCGGGGTATCGGCGTGGACACGAGCGTCGGAGGTGAACGCACTTCGAATCGCGATGATGCGCCCGAGGGTCCCGTCCCGCAGAAGACTACGCGCCTCCCGCACCAGGCGGTGCCAGCGCAGGTTGAAACCCATTTGTACAATCACCGGTGCATGGGTGGCCGCATCAATCAATCGGTCGCTATCGGCGAGGGACAGTGCGATGGGCTTCTCAAGGAACACATGCTTTTGTGCCTGCAGGGCCGCGCAGGCAACCTCGACGTGTGCGATGGCGGGGACACAGACTGCTACCGCCTCGATGGCCGGGTCGGCGAGAAGGTGCGCGGCATCAGGGTAGCGCCGGGGGATACCGAATCCATCGGCCACGCGCTGAAGGCGCTCGGAATCGACGTCTGCAACAGCTACGACTTCGACCTCGGGTACCGCGCGCAGGGCCCTCAGATGCCCGTGTCGCGTGATCACGCCACACCCGATGAAGCCAAGTCTCAGTGGACTTCGGTCTTTGGCCATGTCAACCCCCACTGCTTGCGCGGTGCCACGTCTCCACCATCGCTTTGAGGTGCCAGCTCGGGCTGTGCATATCCCAACGATGACGGTGTTCAACGAAACTCCGAGCCCGCCGAGAACATACCGCTCGCCACTCGGGATCAAGGAGCAGAGTGACGACCTCCCGAGCGAAGCTCGCCGGATCGTCGGCTCGCCGAGCGCCGTGCTCATCAGTCACCTCCAAGGCATCCAGAACCAGCGAGGTGCCAACCACCGGTACGCCTGAGGCCATAGATTCCAGAATCTTGTTCTGGATTCCCCGCGCAAATCGGAAGGGCGCGACCGCGACCGCCGCCTGCAGCAGATACGGACGCACATCCGGTACGGATCCGGTAACGGTGACCTGCCCATGCCGACGGAGCCTCCAGACAGCCCGAGTCGGCCTGCGGCCCACGATGGTGAAGCGGACGGTCGGCACAGCGTGCCGCACCCTGGGAAGCACCGCGTCACAAAAGTATCGCACCGCGTCGACATTGGGGGAATAGTCCATGGTCCCTGTGAACACAATGTTCGGGGGAGGACGGTGCAGTGCAGGGGCGGGGGTGAAGGCCTCCAAATCGACCCCGTTGCCAACGACCGCGATGGTGACGTCAGCCGCTTGCCGCCTTAAGATCTTTGCTTCCGTTTCCGACACGACAATCGCGGAGTCGAAGCGTCGCGCCACATCGGCCTCGTAGCGCGCAAGGCGTCCTGCTTCGAGACGATGCAGCCACGACAGCGGAAAGCGCTGGTTGTCGGCCGTCGCTTTCCAGAGTTCGGATGTCGCATCCACGAAGTCAATCGCCTTCGGAATAGTGTCGACCCACCGTACACATTCGGCCACTCCAACCGATGAAGCCAGAATCGCATCGAAGCGTCCCGAGCCCAACGTCCTCTCGACCGCACGGCGGAGCTCGGCCGAGTTGTGCGAATGGGCGGACCGGGACCTACCAGTGACGAACGCTTGGGCAGCGCGCAGTCTGGTAGCAAGCCGGCTGATCGGGACCGGTGTTACCGAGGCACAGATCCTGGCCAGCGCGTCGACACCGGCGACATCGTCGCTCCTTTCGACACCGCAGACGAGATGAACCTGATGCTCACGAGCAAGTTCGCGGACCTGATGGAACACACGGATCTTCTCGCCCTTGGTAGGAGGATATGGGAGAGAATGAGTGACGTAGAGGATGGTCAGCTTCGAGGTGCAGTGGCGATTCTGCTTCGTCATCGGTCTGGCCTCAATGCAGTGGAAGCCATCGGATCAGAGCCGGGCCAAGCCTCTTCGTCAGCGGAAGGGGGATCCGCTTCCAGACCCTGACCGCCGCATTCCCTCGCGGGGGAGACACCTGCCGGTAAGGGACCTCTGACGTGCGAACAAGCAGATACTGATAGGCGATCGGTTCAGGCTCGAAGCCCCAATGGCGCTTGAAATCATACGTGCCGGACCCCGCGTGACTCTGCCCGAAGTCGAACACACGGTAGCCCTGGAGGCACGACATGCGCATCAGCTCCCAATACATGAAATCGTTCGCAGCGAGAGCGCGAGCCTCCGGCAGGCAGGCTCCGTAGTATGGCATGACGCGGTCCTGATGAAACAGCGACACGACGCCGGCCACGAGCTGCCCCCCGTGCCAGATGGTCAGAAGTTCGGCCGCTGAGCCGAATTGGTCGCGGATCGCCTCAAACATCCGGAGCGGAAATGGAGGCGCACCGAGGTTGTGGCGGCTGATCGAGTAGATCTCATGGAAGTCGACAAGAGACCCCCAGCCCCGGCGCGCGGTCAAGCCAAATCTCGCGCCCTTGCGGATCATCCGCCGTCGCTCGCGCGGTATTGCCATCAGATTGACTTCAGGGTCGGGAGACATGAGCCTGGTGAAAGTCACAAACGGATGGCGAGTGGACAGGCCAGGCAGAGGGTGATGCAGTTGGCGCAGCTCGACGTAACGCGCTCGAAGCCGTTGGCCAAGGCGCATCGCCTCTCGAAGAAGTGCCGCCGAACCCTCCGGGTCCGTCGTGCAGGTGCCGCCGTATACACCGTACGGTACCGAGGAGAGGCAGTGGCCAGAGCGGAGCCCGTAGATCTCGAATAGCGGAAGGATGCCACGTATCTCATCGGCCTCACGCGCGACGATGTAATGCGGCGTATGCCCGAAAACCCCTTCGACCACCTCCTTCCAGGCCGTCAGGTGAAAAGGGGTACCGTCGGACGAAGACTTGACGAAGCGATCCCACGCGTCTTCGCTTGAAGCGCTGTCCGTACCGAGAGGACAGGTTTCCACCGCCAATTCACCCCCTGGTCGGTCGTATCATCCGACGGGCGAGCCTGGGGATGCTCCGGACTCGGAGGTACCAGCCGAGCCACGCCGTCGAGACGAGGCCAAACAGCGGCCACGAACGAAGGTAGTATGTCTCCACACGCTCGAGAGCGTAGAGATCGCTACCGGCACGGACCAATCCCAGGCGGTCGGAGCAGGCGCAGGAGAAGTGATGCCGCGCGACGTTGCGACTGTGCTCGTCGAACAGACCATAGGGGTACGCAAAGCACTCGACCGGGGAACCCAGCGCGTCTTCGATCGCTGCCTTCGAGCCCCGCAACTCGGCTTCCACGCGCTCTAGCGTTAATCGCTTGAGATTGGAATGCGTTAGCGTGTGCGCTCCAATTTCGAATCCGGCGGCATGCATCTCTCGGATCTCGCTCCAGCTCAGCATCTGCCGTCCTTGGAGCGTCGGCAACCGGCGGTGGGCGGCTGAGTCAGCCGGCGTGCCGGTCGTGACGAAGATCGTAGCCGTCATGTTGTGTTCGCGAAGCACCGGAAAGGCTTCCTCGTACACACTCCGATACCCGTCGTCGAATGTAATCACGATGGTACGGGCGGGAAG
>DASQEN010000291.1:0-2924 GCA_035633635.1 Gemmatimonadota bacterium | reverse complement strand
CAGGCACAATTCGCGGTAACCCTCTTCCGCGTGACGCGGTTCCAAAACGTGTGAGGACGTGGGAATCCGAAAGCAGAAGCTGCAAAGCGCGAACGCAGCGGACCCGGCAGGAAGAAGCGCTACACGGGACTCTGCTTGGTACTCCCGAGCAGCAATGCATGGGGCCGGCCAGGCATGTCGGGCGGAGGAGGTACTCCGAGAAGCGCCAGCAGGGTGGGGGTGAAATCGACGGGCGCGATGTCGCCGACTCCCCCACGTCCGCCGACATCGGGGCCGGCCGCGGCCACGAACCCTTCCAGCGTCTCCTCGCTTCCCGGGCAGAAGGACGGCCTCCGCTGGCGGAGCTCCCCGCGCGGATGCCGCACGGCCTCGAGCAGCCGGGGACCCGCCTTCCACTCGACGAAGAGATCGGGGAGACGCTCCGAAGGGCCGCCGCCGAAGGCCTCGACCGTTCGGATGACAGAGTCGATGACCGGCTCGCCGGTCTCGGCATCCACGAGCTGTCGCAGATCCGACTCCAAGCTATCCAGCACCTTCAAGTAGTCCTCCGGCTCCACGATCCCGGCGGGCTCGCGACCGCGCAGGTTGACGCGAATGAAGCCCGTGTAGAGGGAGGGGAGCGAGAAGGCCCTCGTCCGCCCCCAGTCCGTGCCGCGGGCGAACAGGTCCGCCAGAAGGGCCTCCTGCCGCCCGCCGGAGAGCCTCTTGCTGAGCGCCGCCCGCCAGCTCTCCGGGACCACCCGCCGGGCGACGTCGATCACCCGCGGCCTGCCCGGGCTCGCCACTCGACGAGCCTGGTAACCCAGCGCCCGGCACAGCGATTCGTTGAACCCCTCCGTCGGATACTGGTCCTGCATGCCGAAGAGCGTGAAGAGGACGACGTTCGCCCCCTCCCCGATCTGCTCCAGCAGGAGGCCAAATTCGCGATCGATCGCCTGATACACGGAGCGGATCGCGTTCCTCAGCGTCTCGTCCTGTGCGCCACCAGCCGCCGCCTCGGGACGATAGCGCCAGTAGCGGTGGGACGCGGTATGGGACTCGTCAAAGGCGGCGATCACGAGGTCAGGGTCACCCAGCGAGACGACGTGACGGCATAGCTCGCCCTTCGCCCGGACGCCTCGCAGGAACCGGTCGAGATCGCGCCGGTCCTCGTCCGGCGTTCCGTTGGCGGTGTCGCCCAGGATGTCGGGTGGCTCGCCGAAGCGTCGGCGGACGTCGTCCAATAGCTCCGGGGGCTCGGAGGCGTGCGGGGCGATGTTCAGGTCCGCCTGATGAAAGCACCAGTTCATGAGCTGGTGCCCCTTCACGCCGGGGAAGGGCGCCGTCTCCGGGACGTCGATCACGGCCACGCTTCCCGGGAAGACGTCCGGCCGCGCCCAGAACGGACGCGCCTCGACCTGCCAGGCGCCAAAAGGCGCCAGCCCGTAGGTTCCGGGGACAAGCTGCCGGAAGTAGTAGTAGCCATGCCGATCGGCGGGCGCGCCGCTGAACACGGTGGTCGCCGAGCCGTGCTCGCAGATCCGCTCACGCCCGGCGAGCCGGCCGTGACAGCCCCGATCCATGAGCGAGCGGATTACGGGCAGGTGTCCTTCGGCGGCCCAGCGCTCGATGCTCGCGGGGTCGCCGACCTTGAGGCCGAGCACGACCAGTCGTCCACGGCCGTTCGCTGTCACGATGACCTCCCGGACAGGGTATCGCGCGCCCACAGACGGACCCGATTCGCCTTCACCTGGAGCGAGCGATCACCAAAGACGAAACCCGCGACCCGGCGGACCTCGTCCAGAGGACCGCGCTCCGCCTGCGCGACCGCCCTCTCCAGCAGGTCGGCGGCGATACGCCGCGGCAAGCGTGGAAGATCGTTCGAACTTCCTTCGTCGGCATCCGCGGCGAATGGATAGCCGAGCAGCTCGAGCATCCCGCCGGCCACCCGGATCGCGTGCACCTTCTGCCGCTCCGAAAGCGCTCGCACCCACTCTCTCGTCCGACCCTTCCGGACGTGATCGGGATCCGAGCCGTGCATGATCTCGAAGGAAACCTCGTGGCGGATGGCGTCGACCGCGCGGTCCGGCAGGTCGACCTCCAGATAGTCGACGAGATCCTGCACCTCGGCGTCGAAGTCGTGCCGCAGCCGCTCGTAGAAAACGACGTGGAACGGGATCCGCGGCCGAATGCTGAGCCAGCCGCCGACATGAGCGACCCAGTCTCGGAGCTCCCCGTCGAGCGCGTGCCTCAGGAACGACTCGGGATCCTTCTCGAAATGCGGCGGCCAGTTATTCCGGACGTGCGGGGTGAAGACGAACCGCGAGAGCGACACCGCGATATCGCGGGGGTCGCGAATCAGGTAGACGATCTTGTCGAACAAGGGGAGCACCTCGAGGCTGCGCGGGATGATCGGGGAATGACACCACACATGCGTGCACTGATGCACGTACGCCTTTACGTCCTCCAGCGGCTCCCGGTAGACGTCGCTGATCCGCCAGTAACAACCGTCTGGCACGATGCTCATGAAGTCCATGTCCGCCTGCCCCGAGTAACTGAGCTCCCACGTCACGGCGGTCGCGTGAATGGGATGCTGCTGGACCCAGCTCGTGTGCTCCCACCCGGCATGATGGGTGATCCGTCGAAGGATCCGCGAAAGCCACAGGTTCCCGCTCTTGTGGATGCCGGCGTGGAGGATCGAGCTCAAACCGCCATCACCGAGCGGATCGCCGGCAGAGGATCCCTGACCTTCAGGCCCAGGACCACGAGGCGGCGGGCTCCTTCGATCACCATTCGTCGCGCAATGCCGGCGCCCGGCGTCCACTCCGCAACCGGCTCACCAACCCCTCGAAGTCGATGAAGACCGCGTAGAGCACGATGTGCTGGAAGAAGGCGGCATTCATCGTCACGTAGATGACCCAGTGGAAGACGATCCCCGAAAGCAG
>DASQEN010000290.1:0-51606 GCA_035633635.1 Gemmatimonadota bacterium | reverse complement strand
GCCGATTTCCTCGAGAGCTCCTTTCGTGTCACCCGTTTCGCCGCCGAAACCAACCGCAACCTGCAGGGCCAGCAACCCAACGGCGAGATAAACCGCGCCCTTGGCGAGAAACCCAAAACGAATGATGAATTGTAGATAGCCGCTTTGGGGCTTCATGCCGGATAATCCGTGGGGAGAGGAAAGAACCCAACCGCGGCATGTCCATGCTCGATGCCGTCCATCGTTGGACGGGAGAATGTAGGCGAAATTTCCGGTTTGTTCATCGGAGCCGAGAAAACGGTTGGCTCGCCACCCTGAAGCGCGGAACTATTTTTCCCCACCCAACATCGCCGCTTGGTCTACTATCACTTGATCACCTAGTCCGCCCGCGCCAGCAAGTTGGGGGGAATTCGTCACGCCGATCTGTCTAGTAGACTTCAAGTTGATCACCAGCTCAAACTTCGCCGGCTGCTCTACGGGTAGGTCTGCCGGTTTGGCGCCTTTCAGGATTTTGTCGACATAGACCGCGGCACGTCTGAAATTCTCGGGCACACCTTGCTAACTGTCATGGTGGCTTCCTTTTAAAACGGCGGGTTCAGCGGCCTGCGGGCGAAACAGTCGCCGATCAGCTCACCCTACCTCTGGGCGGATGGTTTCATGGGTGATAGTATCCGAGGTCGGCGGCTGCGGAAACCGACGAGTTGTGCGGCTCTCCGCTCCGGACCTGTCCTAGAATGCCCGAAGGAGGAGACAAAATGACAACAACGACCCTCATCATCGTTATCGTAGTCGTTTTGCTACTGTTTGGCGGGTTCGGCTATCGGCGGCGACGCCGGTAGATCGCTTCGTTCTCCTGCGGCAAGCGGTGACGGGTGCTGCGCCCTCGATCTCTGCGGCACGAAGTGAAGGCCGGCCTGGAGAAGGAGAAGGTGGCCGTTCTAGTAGTCGGTGGTGGGCTTCCTGAGTGCCACGACCTCCTGCCGCCGAACGTAGAGGTTTCAGCTGCGGGCGAAGTCCGTCAGCTGCAAACCGGTGGTGGGCAGCAGTCGTCAAAGCGAGTAACGAACCACGAATCCTGGAAACCAAGGGACAGGTTCGGCGCCGACGGCGGCGACAATTCATTCAGGCTGCGTCTTCGGCCGTCGTGAGTCGAATCTACTCGGATCGCTTCGGCTTCTTCTGGGATGGGATCCCGCAGGGGGTGTTGAGCCCCAAGTCGATCACAAACTCAGCCGGGATGCCTTTCGAGTTTTCATCCCGTTGGGGTCACCATATGAGCTGCTCTATGTTTTGCTGAAGCCGCCATAGGAGGCGGACGGGGCGAGCCGCACTACGGCGCGCGGGTGCCCTCCGTCCGCAACTGGCCCACCGAGTCCGCTTCCGTCGTTTGCCAGTGCGCCGTCACGTCCCCTACAAGCCGATCACCTTCCATGCGAAAAATGACGTGCGTCGTGACCATCGTTCCGGGACGCCGCACGCTCTCGAAGGGGCCCGAGTCGACGATGATGTTGTCCCCGTCGACCACGACGACGCCCTGGACGGGATCCCGGTCGGGGAAGTGCGACGTCCACCCCGACTCGTCGATTACGATCTGGTATTCATTGACGAACGTGTCGGCAGGATCCGTGGACGTCGTGCGCATGTTCCAGGTACCCGCGAGGTCGGCGAGGGAGATCCCCTCGACCGCGGTCGTGTCCGCCGCTTCGTCGGTAGCTTCTTCCGTCGCCTCCTGCGCGCACCCCAGAAGGAGCAGGGGGACGAGGACAGAAGCAAAGCGTTTCATGGTCCAAAGCATTGGGGGCTCTCCGGGGTTGTGGGATTGGTAGTCGTACGGTACTCCTTACTACACCAGGAGTGGAGCGATGTCAATGAGGGGTGGATGGAGCTCATGGCCGGCGCCGTCTGTTTTGCGCCCTCGAAGGAATCGGGCCTACTCCTTTTCGTGTGCCCTGAATGCGAAGGCCGCAAGGATCCCGCCCAGGCAAGGCGCGGCGATGTAGAGCAGGAGATCCGCCAGGCCGCCGTCGCCGATCGTGGCATGCACCAGGATCGGGCCGACTCCCACCGCTGGATTGAAGGCGCCACCGGAGATGGGGCCGCCGGCGATCGCCCCGGCCATCACGGTGAAGCCGATCGCGAGGCCGTAGTAGGAATTGCCCTTGGTCTCTTCGTGCATCGCCGTATGGAACACGACCAGGCAGAGGGCGAAGGTGAAGAGGATCTCGACCAGCCAGGCAGCGAGGACCGAAGTTTGGGGCCCGGGCGCCGGCGCGAACGTCTGGCCGAGGATCGCCCGGACCGCGAGCGCCGCGGCGACGGCGCCGGCCAGCTGGGCCAGCCAGTAGGGCAAGAGCTCCCGCTTCTCGAGCTTGCCGCCGAGCACAGCCGCCAACGAGACCGCCGGGTTGTAGTGGGCCCCCGAGACGTGGCCGCCCATGTAGACCATCACCATGAGCGCGGAGCCGATCGCGAGCGCTCCTAACGGCGCACCGCCGAGCACGACGAGACCGACGGTGAGGACCAGGAAAAACGTACCGATGAACTCGGTCAGATACCGGGTCATGAATCTTCCTCCTCGAGGTCGATCGGGTGGCCGAGCAGCCATTCGTGGCCGAAGGGGTCGCACAGCCGGCTCGCCGGGCCGAGCCTCAGCTCGGCGTGGCCGACGCGTCGTCGGGCGAGGTCATGCGAAGGGTGAAGAGCTCGTGAATCACCCTACCCGATTCCCTCGCAGCCACCGGGCTCGGTCTCCCGGTTGCCTTGGTGCTGATAGGCCGTGCCGTCCCACCGATAGACGGCCTCGCAGAAGCCCGGACCGCCGATCGCGAGGTCCGGGTATCCCAGGTTCCCGGTCTCGAGCTTCGTCCAGCCGCCCGCAGGGAACCCGAGGTTTGTCACCCAGTTCCCCTCGGCGTCCTTGATGAAGAGCGCGAGCGAGCTGCCGGCCCCACCGGACGTGCAGCTATTGCCCCCGAGCACGAACACCTCGGCGATTCCGTCGCCATTCAGATCGTCTTCGTCCGCCTGGGTATAGATCGCGCCGCAATCCATGACCTCGAGAGAGCTTCCATCCGCGGAAACTGTGTACCCCAGCTGGTCGAAGATCACCCGCTGGTCGTCCTCCGAGATCGTAGTGGAGTCGGGGGGGAAGAGGATCCGGTAGCCCTCTGCCTGCGCGAGCATCGCGTCCGCACCGGCGAAGGAGATCAGGACACAAAGTACCACGGCTCTCATGGGGCGCTCCTTCGCGGGATAGATGCAGGATGGCTTCGGCGGGATGATTCGACGGATCCAGCCTAGAGGCAGGATTTCCCCGGGTCAAGTGTCGGCGTTCCGGAGCTGGGACTCGAACCGTCGGTCGGGAATCAGCCAGAGAAGCGCCACGAAGACGTAGAGCCCTCCGGCGATCCAAGGACGGAGGAAAGCCGACGGGATCGCGACCGCGTAGGCCACCAGGGAGATCCACCCCTTCGCGTCTCGACCGACGGCGGTTGCGAGTCGGGATCCCGGTCGCTGCAGGAGGACGAGCTGGCGCTGGAGGATCGTCCAGGCGAAAGCGGCCATGAGGAGCACGAGACCATAGACGGAGGTGGGCACCGCAGCGAAATCGCTGCTTCCCATCCAGCTGGTTGCGAACGTGATCAGCGACAGCCAGAACAGCAGGTGGAGGTTCGCCAACAGGACCCTCCCGTTGATCCGTTCGCACAGCTGGAGCATGTGGTGGTGGTTGCTCCAGTATATGCCCAGGTAGATGAAGCTCAGCACGTAGGTCATGAAGACGGGTACGAGGGGGCGCAACGCTTTCAGGCTCGTCCCCTCGGGGGCGTGCAGCTCGAGAACCATGATGGTGATCAGGATAGCCATCACGCCGTCGGTGAACGCTTCGAGACGCCCCTTGCTCATTGGCCCCAATATGGCGAAATCTTCGGCATGCCGGGCAGCATCCAGGGCCTGTACGTCTGCATCGACGTCGACGACGTCGAGCGGGCGATCGACTTCTACACCCGGGGCCTGGGCCTCGAGGTCGGCCGGCGCTTCGACGAGAACTGGGTCGAGCTGGACGGGGCGCCTGTGCCCATCGACTTGCTCGGCAGGGCCAAGGGCACGCCGACCAATCCGGTACCGGGCGCGCCCACGAGGGATTACCGCCGCCACTGGACGCCCATCCATCTCGATTTCGTGGTCGACGACCTCGATGGCGCGATCAAGCGCGCGAAGGAGGCGGGCGCAACGGTCGAAGGAGATCTAGGGTCGTATCCGTGGGGCCGCATCGCCCGGCTGTCCGACCCCTTCGGGCACGGCTTCTGCCTGCTCGAGTTTCGTGGCCGGGGCTACGGCGAGTTGCCCACGCACGCGATCCTGTAGACGGTGGTACCATAACAGTGGTTGAAGGTCAGCCCACTCTTGTCGCGATCCACCACGTGATGCCGCCGGCGTCCCGCACCCCACCGCGCCTGTCCTCATCGTCCTTCTGGACGGGCTCCTGCATGGAGGTCGCGCCGGCCTCGAGCGCTCGTCGGTAGGTCGCGTCGACGTCGGGTACGTAGACGTGGACGTAGGAGGGGACAGGTGGCCAGTCCGCAGTCGCATCGGCGAGCATCACGACTGTGTCGTCGATGCGGACCTCGGCGTGCATGAGCGTCCCGACAGGGCCCGGGAACCGGCGTAGCTCGACAGCGTCGAAGACGGCGATGAGAAACTCGATCGTCCGGCTGGCGCCGTCGACGATCAAGTACGGCGAGACCGTGGTGTAGTCCCGAGGCTTGTGCGATCCGCTCATGGCCGGACTCGCAGCTCCTTTCGAAGCTGGATCTTCAGAACGGGGGCACGAAGAGGGCGTGCCCGAGATCGCCGGCCATCCCGGCCTCGATCCCCGCCTTCAGAAGGTCGAGCTCGCCGCCGTCCAGCCACATTCCCTTGCACGCCGGGCACCGGTCGACGACCACATTGAGTACGATCTCCTTCGACATCGCGACCCCGTCGAGCGGGCAGAGCCGGCGATCCTCGGCGTCCGCCTTGAGCCTGGCGTCCAGCAGCCTCTGGCAGTCGTCGCAGGTCGGCAGGCCCTCGTACGCGCTGCGTGTGCGCTTCTCCCCGCAGCGGACGCATTTCTCTCCCCAGATGGCCATCGCTCGCTCTCCGGGCTGGAGTCCCTCCCATCGTTGGCGGATCACGGGCAAGCTTACGAGAAACCGGCCGATTGGCCAGATCAGTCCCGTTGCGTGGTTTCCCCAGCTATCCTATCGTGATTGACCAGGAACGCAGTAACCACGCAAACCACCAAGGAGGTGGCGAATGGTTCCGGTGATGTCGTTGTGGGCGCCAATCCTGTTGTCGGCGGTGCTCGTCTTCGTGGCGAGCTCCATCTTCCACATGGTCCTTCCCTACCACCGCTCGGATTTCCGCAAGGTGCCGGCCGAGGACGAGCTCATGGAGTCGCTCCGCAGGCTCGGTGTCCCGCCCGGGAACTATGTGATGCCCCATGCCGGAAGCCCGGGGGCGATGAAGGATCCGGCGTTCATCGAGAAAAAGAAGCGCGGGCCCGTGGCGGTCCTAACCGTGATGAAGAATCCCTCGATGGGGGCGAGCCTCACGCAGTGGTTCCTCTACTGCCTCGTCGTGAGCGGCTTCGCGGCCTACATCGCCGGGCGGGCGCTGGGGCCGGGGGCGGAGTACCTGTCGGTCTTCCGCTTCGCGGGATGCACGGCGTTTGTCGGCTACGGGCTGGCGCTCTGGCAGAACTCGATCTGGTACAAGATCGCGTGGAGTACGACGATCAAATCGAACGTCGATTCCCTGATCTACGGCCTGCTCACGGCAGGCGTGTTCGGTTGGCTGTGGCCCGCGTAGCGGTCTCGCGAGTCCCGTTTTCACTTCCCATCAGGGGTCTGAATGCCTGACAAGACGAAGTTTCTTTTCGTCTCCTACGACGCGCTGATCACCGACATCGCGTGGCAGGTGGTCAAGGAGGGTCACGAAGTTCGCTACTGGATCCGGGAGAAAAAGGCCCGCTCGGTAGGCGAGGGCTTCGTGCCGATGTCGAAGGACTGGAAGGCCGACGCCGAATGGGCGGACGTCGTGGTGTTCGACGACGTGCTGGGCATGGGCGAGGACGCGGACCGGCTGCGCCGGGCGGGCAAGGCGGTGGTCGGCGGTACTCCCTACACCGACCGGCTGGAGGACGACCGCGGGTTCGGACAGACCGAGCTAAAGGCCTTCGGCATCAACATTATTCCGTTCGAGGAATTCACCTCGTTCGACGAAGCGATCGCGTTCGTGGCCGCGAATCCGGCGCGCTACGTCATCAAGCCGAGCGGCGAGGCCCAGAACATCAAACGCCTCCTGTTCGTGGGCGAGGACGAGGACGGGACCGACGTCATTCACGTCCTCGAGTCGTACAAGAAGGTCTACGCCGACCACGTGCGCACCTTCCAGCTCCAGCGGCGAAGGACGGGCGTCGAGATTGCGGTCGGCGCGTTCTTCAACGGCCACGAGTTCCTGTCGCCGATCAACGTGAATTTCGAGCACAAGAAGCTCTTCCCGGGGAACATCGGCCCCTCGACCGGCGAGATGGGCACTGCCATGTACTGGAGCCAGCCCAACCGGATCTTCAACCAGACGCTCGCCAAGATGGAGAAGAAGCTCCGGGAAGAGCGCTACGTCGGGTACATCGACCTGAACTGCATCGTCAACGCGCAGGGGATCTACCCGCTCGAGTTCACAGCGCGCTTCGGCTACCCGACGATCAGCATCCAGCAGGAGGGGCTGAACGCCCCGATGGGAAAGATCCTCGCGGCGCTCGCCCGCGGCGAGTCGATCGACCTGAGGCCCAAGCTCGGCTTCCAGGTCGGCGTGCGGATCGTCGTGCCGCCCTTCCCGTACGACGACCCGAAGACGTTCGAGGCCAACTCGGAGGATCGGATCATCATCTTCAAAAAACCGGACTTTGCGGGCGTCCACATAGAGGACGTCAGGCTCGTCAACGGCGAGTGGGTGGTGACCGGGACGTCGGGGGTGGTGCTGATCGTGGTCGGGACAGGGCCGACCATGCGCCAGGCCCAGGCGCAGGCCTACAACCGGATCAAGAACATCATGATCCCGAACATGTACTACCGCACCGATATCGGAGATCGCTGGCACGAGGACCACGACCGGCTGCACAGCTGGGGGTACCTGCGGGAGATCTGAACTCGGTCAGTGGGGCAGATGGATACGGACGAGAGCGCCCAGCCCCACCCGAAGACGAGCCCGCACTCGGCGCGTCCGCGCCGCGCCGCCGCGCAGATGTGTTGACATCGTTTCACGAATATAGACACGCTCGCTGCCTGGTGCTTAGAATTCGGGTTTCATGCTACGAGTGCCGACGTGCTTCCTCGCCGCGCTGCTCCTCGCGGCCGCACCTCTCGCCGCCCAGGAGCCCGCGCCCCCGGCCGCCTGGATCGATTTCGTGCGCGCCTTCGATGCGTACGTGGAGGAGGGCAGGATCGTCGGTGCGAGCGCGCTCGTCATGCGAGACGGCCGGGTGCTGGCGCGGCACGATGTCGGCTTCGCGGACCGCGCGGCGGGCCGGCTCGTGGACGAGCGCACGATCTTCCACTATGGCTCGATCACCAAGACGCTGACCGCGATCGCGGTCATGCAGCTCCGGGATCGGGGCCTCCTCTCGCTCGAAAACCCCGTGACCCGCTGGGTCCCGGAGCTCCGTTCCGTGAGCGACCCGTACGGCTCGCCCGACGCGATCACGCTGCGGATGCTCCTGTCCCATTCGGCGGGCTTCCAGAACCCGACCTGGCCCTGGGACGACGGGGAACCGTGGGAGCCGTTCGAGCCCACGACCTGGGAGCAGCTCGTCGCGATGATGCCCTACCAGCAGCTTCTGTTCGAGCCCGGCTCGCGGTACTCGTACTCGAACCCGGGCTTCGTATATCTGGCCCGGGTCATCGAGACGATCTCCGGCGATCCGTGGGAGGCGTACGTGCAGAAGAACATCTTCGCGCCGCTCGGCCTCTCGAGCAGCTACTTCGGTATCACCCCCTACTATCTCGCGGCGGATCGCTCCCACAATTACGAGCTGCGGTCGGACACCCTCATCGCAGAACGGAAGGCCATCGACGAGGGGGCGGACTTCGATCCGGGGATCACGATCCCCAACGGGGGATGGAACGCGCCGCTCGACGACCTCGCCGCGTACCTGGTGTTCCTGACGGGCCCCGCGCCCGACCCCGAGACCGCGCGTCGCTGGGAGCTGGTCCTGTCGAGGTCGACGCTGGAGGAGATGTGGGAGCCGGTCCTGCCGGTGGAGAAGGATGGGACGGGGGCGCCCTGGAGCGACGTCGGGCTGTCGTTCTTCATCGACCGCGAGCCCGACCGGCGGGTGATCGGCCATACGGGCAGCCAGGCTAACTTCCGGGCGTTTCTGGCCTTCGATCCGGAGAAACGGACGGGCTACGTGATGGTGTTCAACACTTCGGTGGACGACGGACCCGACCCGGCCGGACGTGAGCTCGAGTCCTTGGTGGAAGCCGCCCGAGGGCTCCTGGATTAGGACGCCGCGGCCGCGTGTCATTCCTCAGCGACACGGCAGTCGGAGATGTAAAGGCCCGGATCCGTCCATCGGATCGCGGCGCGCGGGCAACGGACACCCGGAGAGTGTCACCCACGCGGATCCTGGGATCGACGGCCCATTGTTCGAGCGAATCCGGCGCGTCGAACTCGCCCTCGACCTGAACGTACTTGGTGTCGGTGGGAAGGGTGTCGAGCTCGGTCTTGAGCATGACTTGCGCGGGGGTGGTGACGTCGCCGCTCATCGTCGTACCCCTGAATCGCGGGAACGCGCGGGCGACCTCGCCGACGATCACGAGGTCCTTGCCGCCGAACTCCACGCGCGCGCCGTCAGGATCGGTCCTGAAGGCGCGGTGGAGCTCCAACGCAGTGACCTCGATGTCCAGGGCGCCGGGGGTAACGGTCGGCTGGCAAGCGAGAACCACCGAGAGTGAAACGGCGAGCCCGGTGGCGAGGAGGCGCAGCATCTTACCCGAAGGGGATTATACTTTTTCTCCGAGAGGAGGAAAGTCTTGTTCGGAATGAACCCATTCACCTTGCTCGATCTGCTGGTGCAGCCCGAGTTCCAGACTGGCCTGGCCGTGGGAGTCGTTGCATTGATCGCGGTCTTGATCGTCCGAAAGCTGGGGTGGCTGATGGTGTGGGGCGTGGCCGCGATCGGGGCGCTCGCGTGGGCCGGCTCCCTTCGGTGGACGGAGGCGACCCCGGCGTGGGGATTTCCGGTCGTGATCGCGACAGCGGTTGCGGCTGCGGTCGCGTTCCAAGTCCTACTGCGTCAGGTGCCCGCGTGGTCGGTCGGGATCGTCTTCGCGCTGTGGGTCCTCGGCGTGTGGGGGACGGTGCCCGACACCGAGCGCGCCGCGGTCACGATGGGGGTGACGGCGGCAATGCTGCCGGCGCTCTGGCCGGGCCTCAGGGTTCGCGTCGGTTGGGAGGGGGCTGTCGTGGCCGTGGGGGCCCTGGGGTTCGTCATGATCACGGACGGCGCAGCGCGGCCCGCCTCCATATTGGGCGCGCTGGGCATGGTGGGCATGCCGATCGCGGCGGCGGTCGCGTCACGTTGGCTACGAGAGAATCGTCCGCTTTCCCCGTGGTGGCTCGTGGCCGCCCAGGCCGTGCACGTGATTGTGAGCGGCCGGGTGGCGAGCCGAATGTTTCAGCCCGAAGGCGTTCTGACCATCATCATCCTGTCCGCCCTTGTGACGGGAGGAGGGCTGGCCTGGGGGGGACGGGTCAGACCCGGTCCTTCAGCCCCTTGACCCCATCCTTCTCCGCGCAGTGATCGCAGCAGAAGAAGCGGCCGTCGCTCTCCAGGCCGTGGCCGATGATCCGACAGCCGCACGTCTGGCACGTCGGAGCCAGCGCGTGGATCGCGCACTCGAAGCTGTCGAAGGTGTGCCGCTCCCCGCCGGAGAGCACGACCTCGAACGACTTGTCGTATTCGTTTCCGCAGTGGATGCAGCGTCCCATGAGCGCCTCAGACCATCGCCTGGAAGTTGACCGTGCGCTCGGCGATTCGGGACAGGTGCCGGTCGGCCTGGGCCTCCTCCTCGAGGCTCTGCTGCAGCAGGTCGGCCGCCTTGTAGTCGCCGAGCTTCTCGGCATACGTGCGAGCCACCCCGTACCCCGCCATCTCGTAATGCTCCACGTGCTGCGCCGCGGCGATGATCGCGGCGTCGAGGACGTCCGGCTCCGAGTCCTCCTTGAGCAGAGAGGCGCCTTCCTTGATTAGCCCCTCCATGCCCTTGCACTTGTGGCCGCGGGGGCTGAAGTCGACCCGGGCAAAGATCTTGTCCAGCCGCTGGACCTGCCGGCGGGTCGCCCCGAGGTGGTCCTTGAGCGCCAGCTTGAGGTCCTTGTTGCTGGCGGCGGCGATCATCTTGGGCAACGCATCGACGAGTTGCTTCTCGGCGCTGTAGAGATCCTTGAGCTCATGGACGTAGAGCTTCTGTAGCGAATCGAGATTCATAGTACTCCTCGCATGCAAGGTTGAATGCGACCGATTGTCGGAGCCTAGAGTACGACTCCGGCCCGGGTAAAGACTGTCAGCAAACGAACAACGGGGATGGTAGGGTGTGTGCGCCAGACCGGGGAAGTAGATTACGCCGCGTGAGCGAACAGCCGACCCCTGCAGACCCCCACGCCACCGACAAGCCCTTCACGTACGCCAGCTACCTGGCGCTCGACGAGCTCCTCTCCCTGCAACGGCCCGAGTCCGACGAGCACGACGAGATCCTGTTCATCGTTATCCATCAGGTCTACGAGCTGTGGTTCAAGGAGATGCTCCACGAGGCCGACTGGCTGGTGGGGCGGCTGGCCGGGGGGGACACCGGCGCGGCCATGCACACGCTGAAGCGGATCCTGACGATCCTCAAGATCGCGGTGGCCCAGCTCGACATCCTGGAGACGATGACGCCGCGGGATTTCCTCTCGTTCCGCGACCGGCTTGCGAGCGCGAGCGGCTTTCAGTCCGCGCAGTTCCGGGAGCTCGAGTTCGCGCTGGGCCACAAGCGGCTGGCGATGCTCGAGCATTTCCCGGCGGGGACGGAGTGGCGCAGGCGGCTCGAGGCGCGCTGGGGGGCGCCCACCGTGTGGGACGCGCTGCTCGGCTATCTCACCGATCGCGGATACCCGGTTCCCGAGACGGCGCTGGGCCGGGACGTCACGGGCGCGATCCAGCCGGACGAGGGCGTCCAGCGGGCGCTGCTCGCGGTCTACCGGGGCGACGACCTCCCCGCCCACCTCGACTCCCAGCTCCTCGAGCGCTTCGTCGACCTCGACGAGGGGCTTCAGGAGTGGCGGTACCGGCACGTCAAAATGGTCGAGCGGACGATCGGCACGCGGACAGGAACGGGCGGGAGCGCAGGCGCCACGTATCTCAAGACGACCCTGTCCCAGCCGTTCTTCCCGGATCTGTGGGCGATCCGCTCCGAGCTGTGAGCCGCGCGCCCCAATCCCGGGAGACGCTTCGCGCCGCGGAGTTGCGCGCCGTCGATCTCCGCCTGGATCCCAACCCGCTGGTGCCCGACTACTCCCGCTTCCGCGTCGCCGAGAGGCTCCTCCTTTCCGGGCACAGCCATCAGGCGTGGCCGGACCGCGGGTTCGAGGGGCAGAAGCGGGCGTGGGAGGACGCGGCCGAGCACGTGGACGAGAAGTGGTCGCGAGCGCATGCGCGCGCGGACAGGGTGCGGGACGGATACCGGCGGCTCATGGGCGGCGCGGACGGGCCGATCGCGCTCGGGCCCGCGACCCACGACCTCCTGGTCAAGTGGATCTCCGCACTTCCGCTCCGCGAGCGGCCGCGCCTCGTGACGACCGACCTCGAGTTCCACGCGCTCCGCCGCCAGCTCGACCGGTTGGGGGAGGTCGGGCTCGAAGTCGTCAAGGTCGCGGTTCTCCCGGCCGCGTCGGTGGGAGAGAGGGTCGCGGCGGCGGTCGACGACCGGACCGCGGCGGCGCTCGTCTCGGCGGTCTTCTACCGGAACGCGCACGTCGCCGGCGGGCTGGACGGTGCGCTCGAGGCTTGCGAGCGGGTCGGGGCGCGTCTACTCGTCGACGCCTACCACGCGTTGAACGTGATGCCGTTCGACCTCCACGCCTGGGGACTCGAGGGCGCGGCGGTGACCGGCGGCGGCTATAAGTACTGCCAACTGGGCGAGGGCAGCGCGTTCCTGCGGCTTCCTCCCGGAGACGACCCGAAGCCTGTCGTGACCGGCTGGTTCGCCGAGTTCGACGCGCTCACCGGTATCCACCGGCCCGGGGAGGTCGGGTGGGGCTCGGTCGCCTCGCGCTTCGGCGGGGCGACGTACGATCCGACCAGCCACTACCGCGCGAGCGAGGTGTTCGACTTCTTCGCGGAGCGTGGGCTGACCGTCGATGTCCTGGCCGAATCGTACCGCCACCAGGTCGGTGCTCTCGCCGATGAGTTCGACGCGCTCGACCTCGACCCCGCCGTCATCGATCGCGACCGGTCGGTGCCGCTCGATAAGGTCGGAGGCTTCCTGGCGCTGGAGAGCCCGCGGGCGGGGGAGCTTAGGGGCTTGCTCCTCGAGCGCGGCGTCTGGACCGATCACCGGGATACCACCCTGCGCTTCGGACCCGCCCCGTACCTGTCGGATCGGCAGCTCGGGGACGCGATGGGAATGTTGGGAGAAATCGTCCGGCGCGCCTTGATCGCGCAGCGAAGCTCCTAGCGATTTCGCAGCGCGGCCCGGTCGACCTTGCCGAGGTGGGTGCGGGGGAGGGCGTCCAGGAATACGACTTCACGCGGATATTTGTAGCGCTCGAGCCGGTCGCGGACCCAGGCCTGGAGCTCGTCGGCCAGGTCGTCGACCGCGGCCACCGCGCCGTCCCGCCGCACCACGCACGCGCGCGGCACTGTGAGGCCAGTCTCTCCGGGCACGCCGACGACCGCGACCTCGCGCACGGCGGGGTGCTCGAGCAGGCAGCTCTCGACCTCGCGGGGAGAGAGCCACTTCCCGGACACCTTGAGCATGTCGTCGGCGCGGCCGGCGTAGGTGAAGACGGCGTCCGCATCCTTCGAGATCATGTCGCCCGAGACGTACCACTCGCCGCGAAAGGCCTCCATCGTACGGTTCATGCGGTGCCAGTAGCCGATCGCGCGGGAGCCGCCCTTGACCCAGAGCCACCCGACGTCGCCGTCCGGGACCGGCCGACCCCCGTCGTCCCTCGCCTCGACCTCGAACCCGGGCACGACCTTCCCCAGCGTGCCCGGGCGCACGTCCCCCGGCCGGTTGGAGAGAAAGATGTGCCACATCTCGGCGGTGCCGAGGCCGTCGAGGAGGTCAACGCCGAACGCTTCGTCCCAGCGGCGGTGGAGTTCGACCGGCAGCGCCTCGCCCGCCGACGTCGCGAGCCGGAGGCAAGACAGGTCCTGATCTGCCGCGCGCGGATGGTCGACCATGAGCTGCACCATCTTGGGGACGTTGACGAGGATCGTCGGACGATGGCGCGCGATCCTCTCGAACACGACCTCGGCGCTCGGGTGCTCGGGAAACAGGACCGACGACGCGCCGACCGAGAATGGGAACAGGAGGTTCGATCCGGTCGCGTAGCCGAAGAAGAGCTTGGGGACCGACATCGTGACGTCGTCCTCGGAGATCCCGAGGACGCCCTTGCCGTAGCACTCGGTCGTATTGGCATAGGAGGCGTGGGTCTGGAGAACCGCCTTGGGCCGGCCGGTCGTGCCGCCCGAGAAGAGCCAGATCGCGGAGTCGTCGCGATGGGTCGCGAAGCTCTCGAGACGATCGGGTGCGCTGGAGAGCGCGGCCTCGAGAAGGGGCTCGCCGGCCACGAACAGCCGTCGGAAGCATGGCGCGCCTTCCGCGGCGCGGCGGAATGCGTCGGCGGCGTCCGGTTCCACGATCGCGGCTTTCGCGCGCGTGTAGCGCACGAAGTATCCGGTGGCATCGTCCGGGAGGCGCGGGTTGACCATGACGACCACCGCGCCAATCTTGAGGACGCCGAACAGGGCGCCGACGAACCCGGGTCCATCGTCCAGCGCGAGGATCACCCGCTGCTCCGGCTCGACACCGGCGTCCGCGAGGACGCTGCTGTAGCGGGCCGCGATCGCCGCGACGTCCGCGTAGCTCCAGGTCCGCTCGTCGGTCCGGAGTGCCACCCGGTCGCCGCGTCCTTCGCGGACCCGGGCGTCCAGGAACCAATCGGCGATGTTGAACTCTTCCGGCGGCTCGAACGGCATGGAGCGGGATGATACCCGAGGCGCGCGAACCCCGGCAACTGGCGGAGATGACGTGGGAGGAGGCGCGTGACCTCGAGCGCGGGCGTACGGTCGCGATCCTGCCGATCGGGGCGATCGAGGCCCACGGACCGCACCTCCCGCTCGCGACCGACGGGGTGATCGCCGAGGCGATGGCGCGGGCCGGCGCGGCGGCGCTTGAGGCGCGCGGGATCCCGACAGTCCTCTTGCCTTCGCTTCCCTATACGACGGCCGGCTTCGCGGCGGCGTTCCCCGGCACGATCTCGGCGAGCCAAACGGCCGTGACCGCGATCCTCTCCGACATCGCCCGCTCAATAGGTCGGCACGGCTTCCGCGCGCTGGCGATCGCCAACGCGCACCTGGACCCCGAGCATCTCGCGTCGCTCCACGCGGCACGCGAGAAGGCGGCGGGCGACGGAGGGATTCTGGTCGTCTTTCCCGACCTGACCCGGAAGCCCTGGGGGAGCCGCCTAACCGACGAGTTCCGGAGCGGCGCCTGCCACGCGGGCCGATTCGAAGGCTCGATCGTCCTCGCCTCTCGTCCGGAGCTCGTCCGCGATGACGTGCGACGTGCCCTGCGCGAGGTTCCGCGTTCGCTCGTGGCCGCGATTGCCGAGGGGAAGCGCACGTTCGAGGAGGCGGGGGGGCCGCGCGCGTACTTCGGCGACCCGGCGGCGGCCACGGCCGAGGAAGGGCGCGAGACGATCGCCGCGCTGGGAGGCATTCTCGCCGACGCGGTCGTCGAGGCGCTCGAGGCCGAGGGATGAGGGAGAGAGTCCGGGTGCGCTTCGGAGGCGTGAGCGGACCGCTCGAGGGGCGGGGCGCGGTCGTGACCGGCGGTGGCCGGGGGATCGGGGCCGCGGTCGCCCGCGCGCTGGCGGCGGCCGGCGCGCGGGTCGTGGTTGCATCACGGACGGCGGGCGAGGTTGAGGCCGTGGCGGCGGAGATCGCAGACGCCGGGGGAGTGGGGTGGGGGGCTCGGGTCGACGTGACCGATCCGGTCTCGGTCGAATCGCTGGCCGAAACGGCGCGCGAGCGGCTGGGCGAGGTCGACGTCCTGGTCAACGGCGCGGGAATCGCCCACTCGGCCCCGCTCGCCCGGCAAACGCTCGAGGAGTGGGAGCGGATCTTCGCGGTCAACGTAACCGGCACGTTCCTGGTCACGCGTGCGTTCCTGCCCGCGATGATGGGGCGTGGCTGGGGAAGGGTCGTAAACATCGCCTCGGTGGCCGGTCTCGCGGGCGCCAAGTACATCGCCGCCTACGCGGCTTCCAAGCACGCGGTGCTGGGGTTCACGCGGTCCGTGGCCGCTGAGGCGGCCTCCTTCGGGGTCACGGTTAACGCCGTATGCCCCGGATACGTGGACACGGAGATGACCGTGCGGTCGGTGAAGCGGATCATGGAGACGGCAGGGCTCACCGAGGAAGAGGCGATGAGCGCGATCCTCGCCACCTCGCCGCAGCGGCGGCTGATCGAGCCCGGCGAGGTGGCGAGTGCGGTGACGTGGCTCTGCGAGGACGCTGCGCGGGGTGTCAACGGGCAGGCGATCGTGATCGACGGAGGAGGGCTCCTGGCGTGACGCGCTTCGAGATCGTGAACCCCGAGGAGCTCGGTCGGCCCAGCGGATTCAGCCACGGCATCCTCGCGCCAGCCGGCGGACAGGTCCTGTTCGTGGCCGGGCAGACCGCGCCCGAGGCCGGCGGCGGGGATGCCGACGGCGTCGGGCCCGCAGAGGGGCGGCTCGTCGCCCAGTTCGCGGCCGCGCTGGGCCGCGCGCTCGCGGTCGTGCGCGACGCCGGCGGCCGGCCTGAGCACGTGGTGCGGCTCACCGTATACGTGACCGACATGGCAGCCTACCGTGCGGCCCGTTCCCAGCTCGGTGACGCGTGGCGCGCGACGATGGGGCGCCACTATCCCGCGATCGCACTGGTCGAAGTCCGATCGCTGGTCAATCCCGACGCGGTCGTCGAGATCGAGGCCACCGCGGTCCTGCCCGAGAAAACGCCCCGGTGATCGAGCCCACCTCATTCCACTACGAGCACGACGCCGAGACCGGCGTGGCCACGATCACGCTGAACCGCCCCGAGCGGCTGAACGCGCTGACGTTCGACGTCTACCGGGAGCTAGTGGCCGTGTTCCGCGCGCTCGACACCGAGCCCGGGGTTCGGGCGGTCGTCCTGACCGGAAAGGGGAGGGCGTTCTGCTCGGGAGGCGACGTCGAGGACATCATCGGTCCGCTGCTCGAGCGCGACGCGGCGGGCCTCCTCGAGTTCACGACGCTGACCTGCGACCTGATCGCGGCGATCCGTGGCTGCCGGCGCCCGGTCATCGCGGCGCTGAACGGCACGACGGCCGGCGCCGGCGCCGTGATCGCCGCCGCGTGCGACGTCCGGATCGCCGCCGAGGGCGCGAGGATCGCGTTCCTGTTCACGAAAGTCGGGCTCTCTGGCGCGGATATGGGCGCCGCCTGGCTCCTGCCACGGATCGTCGGTTTCGGCCGCGCCAGCGAGATCCTCCTGACCGGCGAGTTCCTGGACGCCGCGGAGGCGTACCGGATCGGACTTTACAACCGGGTTGTCCCCGACGGCGAGGCGCTCTCCGCGGCGCGCGAGCTGGCCATGCGGCTCGCTCGCGGCCCATCGGCCGCGACTGCGGTGACAAAGCGGACTCTCGAGGAGGAGTCTGCGATGGGGCTCGCCGAAGCGCTAGCCGCCGAGGCGCGCGCGCAGGCCGGCTGCATGGAGGGCCCGAGCTTCCGCGAGGCGTACGAGGCATTCGTAGCCAAGCGCCCCGCGCGGTTCGAGTAGCGGATGCCGGACCTCGACACGATCCGCGCCTTCCTCGACGACCGACACGTCGACTTCGCGAAGCGGGTCGACGCGTTCGCGCGCGCCGAGCTGCGCTCGCGGCCGGAGCCCGCCGACGACGACGCGGCCCGGACGGAGGCGCGAGAGATCCTCGCAATTCTCGGCGACGGCGGGTGGCTGGCGCCGATCCCCGCGCGCGACCTGCGCTCGATCGCGCTCGCCCGCGAGGCGATCGCCGCCGCGTCGCCGCTCGCCGACGCCGTATACGCGCTCCAGGCGCTCGGCACGACACCGATTCTCCTGGCGGGCAACGAAAGAGCTCGCGATCGCTGGGTCGACGCGGCGGTGGCCGGTCACGCGATGGGCGCGTTCGCGATGACCGAGGTCGAAGCCGGCTCGGACGTGGCCTCGATGACGACGACCGCCCGCCGGGAGGGCGACGGCTGGGTGCTCGACGGCAGGAAGTCGTTCATCTCGAACGCCGGGATCGCCGACTTCTACACCGTGTTCGCCCAGACCCGGTCGGGATCGGGCTCGAAGGGGATCGCCTGTTTCGTGGTCGCCGGCGATGCGCCGGGCCTCGAGTTCGTCGGCGCCCAGGTCCTCTCCGCGCCGCATCCGCTCGGCGAGATCCGCTTCGACGGCTGCCGCATCGCCGCGGACGCCTGCCTGGCTGGGCCCGGCGACGGGTTCAAGCTCGGTCTCGCGACCTTGGACCTCTTGCGCACCACGGTCGGCGCCGCGGCCTGTGGAATGGCCGCGCGCGCTCTCGAGGAAGCGCTCGACCACGCGCTCGACCGCCGCCAGTTCGGCGAGCCGCTGGCCGAGTTCCAGCTCGTGCGCGAGAAGCTCGCCCGCATGGCCACCGAGCTCGCGGCCTCGCGGCTCCTCGTCTACCGCGCGGCATGGGTGAAGGACAACGGCGCCGAACGGGTCACGCTGGAGTCATCGATGGCCAAGGCGCACGCCACCGAGACCGCGCAGCGGGTGATCGACGACGCGGTCCAGATCCTCGGTGGCCGCGGAGTCCTCGCCGACCATCCGGTCGACCGCCTGTACCGCTCCGTGCGCGCGCTGAGGATCTACGAAGGGACGACCGAGATCCAGCGGCTCGTGATCGCCGGGCAGCTCCTCGCACGCGCGCGCGCAGCTCGCGAGAACCGCGCGCCCGAAGGCCGCGACCGGACGTGAGGGTCGTCGTCGTCGGAGGCGGCCCGGCCGGCCTCTACCTCGCCATCCTGCTGAAGCGCGCGGACCCCGCCCACGAGGTTACGGTCTACGAGCGCAACCGGCCCGACGACACGTACGGGTTCGGGGTCGTGTTCTCGGACGCGACGATGGAGGGCCTGGCCGCTGCCGACCCGGAGACGTTCGCCCGGCTCGAGAACCGGTTTCATCACTGGGACGACATAGACGTCCACTACCGCAACCGCGTGCTGTCGTCGACCGGGCACGGCTTCAGCGGTCTGGAGCGGAGCGTGTTGCTCGAGGTGCTGGCCGAACGTGCGCGCGAGCTGGGCGTCGATCTCCGCGCGGAGACCGAGGTCATCGATCCGGCCGCGCACCTGGACGCGGATCTCGTCGTGGGGGCGGACGGGGTCAACAGCGGGGTCCGAGAGAGATGGCGCGACGACTTCGGGCCGGCGATCGACTGGCGGCCGAACAAGTTCGTGTGGATGGGGACCACTCGCCCCTTCGACGCGTTCACGTTCGACTTCCAGCGCGATGAGCACGGGCTGTGGAGGCTCCACGCGTACCGCTTCAGCGACGACAGCTCGACGTTTATCGTCGAGTCGACCGACGAGACGCTGGCCAGGAGCGGGCTCGCCGATGCGTCGGAAGCCGAGACGATCGCCTATTGCGAGGCCCTGTTCGCCGACCGGCTCGAGGGTCACCGGCTGATCGCCAACCGCTCGATCTGGCGCTCGTTCCCGACCCTCACCTGCGCGCATTGGAGCCGCGAGAACGTCGTCCTGATCGGGGACGCCGCGCACACCGCCCACTTCTCGGTGGGATCGGGGACCAAGCTGGCGATGGAGGACGGGATCGCGCTGGCCGCGGCGCTGGGACGCGAACCGAGCGTACCCGCCGCGCTTGCGGCATACGAGGCGGAGCGGAAGCCCGAGGTCGAGAGCCTCCAGCGCGCGGCGCAGGCCAGCCTGCAGTGGTTCGAGGGGACGGAGCGGTACATGGAGACCGAGCCGATCCAGTTCGCCTTCAACCTGCTCACCCGCTCGCTCCGGATCACGCACGAGGACCTGAAGATCCGCGACCCCGCGTTCACCGCGGATGTCGATCGCTGGTTCGCGGCCGAGGCACAGAAGCAGAGCGGTGTCGCGGTCCCGCTCGATTCCCCGCCCCCACCGCTCTTCACCCCCTTCCGGTTGCGGGATCTCGTGCTCGCCAACCGCGTGGTCGTCTCGGCGATGTGCCAGTACTTGGCCGAGGACGGGATGCCCAACGACTGGCACTTCGTCCACCTCGGGAGCCGCGCGATCGGCGGCGCGGGGCTCGTGATGGCCGAGATGACCGACGTCAGCGCCGAGGGTCGGATCAGCCCGGGCTGCGCGGGCCTCTATCGGGACGAGCACGTCCAGGGATGGAAGCGGATCGTGGACTTCGTCCACGCCTATTCGCGCGCCGCGATCGGGATCCAGCTCGGCCACGCCGGCCGGAAGGGGTCGACCCGGCTGGCATGGGAGGGCGCCGACGAGCCGCTCGCCGAAGGGGGCTGGGAGGTGCTGGCGCCGAGCCCGATCCCATGGGCGGAGGCGAACCCCGTGCCGCGCGCCATGGTCCGCGCCGACATGGACGCGGTGATCCGGGACCACGTGCGGGCCGCCGAGCGGGCGGACGCCGCCGGGTTCGACCTGCTCGAGGTCCACATGGCTCACGGCTACCTGCTCGCGACCTTCATCTCCCCGCTCACCAACCGCCGTGAGGACGAATACGGCGGATCGGTCGCGGATCGGATGCGGTTCCCGCTCGAGGTGGTGAACGCCGTTCGCGCGGCATGGCCGGCGGAAAAGCCGCTCTCGGTCCGGATTTCGGCGGTCGACTGGGCACCCGGCGGGCAGGAGATCGAGGACTCGCTCGAGGTCGCGCGCCTGCTCGCGGCGCACGACATCGACATCGTGGACGTTTCGGCAGGGCAGACCGTGTCCCACGCGAAGCCGCGCTACGGGCGCCAGTTCCAGACGCCGTTCAGCGATCGCATCCGCCACGAGGTCGGGGTCCCGACCATGGCGGTCGGCAACATCTCCTCGTACATGGACGTCAACACGATCCTGGCGGCGGGGCGCGCCGACCTCTGCGCGCTGGCGCGGGCGCACCTGTGGGATCCGTACTGGGCGCGGAACGCCGCGTGGCGGATGGGCTATGAGCTTCGCTGGCCCGATCCCTACTCGACCCTCGACGGATACACCCCGCGGTTCGAATAACCGGCGCCGCGGGTGCGGACTCTCAGCCCTCGATCACCCCGCAGGCGATCGGGGTTCCGGAGTCGCCGGACGGCTGCGTGGTGTAATCGTCGGGCCCGGCATGGATGACGAGCGCCGATCCGTCGCCGTCGAGCAGCTCGACGTTCCCTCCCCGCAGCGTAACCCGCTCGTTCGTCTGGTCGACCGTGGCGGTGCTGTCCTCGGCGACCACCAGGTTCCGCAGGTCGCCGGCGTGCGGGCCGCCCGCGGCATCGAAGCCGTGCGGGTTCCCGTCGGGAGCGACGTGCTTCGCGGCGGACTCGAAGATCGGTGGCTCGCAACTGCCGATCTGGTGGATGTGGAACCCGTGCTCGCCGGGCGGCAGGCTGATCAGCGCGCCCGCTAGCGCGACCCCGCCGTCCAGCCCGGTCACGATCACGGCCCCGATGCCGAGGCCTCTCGCGTCGACGATGTCCGCGCGCGCCGCGTTTTCGTCAGCTGGTGCCCCGACTGCGGAGAGGCCCGTGTCGGCGATCATCCCGGTGGTGTCCGCTTCTATCGCGCCCTCGCGGTCTTCGGCCTTGCCGCACGCGAGGAGGAGAGAGCAGAGGGCGAGTGAGACGATCGAGCCTCTCATCGTGGTCCTTTCCGTCGAGGGTTCTGCCCGTTTCCTGTGCTCCAATCTACATCCTCCAGCTCCTCCAGCGTGCGCGGCCAGTCGTCACGCAAGAGGCGGCTGAGGGCCCGGTCGGCGAGGATCCTCCCGTCCGTCTGGCAGCCCGGGCAGTAGTTCGTCTCGCGGTCGGCGTAGACAATGCGCTGGACCGGAGCCCCGCACTCCGCGAGCGCAGCCCGCGAGGCGCGCCACAGCCGCTCGACCTCCTCGTCCGACAGGTTCGCGTTGATCTGGAGCGGCGAGAGCCGGGCGCGATGGAGGATCTCGTCGGCGAACGCGCCGCCGATGCCCGAGAAGAAACGGGGATCGGTCAGCGCGCGCTTCAGCGTGTGGCACTCGCGGAGGAGCGCGGAGCGAAAATCGGGGAGATGGGCGTCCACGACCTCGATGCCTCCCGGATCGAGCGCCGCCAGCGCCTCCTCGCCCCACCAGATGGAGCCGCGCGCGCCGCTTCGTGCCGGCCTCGACCAGGAGCAGGGAGCCGGTCGAGAAGTCGCACGCCGCCAGTCCGCCCTTCCTCGGAATCGCCCAGGGCGTCCCGCCCCATTTGAGCCGGCCGGCGATCATCAAATGGAGGGCGACGAAGAGCTCTCCTTCCAGCGCGAAGACGATCCGCTTTCCAACGCGTCGGAGGCCCAGGACCTCTCTTCCCTCGGCCGCCTTGAGCGGTGGGTCCCACGTCCGGAGGAGCGCGACCGAGCGCACCTGGATGCCCTCGAGCCTGGGGCCGACGACCCGCGGCTCGAGCGCGTGGAGGTACTCGGCGATCTCGGGAAGCTCGGGCACCCTGCCGAATCTGGCCGGCCCCACCGATCGGTCAAGCGAAGTATCTCGAGTACAGCCGAGGAACCACAAGGGTACGGCGACGGTCAGTGGGTTCCGCGATCGTGGAAGAGGCGCTGGGACGGCCGAGACACGGGGCTGCGAGACTTCCTTTCATTATGCGTTCCGTTCCACTTCCACTCCCTGCGCCGACCGCGCGTGGACGGGCCTGGGGTCGTCGCGGCACGCGGTTTGCCAAACCATGGAAGCATGTGGATCAAGGTCCTCCTGACTTCCTGACCGAGTCCTCCGCAGGGCGGACGGCCGTCTCCCCCCGGCCGACCGCCCCGGAGGCCTTGCGCGCCTCCGCGACATCCCCGATCAGTTCCCCATGAGACGCTTGTTCGCCCTGACGGGCCTGCTGCTCGCCCTGGCGCCCGCTCGCCTGGACGCCTAGCAGGCACCTGAGCAGCGCACCGTCCTCGATGGGACCGTGGTTCTCGAAGACGCCCCCGAGGTGCCGCCGCGGATCGAGGAGGCGCTGAACCGCTACCAGAACGTCCGCAGCGCGGGCTTCGTGGACTAGACCGCGGATGGCACCCGCCCATTCGACCACCTCGCCCCCTTCGTAGGTCTGGGTCCCGCCCCGAAGTGGAGCCCCAGGACGATGGCGGCTATGACCCCCGCCGCGCGGCCCGGCCGATGGAAAAGATCGACGAGCGTGACCATGGAAGAAACCTCCGATCGGGATCCTGGAAACGAGCGGGCGCCCAGATGCGCCGCCTGTCATGGTGCGGAATCCGTCGATCAGAGGGACGGTGGAGCGTTTCCCCACGGGAGCGAGAAGGGGACGATGGCCAGCCGGAGCACAGGCTGTGGAGCGCGGAAGGATAGCGGCGGCGCCGGGGGTACGGGGAGGTCGCGGTCGAGGGCCGGGGCCGGCACGGACGGGGCGGCGCCGGCGTGACACCGCCCGACGCAGGTGCAAGGTCCGTGGGTGCCGGAGTCGGCGCCCGGGTCGTGCTCGTGGGCGGCGGCGGAATTCGCGGCCGGGACCTCGGCCAGCACCCCGTCATGATGCGGGCAGTGGTGCGCCCCGAGGGCGTCACCGACCCCCGCTAAGACGAACAGTAGGGCGAGAATGGCCGCGACGGCTCGCTTCGGACTCCTCGTCATGCGGGCGAATCTAGCCCCGCCCGTCCGGGGAGAAAGCACCCCCCGGCGAGCGCCCGGAGGGAACGCCCGGAGCGCTGCGGGGTCTTGTTCGATCTCTGACGGCATGTGTGGTGGGCCTGTCCTACAATCGTGTCGGGCCCCTTGACGTTCGGCATATGGGAGAACAACCAATATGAGGGACAAAGAAATTCGACAGGAAGTCGGCCAGCGGCTCCAGGAGATCCGCGGCCGCCGGGATCAGCGCACGTTCGCGGAAGCGGTCGATTCCGTCCAGCAGACGATCAGCAAGTACGAGCGCGGCGAGATCCCGCGATCGTGGATCTTCCTCGCCCGGCTGGCCGAGGCCGAGGGGATCGACCTGAACCGGCTCCTGACCGGACACTCGGTGTCCAGGTCGGGGAACGGCGACCGGAACGGATGGGGACCGCGGGTCTCCGAAGAGCAGCACGAGCCGGCGGGCGCCTCGGTCTGAGAGAAGGCCACTCCCTTCCCGTGGCCCGCCGCCGGGACCCTCCCCCGGCCGGCACAGCCTCCGTCTGCCTGCCCGCCCCTTTCGATCCTGCCCGCTTCCGCATAGAATGAACCTTTCCTGACACCGGGCGCTTCGCGCGTGCGAAGTTCCCCCGTTCCCCCAACGTCCCGTCGGGAGGCCCCCAGATGAACCAAGCAGCGAGCCGTCGGAGCCCCCTGGAGCGGTTCCTCGGGTTGTTCACGGAAGTCCATGCCGGCGAGGGCCCGATCACGCTGCTCATGGCCTTCAACGTCTTCCTTCTACTTACCTCGTATTACCTGATCAAGCCCGTCCGGGAAGCGTTGATCCTGTCCAGTGGGGGAGCGGAGGCGAAGGCCTACCTGGTGGGAGCGATGGCGGTCGTGCTTTTCTTCCTCATCGGCGCCTATTCCAAGTTGGTCTCGCGGTACGAGCGGACGCGGCTGATCACGGTCGTCACCGCCGCGTTCATCGCGTGCCTGGTCGCGTTCTGGCTGCTCAGCCGGATGAACGTTCCCTATCTGGGCTACGCGTTCTTCGTCTGGGTGGGGATCTTCAGCGTGATGGTCGTGGCCCAGTTCTGGTCGTACGCCAACGACGTCTACAGCAACGAGTCCGGAAAGCGCCTGTTCCCACTAGTCGCCTTCGGGGGCTCGTTCGGCGCGTTCGCGGGCGCCTCCGTGGCGGACTGGCTACTCGGGTTCATCGGCGTCTACGAGATGCTGCTGGTGGCGGGGGCATTCCTGGGCCTGTGTATCGTCCTGACCAACGTCATCTCGCGGAAGGTCTGGGGGAAGGCGGCGATGGAAGCCCGCCAGCGCGAGATCTCCGCGAAGGCCAGGCAGGAAGGCGCGGCGGGGCCGAAGAAGAAGGAGAGCCTCGGCTTCGACATGCTCTTCAAGTACAAGTACATCGGGCTGATCGCCCTGCTCGTCCTACTGCTGAACCTTGTCAACACGACGGGCGAGTACATCCTGGGGAAGCTGGTGGTGGGCCATGGCGAGGCGACGGCCGACGAGGTGATCCAGGCGGCCATCGGCTCCGGCACCACCGCCACGCTCGGCGGTCAGGAATTCGGCGATCCGAAGAGCGACGAGACGCGCGACGAAATCGAGGGGAACGTCATCGGGCGCTTCTACGCGAGCTTCTTCAAGTGGGCGAACCTGCTGGGGATGTTCCTCCAGCTGTTCGTGGTGGGACGCCTGATCAAGTACGGCGGCATCAAGGCCGGTCTCCTGTGGCTGCCGATCGTGGCGCTGGGAACCTACGCGCTGATCTTCGCGGCGCCGTTTCTCCGCTATGCCCGCCTCGGCAAAACGGTCGAGAACGCCTCCGACTACTCGGTCAACAAGACCACGCTCCAGATGCTTTTCCTGCCGACCACGCACGAGATCAAGTACAAGGCCAAGCAGGTCACGGACAGCTTCATGCAGCGGATCGGAGACGTGGGGTCGGCGGTCGTGGTGTTCCTCGGCACGGTCGTGTTCACGTTCGGGACCAAGGGGTTCGCCTCGCTGAACCTGGCGATCATCCTGGTCTGGTTCGTGGTGGTCTTCATGATCGTGCGCGAGCACGCCGAGATCGAGAAGGGCAACCGGCCGGAGATCTCGGGAGCGCCCGAGAAGGCACGGGAGCCCGCGACGAGCTGAGGGCGCCGGCCCGTTCTTGACGAGGGGGCGGGGATGTTCCAGACTCTCGCTGTCCCGAACCCTCGTCAGGAGATCTCCGTGCCGCTCGCGACCGACCGTGTCGAGACCCGGCTCCCCGACCTCAAGCCCGCGCTGAGCGACGCACAGGCCCGCGCGGAGGCCGCGCGCTGCCTGTTCTGCCACGACGCACCCTGCGTCACGGCCTGCCCGACCGGCATCGACATCCCCATGTTCATCCGCCAGATCCACTCCCACAATCCCGTGGGCGCGGCGCGGACGATCCTAGAGGCCAACTCCCTCGGCCACTCGTGCGCGCGGGTGTGCCCGGTCGAGGTCCTCTGCGTCGGAGCGTGCGTCTACAACGACAAAGGCGAGCCCCCGATCATGATCGGACGGCTCCAGCGTCACGCGACCGACGAGGTCATCCACGCGGGCATCCAGCTGTTCGAAGCCGGCGTTCCGACCGGGCACGCTGTCGCCTGCGTCGGCGGCGGACCGGCCTCGCTCGCCTGCGCCCACGAGCTGGTCCGGTTGGGTCACAGGGCGGTCGTGCTCGAGAAGTCGTCCTGGCCGGGGGGGCTCAACACCGACGGGGTCGCGCCCTACAAGATGCAGGCCGACGAGAGCGTCGCGGAGGCGGCGTGGCTCTCGGAGATCGGCATCGAGTGGCGGCTCGGCGTGGAGGTGGGCCGGGACACGGCATGGACGGACATCGAGCGCGAGTTCGACGCCGTGTTCCTCGGGACCGGGCTCGGCGGGGACGCTCCGCTGGGGATCCCCGGGGAGGAGCTGGTTGGTGTATGGGGGGCGACCGCGCTGATCGAGGCGATCAAGACCGGCCGGCGCGTGGATCCGGCGTCGGTCTACTCGGCCGTCGTGATCGGTGGTGGGAACACGGCGATCGACGCGGCCCGTGAGATCAAGCTCCTCGGGGTCCCGGAGGTGAAGCTGGTGTACCGCCGCGGGCCCGAAAGCATGCCGGCCTATGCGCACGAGCGCGAGCACGCGATCGCCGAGGGAGTGGGCTTCACGTGGCGGGCGGTGCCGGTGGCGTTCGAAGGCAACGGGCGGGTCAAGGCGGTGCGGCTCTCGACCGTCGACCGCGGGTTCCACGCGGTCGGCGAGCCGTTTTCGCTGCCGGCGGACCTCGTGGCCGTGGCGACCGGGCAGAACCGGCTCGAGGAGCTGCTGGCGTCGATTCCCGGCGGGATCGCGCACACGCGCGGGCGAGTGGACGTCGACTCGGAGACCGGGCGCACGTCGAATCCCAGGTACTGGGCCGGGGGTGATCTGGCGAACGGCGGCGCCGAGGTCGTGAACGCGGCCGCCGAAGGCAAGCGGGCCGCACGCGCGATCCACGCGTGGCTCGCCGGAAACGGAGGCGCTCGATGAGCACGACCAATGGGAACCGAGGCAACGGCGGCCAGCGGCCGGGTCGGCCGGTCGACCTGTCGATCGACTGCGGCGGGATCCGCTCGCCGAACCCGTTCTGGCTGGCCAGCGGCCCGCCGACCAACACGGCCGGTCAGGTCATGCGCGCGTTCGACATGGGCTGGGGCGGGGCGGTGTGGAAAACGCTGGGCGACCCGATCACGAACACGGCCTCCCGCTACGGCGCGATCGACTACCAGGGCCGGAACGTCGCCGGGTTCAACAACATCGAGCTGATCACCGATCGGCCGCTCGAGGTGAACCTGAAGGAGATCGCCGAGGTCAAGCAGCTCTACCCCGGCCACGCGGTCGTGGCGTCCTTGATGGTCGGCACGAAGGACGAATGGCGCGACATCATCCGCCGCACCGAGGACACGGGCTGTGACGGGTTCGAGCTCAACTTCGGCTGCCCGCACGGGATGTGCGAGCGGGGGATGGGATCCGCGGTGGGCCAGGAGCCGCGCGTCCTGGAGGAGATCACCGGCTGGGCAAAGGAGTTCTCCTCGATCCCCGTGCTGGTCAAGCTCACCCCGAACATCACCGACATCCTCGATCCGGCCATGGCCGCGCAGCGGGGCGGCGCCGACGGTGTGTCGCTGGTCAACACGTTCAAGAGCGTGATCGGGATCGACCATGACACGTTCAGCCCCATTCCGTCCGTCGGCGGCCAAGGGAGCTCGGGCGGCTACTGCGGCCCGGCGGTCAAGCCGATCGCGCTCCACATGGTGACCCGGCTCGGCAAAGCCCCCGAGTTCAGGATTCCGGTCTCGGGGATCGGCGGCATCCAGTCGTGGGAGGATGCGCTCGACTTCCTCTTGATGGGCGCTTCCTCGCTCCAGGTGTGCACGGCGGCGATGCACTACGGGTTCCGGATCGTCCAGGAGATGACGCTCGGGCTCGAGGAGTGGATGCGGGAAAAGGGATACGCGCGCATCGAGGAGTTCCGCGGGCGCGCGCTTCCCAATTACGAGGAATGGGGCGACCTGGACCTGAATTTCAAGATCATCGCCGAGATCGACCCGGCGACCTGCATCGGATGCCAGCTCTGCTACGCGGCCTGCGAGGACGGCGCGCATCAATGCATCGCGCTGCCCGCGGGCACCCGCGTCCCGCGCGTCAAAGAGGATGAGTGCGTGGGGTGCAACCTGTGCCAGCTCGTATGTCCGGTCGAGGGGTGCATCACGATGGTCGAGATCGACCAGGGCCTCCCGCGCGAGTCGTGGAATGATCGTGTGGCCCGCGGGACAGCCGGTGCGGGAGGCAGGCACTGAGCGTCCGTACGTTCCTCCTGCCATGAGGGATGGGTCGAAAGAGATGCGCGCGATGAACGCCTGGAAGTCGGTGGTCTTCGTTGGCGCGGCACTGGCGGCCGCGTGTGACGGGTACAGCTCGGGGCCGGACGACGGCGACGGATCTCTCACGGGAGGTTTCTACGGAACTATCGAGGGTTTCGAGAAGGGCAATCCATTCACACGCACTGTGAATTTTCAAATGAGCGAGTACCTCGGCACCGTGACCGGCGGATTCTCGATCGTGGGAGGTAGGGGGGCTGGAACGGTCAGTGGCACGGTGACCGGATCCACGGTGTCGTTCACCTTTGATCAGACCGCCCCGTGCCCGGGAACGTTCGCCGGCACCGCGACTCTCGCCGGCGACCGACTGACGGGGACGTATTCGGGTTCGTCGTGCAGGGGAGCCGTCACGGCGAGCTTCGAAGTGAATCGTACACCGGAGGCCGTTCCGCTCTGATCGCGAGTAGCTCCTCGAATCGCCGTTCGCCGACGAGGACCTCGTTGCGAGCACACGAAAGCCGGGTCGGAAGGAGAGGCAGGATGCGCAGAAAAGGTTTGATCTTCGTTCTCGCCGCCGCGCTCCTGGCGGCCTGCGACAGCTACAGCTCGGGCCCGGATACTGGAGACGATTCCCTCACGGGTAGCTTCAGCGGGACGGTCAACGGCACTGCAGGAGGCGACCCGTTCACGCTGACGGCCACGTTCACGATCACCGAGTACCTCGGCGGCGTGACGGGCAGGTTCACGACCGACAGCGCAACCGGCGGCTCGATCAGCGGCATCGTGAACGGCGCCAACGTGACGTTCACGATCAATCAGACCACCCCGTGCGCGGGCACGTTCACCGGAACGGCGTCGAGCTCGAACGGAAACGGTCGACTGACGGGATCGTACTCGGGAAGCTCGCCCTGCACAGGGGCGGTCAGTGCTAGCTTCGTCGTGAACCGGTCTTGACATCGCCGAAGGCCGCGCCGTCGCCCGACCGCGCGCAACTGCTCGAAAGCCCGTACGCCAACGAGGATCTCGTCCCGACCACGCCGGAGGAGCGGCGCTGGTCGCGCTGGAACATCGCCGCGCTGTGGATCGGCATGGCCGTCTGCATCCCGACCTACATGCTCGCGTCGGGGTTGATCGCGAGCGGGATGTCTTGGTGGCAGGCACTTGCGACGATCGCCGCGGGCAACCTGATCGTCCTCGTTCCGATGATCCTGAACGGCCACCCGGGCACGAAGTACGGGGTGCCGTTCCCCGTCCTCCTCCGTGCCCCGTTCGGGATCCTGGGCGCCAACGTCCCTGCGCTGCTGAGGGGGCTGGTGGCGTGCGGCTGGTTCGGCATCCAGACCTGGATCGGCGGCCACGCCCTGTACGCGCTGGCGCGCGTGATCTGGCCCGCGATGGCGGATGCCCCCGGCATCGGGTGGCTCGGCATCAACGCCTGGGAGCTGGTCGCCTTCCTTGCCTTCTGGGCGCTCAACGTGTGGATCGCCTGGGCCGGGACCGAGAGCATCAAGTGGCTCGAGGCCTGGGGCGCGCCGCTGCTGCTCGTGATCGGCTTCGCGCTCCTGGGGTGGTCGATGACGGTCCCCGGCGGGCTCGGCCACGCGCTCGCGTTCAGCGAGCAGTTCTCGCGGCCTTCGCTGTCGGTGTCCGACGGGCGGGCGACGCTGAGCGCCCTGTCCGAGGACGGGGTGCCGCGGGCGTCCGAGGCGCGGATCGGGACGGGCGCCACCGCGGCCGAGGCGCGGGCTGCGGTCGCAGCCGCGGCGTGGGCGCCGTACTCCGCGGAACCGGTCGCGCTCCCCCCCGCCGGTGCAGCGACCGGGCGCCCGCTGTTTGTGGCCGGGGAGATGCGGGGCGCCGCCGGCCAGGTGTCGCCGGTCCTGGTCGCGCGAGCGGAGGAGGGTGGCGCGAGCCGCCACGGCTTCTGGCTCCTGTTCCTGCCGGGCCTGACCGCGATGGTCGGCTTCTGGGCCACGCTCTCGCTCAACATCCCCGACTTCACCCGCTACGCGCGGAACCAGGCCGACCAGGCGTGGGGGCAGATTCTTGGGCTCCCCACGACGATGACCCTGTTCGCGTTCATCGGCATCGCGGCGACGTGCGCGGGAGCGCTCCGGTTCTCCGACGTGCTCGTAGTCGAAGCGGCGCCGTGGGATCCCGTGGATCTCCTGTCCCGCTTCGACAACCCGGCGATCGTGATCGTCTCGATGGTCGCGCTGTCGATCGCCACGTTGACGACCAACATCGCGGCCAACGTCGTCGCGCCCGCGATCGGGTTCAGCAACATCGCTCCGCGCTGGATCTCGTTCCGAGCCGGCGCGCTGATCACCGGGGTGATCGGGGTCCTCATCATGCCGTGGAAACTGATCGCCTCGACCGAGGGCTACATCTTCACGTGGCTGATCGGCTACAGCGCCCTGCTGGGTCCGGTGGCCGGGATCATGATCGCCGACTACTGGATCGTCCGCCGGACCCTCCTCCACCCGGCCTCGTTCTACCAGCGGAACGGGTCGTACTGGTACCAGGGGGGCTGGCGCTGGGGGACGGTCGCGATCCTGGTCCTTGCCGTGCTTCCCAACGTGCCGGGATTCCTCGCCGCGGCCGGGTTCGTGGCGCCGAGCGCGATCCCGTCCGCCTTCCACACGCTCTACGCATACGCCTGGTTCGTGGGCTTCGCGATCGCGCTCGTCACGTATTCGCTGTGGGGCGCGCGGGGCCGCAACACGATCACCGCCGCCGAGCTGGTGTCCTGAGTCGGAAGTTCGCCGCTGCATCGAGAGCGCCGATGCGCCTGGAGCGCAAGGCGCGATGAGGAGGAATAGCAGAGCTATGCCGACGAATCGCAACGCAGCGATCCATGGCTGCAGCGGTGATCGAATGCAGGCGAACTTTCGACTCAGGACACTAGATGCCGCTTAGCGGGATCCGGGTCGTAGACCTGACCCGCATCCTGGCGGGCCCGTACGCGACCATGATCCTGGGCGACCTGGGCGCCGACGTGATCAAGGTCGAGAACCCGGACGGCGGGGACGACTCGCGAGCGTGGGGCCCGCCGTGGGTGCCGCAGGCCGGGGGCGCGAGCGCCTACTACACCGCGGTCAACCGCAACAAGCGGAGCGTCACGCTCGACCTCAAGGACGACGCGGGTCGCGAGGCCCTCTGGCGGCTGATCGAGAAAGCGGACGTCGTGGCCTCGAACTTCCGCCCGGGCGTGATCGAGCGGCTGGGCTTCTCGTGGGATGCGGTCCATGCGCGCGCGCCGCGGGTCGTCTATGCGCTGATCAACGGTTACGGGACGACCGGGCCCGGCGCGACGAAGCCCTCGTTCGACGTGATCGTGCAGGGCGAGTCTGGGGTCATGGACGTCACCGGGTGGCCGGAGGGACCCCCGACTCGCGTAGGAATCTCGCTGGGGGACGAGACCGCCGGGCTCCTGGTCGTACAGGGAATCCTGGCCGCGCTGTTCGCCCGTGAGCGAACGGGGGTCGGGCAGCGGGTCGAGGTCGCGCTCCACGACGGGCTCCTGTCGCTCCTCACGTATCACGCCCAGAGCTGGTGGTCGGGCGGGCCGCGGCCGGCGCGGCTCGGCAACGCGCATCCGTCGATCGTCCCCTACCAGACCTTCCAGGCGGCCGACGCGTGGATCAACGTGGGGGTCGGCAACGAGCGCCAGTGGCGGGCGCTGTGCGAAATGGTGGGAAAGCGGGAGTGGGTCGACGACCCGCGCTTCGCGACCAATGGCGCGCGGGTCATGCATCGGGACGAGCTCGTGCCGCTCCTCGAGGCTGTCTTCGCCGCGCGCCCGTCGGCCGACTGGCTGGAGGCGCTCGGCGCGGCGGGGATCCCGAGCGGCCGCATCCGCCCTGTCCCGGAGGCGCTGGAGTCGCCCGAGGCGCGGCACCGGGAGATGGTGGTCGAGGTGGATGGGGACGGGCCGGGACCGCTTCGGCTCCTCGGAATCCCGGTCAAGTTGTCGGCCACCCCGGGGAGGATCCGACGGCGGCCGCCTTCTCTCGGCGAGCACACCGGGGAAGTCCTCGCCGAGATCGGTTATGATTCCAAAACCATCGAGAGCCTGCGAACCCGAGGAGCGATCTGACATGGCGAGAACGGTGAGAGCGGCGCTGGTCCAGGCCGGAATCCCGGGCGGCGACGCGAGCCGTCCGATCGAGGATATCAAGCGCGACATGATCGAGAAGCACGAGACCCTGCTGCGGCAGGCGGCCGAGCAGGGAGCCGGGGTCGTCTGCTTCCAGGAGATCTTCTACGGGCCGTACTTTCCCGCCGATCAGGACCGCAAGTGGTACGCGCTGACCGAGGCGGTCCCCGACGGCCCGACGACCCGACGGTTCGCGGACCTCGCAAAGGAGCTGGGAGTCGTGCTCGTCCTGCCGGTCTACGAGGAGGAGAAGACCGGGGTGTACTACAACACGGCCGCCGTCGTCGACGCGGACGGCCGCTACCTCGGCAAGTACCGCAAGCACCACATCCCCCACTGCGCTCCGGGCTTCTGGGAGAAGTTCTTCTTCAAGCCCGGGAACCTCGGTTACCCGGTGTTCGAGACCGCGGCCGGGAACGTCGGCGTCTACATCTGCTACGACCGCCACTTCCCGGAGGGGGCGCGGATCCTGGGGCTGAACGGCGCCGAGATCGTGTTCAACCCCTCCGCCACCGTGGCCGGGCTCTCCGAGTACCTGTGGAAGCTCGAGCAGCCGGCGCACGCGGTTGCGAATGGGTATTTCGTGGGCGCGATCAACCGGGTGGGCCACGAGATGCCCTGGGACATCGGCGAGTTCTACGGCACCTCGTACTTCTGCGATCCCCGCGGGCAGATCATGGCCGAGGCGCCGCGCGACGAGGATGCGGTCGTGGTCGCCGATCTCGACCTCGACACGATCGAGGAGGTGCGGCAGACGTGGCAGTTCTACCGCGATCGGCGACCCGAGACGTACGACGAGCTGGTGGAGCTGTGATCGATCGAATCGAGGCCGTGGCGCCGGCGGAAGCAGGGCTCGCGGCGGAGCTCAATGCCCGGCACGACCGCTATCTCTGGGACGCGGTCATCCGCTACTACGAGACCCCGCTGCCGCTGGCGCGCGGGCGGGGGCAGTACCTCTACGATCACGACGGGCGCGAGTACCTGGACTTCTTCGGCGGGATCCTGACCGTCTCGGTGGGGCACTGCCATCCGACCGTCACGCAGGCGATCCAGGACCAGGCCGCGACGCTGGTCCACTCGTCGACCCTCTATCCGACCGCTCCGATCGTCGACCTGGCCGAGAAGATCGCCTCGCTCACGCCGGGCGACCTGACGAAGAGCTTCTTCACGAACAGCGGCACCGAGGCCGACGAAACCGCGGTCATGCTGGCGCGCGCGGCGACCGGCAACCAGGCCCTGATCGCCCTGCGGCACGCCTATGCGGGCCGCTCGATGATGGCCACGACGATCACCGCCCACGCCCCATGGCGCAGCCAGGATTGGGTCCCCGGAATCAAGCACGCGCTGGCGCCGTATTGCTACCGATGCCCGCTCCATCTCGAGTACCCCTCGTGCGGGGTCGCCTGCGCGCAGGACATCGAGGAGCTGATCCGCACGACCACGCCCGGCAGCGTGGCCGCCTTCATCGCCGAGCCGATCCTGGGTGTGGGCGGTTTCATCACGCCGCCGCCCGAGTACTTCGAGATCGCGGTCGAGATCGTCCGCCGCTATGGCGGTTTGTTCATCGCCGACGAGGTGCAAACGGGCTGGGGGCGGACGGGAGGCAAGTGGTGGGGGATCGAGCAATACGGGGTCGTGCCCGACATCATGACGATGGCCAAAGGGGTCGCGAACGGGATGCCGATGGGCGTCACGACCACGACGCCCGAGCTGGCGGCGCTGTGGAAGGGGCTCACCCTCTCGACGTTCGGCGGCAACCCGGTCGTGTGCCGGTCGGCGAGCGCGACGATCCAGGTCATCGAGGAGGAGGAGCTGCTCGAGAACGCGGCCGCGATGGGCGCGCGCCTCCGGGCCGGGCTCGATGCGCTCAAGGAGCGCCATCCGCTGATCGGGGACGTCCGCGGGATGGGGCTCATGCAGGGGGTCGAGCTCGTGACCGATCGGGAGACGAAGGAGCCGGCGGCGGCCGCCACCCAGCGCCTCATGGAGGAGACGAAGCGCCGCGGACTACTGATCGGGAAGGGCGGGCTGTACGGCAACACCGTGCGCATCGCGCCGTGCCTCAACATCGGCGCCGCCGACGTCGACGCGTTCCTGGCTCTCTTCGACGAGAGCCTCCGGGCCGTGGCCGCCGTTCGATGACGCACGCATGAGTCCCGACCAGGAGGCCAGGCTGACGATGTTCGCCCTCGTCGCCCTGTACTTCTTCCTCGTTTTCGACGCCCTGAAGACCGTGGTCGTGGCCGACCGCGTCGTGGCCTACATGCTGATGGCGATCGTGGCCGTGCTGCTGATCGGGGCAGTGGTCGTGCGCTGGGAGCCGCGCGCGATGTCGCTGATCGTGATGATCGCCGCCGTGCTCCAGGGATTCGGGCTTGGCGTCATGCTGACCCTCCAGTGGCGCGACTTCGCGACCGCCGTCTGGCTCAGCTCGTTTCTCGTCGTTGCGCTGCTCTACGTTTCGCGCCGGTTTCGCGCGGCGGCGATGGTCGCGCCCGCCGGGGAGCGGCGTTGAAGCGCTACCGCAACTACGTGGACGGGGCGTGGCGGGATTCCGCCAGCGGGCGCCGCGCGCCCAACGTCAACCCCGCGAACACCGACGACGTGCTGGGCGAGCTGCCGCTTTCTTCGCGCGCGGAAGCGGAAGAGGCGATCGCCGCCGCCGAGGCGGCGCTCCCGGCTTGGCGCGACACCCCGGCCCCCGAGCGCGGACGCGTGATCGCCCGCGTGCATCGGCTGATGAGCGAGCGCGCCGAGGAGCTCTCCCGCGCGCTGACCCGCGAGGAGGGGAAGATCCTTCGCGAGGCGCGAGGCGAGGTGCAGAAAACACTCAACGTCCTCGAGTTCGTCGCTGGTGAGGGGCTCCGGCTCTCGGGCGACACGATGCCGTCTGAGATCGGCCAGACGTTCGCCTACACGGTGCGCGAGGCGATCGGAGTCGTGGGCGCGATCACCCCATGGAACTTCCCGGTTGCGATCCCGTGCTGGAAGATTGCGCCGGCGCTGGTGGCGGGGAACACGGTCGTCTTCAAGCCGGCCTCGCTGACTCCCGAGACCGCCGAGATGGTGGTGTCGATGTTCGCCGAGGCGGGGTTGCCGGCGGGGGTCTTGAATCTGGTCTTCGGGGCGGGGAGCGAAGTGGGCGCCGCGATCGTCGAGGATCCACGCGTCCGCGCGCTCTCGTTCACCGGCTCCAACGACGTCGGCGTAGCGCTCTACAGCCGGGCGGCGGAGCAGGGGAAGAAGGTCCAGTGCGAGATGGGCGGGAAGAACCCGATCCTCGTGCTGGAAGACGCCGATCTCGCGATGGCGGTCGAAGCGACCGCGCAGGGAGCATTCGGCTCGACCGGCCAGCGATGCACCGCGACATCGCGGGCGGTCCTGGTGGATGCGATCGCAGACGAGTTCGTCGAGCGCCTCGCGGAGCGTGCGCGGGAGCTCGTCGTGGGCGACGGCCTCGAGGAGTCGGTCGACATGGGACCCTCGGTGGACGAGTCGCAGTTCGACACCGTGCTGGAGTTCATCGGCGCCGGCCGCGAGGACGGGGCCGAGCTCGTCACGGGCGGCGAGCCGCTGACCGGCGAGGCCCACCGCAAAGGGTTCTTCGTAGCCCCGACCGTGTTCGATCGCGTGGATCGGAAGTCGCGAATCGCGCAGGAGGAGATCTTCGGTCCCGTACTGTCGGTGATCCGGGTCCAGGACTTCGACGAGGGGCTCGAGGTGTGCAACGACACGCGGTACGGGCTCACGTCGTCGATCTACACCCAGGACGCGAGCCGCATGTTCCGCTTCGTGCGCGGCATCGAGACCGGTATCACCCACGTCAACTCGCCGACGATGGGCGGCGAGGCACAGCTGCCGTTCGGCGGCACGAAGGCGACCGGCGTGGGAATGCGCGAGATGGGGAAGACGGCGATCGACTTCTACAGCGAGTGGAAGACCGTCTACATCGACTACACCGGGAAGAAGCGCGAAGGTTTTTTTTACTGATCCTGGAGAACTCCATGCACGATAGACATCCAGCGGTCAGGCACGCGGACGACGTGAAACGCGACCCCGTCGGCGCTGGAAAGGGCACCGTCCGCCAGGTCCTGATCGGCCCGGACGAGGGGCCGAACTTCGCGCTCAGGCGGTTCATCATGGAGCCCGGCGGCGGCATGCCGCCGCACACGAACACGGTCGAGCACGAGCAGTACGTGCTGCGCGGCCGCGCGCGGATTGGGATCGGCGAAGAGGTGCACGAGGTACGAGCTGGAGACGTGGTCTTCATCCCCGCGGGAACGCCCCACTGGTACGAAGCGGGCGACGGCGAGCCTTTCGAGTTCCTCTGCGTCGTGCCCAACGCGCCAGACACGATCGAGATCCTGAGGGAGCGTTCGCCCGACCCGACGAGCTAGCTCGCCCGGCTGATGCCCGTCCGAGCTCCCGTCGCGGGGTTCGATGTCCGATTCACCCAGGCCAGCCATCGTGCGAGGACGAGCAGATTCCACAACGGTCGGCCGTGATCGGCCTTCATCCGACGGTGCTCCTCCAGGAGTTCGAGGCACGCAGCCGTCCTGACGCCGATTTCTTCCAGACCACGTTCCCCGAGAGTCTCCCGGCTCCAATCGTAGAGCGGTCCGCGAAGCCACGCCGCCAGGGGTACCGAGAGCCCCCGCTTGCGTCTGTGCACAACACCTCGCGGCAAGTAGCGTTTCGCATATTTCTTGAGAAATACCTTCGTGCGCAAACCGTGGACTCTTTCCGCTACGGGCAGGGTCGACGCGAACTCCATCACGTATCGATCGAGGAATGGTGCTCGGAGCTCGAGCGGCCAGCGCATCGAGGAGCGATCGGCCTTCGTGAGCAACCCTTCGGCGAGTGAAGTCTCGAGGTCCATCCGTTGGAGGAAGTCCATCATCTCGGCGCCCTGGGGAAGTACGGGATCCTCCTCGCGAAATGGCACACCCAACCGGGCGAGGTGGGTCGGTGGGATCTGAGAGGTCCACAACCGGTGGCGAACTACTCCCTCCATCTCTGCCCCCTCCACGAACCGGCGCAGAAGGAAAGAGAGAGCAACCTTCCGGTCGCTCGGGGGCCAGCGACGGATCGCGGCTGCAAAGTGCTTCCGCGCGCTACGGGGCAGGCGCCCGTACGCGTCGGCCACGCTGGCGCCGAGGTAGGTCGGATAGCCGCCGAAGACTTCGTCCCCGCCCTCGCCCACGAGCGCGAGCTTGACGTCCCTCGCGGCACGGCGCGCGAGGAGCGTGGAGGGAACCCAGGCAGGATCGCCCAAAGGCTCACCGGAGAGCTTGACCAGGTCATCGATCTCCGTGGGGAGCTGATCCGGCCGCACCCAGACTTCGCGCAGATCGAGCCCAAGGAGCTTCGCCACGCGCGCGGCCTGGTCTCCTTCGTCGTACGACGATTCCTCGAATCGGACCGTATAGGCCGGGAGCGGCTCTTCGGGGCGCACCGCCAGCGCCACGGCCGCTACGAGCGAGGAGTCGAGCCCTCCACTGAGAAACACCCCACACCTCACATCCGCATCTGTCTGTCGCTGGACGGCCTCGCGGAACACCCGGTCGAACGCGTCCCCGGATGGAGGACGCTTCACGGTTTCCACGATCGGCCAGCGCCAGTACCGGCGTTTATGCGTCCCTTCGTGGTCGAAGGCCACGATCTCTCCCGGGCCGATCTTGCAGATCCCCCGGAATGGCGTGGCGGGGGCCGCGAAGTGGCCGAATCGGAGATACCCGGCGAGGGCCGCCTCGTCGGGGCGGGGTCGCCGCTCTGGATCGAGGGCCAGGGCACCGATCTCGGTGGCGAACGTGACGTTCCCGTCCCGTTGCTCGTAGAACAGTGGTCGCTCGCCCGCGCGGTCCCGGGCGAGAAGCAGACGGTTTTCTCGGGGATCCCAGAGCGCGACGGCGAAGGCGCCCAGAAGTCGCAGCACGAAGTCGTCGCCGATCTCCCGATACAGGGCGGGGAGGATCGCCACGTCGGTGGCGGCTCCAACGTCGCGACCACGCGACTCCAGCCAGGCGCGCAGCTCACGATGGTTGTCGATTTCGCCGTTGCAGACCGCCATTACTCCGGTTTCGGGATCGACGATCGGCTGATGCCCGTCAGCCAGGCCCCGAATCGCCAGCCGGGTGGCACCCAGGGCTGCGCGGTCGTCCGCCAGGAACCCCGTTCCGTCCGGGCCCCTGTGCTCGAGGGCGTCGAGCATGCCTCGAACGAAGACCTCCGAGCTCTGGTGCTCCCACGGAGGCTGGAATTGAACGATTCCGCAAACGCCGCACATCTCAGAGACTCCCCACGGGAGGCCCGAGCTTCACACCCCGCCAGCCAGGAGCGAGCTCGATCGGCGACTGGCGGTAGCGCGCCGCGATGGAGTCGAGCGCCGCGTGGCTTCTCCGATCACCTACGAGGAGCAGCCCTTCGCGTCGCGAAGCCAGCCAGGTGTCACGCTCCGCCGCTGGCACAAGCGGCTTCGGCCAGGGTCGATCACGGCTCAGAATGAACAGCGCGTAGTTGCTGCTCAGCTCCCTGCCGTCCTCGGTGATCAACGTCACCGGGTGCCCCAGATAGAACGATGTCCCCTTCGAATAGCTGCGCAGAAATGCCACCGGGGAACGGGCCGCGCTGGTTTCGACCGCCTGCGCCAAAGCCTTGGAAGAGTTTGACGAGGCGTACTCCTGCATACCCTCGAAGGCGACGACGAGGAGAAGCACGGAGGAAACCGTGAACGCCGCGAACCCGGCAGGCACCGTTCGTCGGATCGCAGCCGCCACCGCCGCGAGGGCCGCGATTCCGAAAGCGAGCGCGAGGCTGGGAAAGAGCGGCGTGAGTTCCTGGAACTCTCGTCCAGCCGCTCCCAGCCAATCCTGCAGTGGTCCCAGGTGGATGCTCTCCGCGCCGAACAGCAAAGCGCAGCCGAGATTGACGATCGCCAGCGCGACGAGACCGTGCCGGACTGCTCCCGCGGCTCTTCCCGAACGATTCTCAAGGGCACTTGCGAACAGCCGCGCCGTGAGGACGCCGATAGCCACGACCGCCGTGAGCACGTACCCCGGCAGCTTCGATTGCGAGATCGAGAAGAAGACCACCACCACCACGGCCCAGACGACGAACAGTCGGTCGGCACGGCTCCAGTGAAGGCGCGTCCGCCACGCCACGAGGGATGCTTCGGGAAGAAGCACGCTCCAGACGAAACAGGCCCCGAACATCACGGGGATGTAATAGTACACCGGACCGGTCCGGTGATGGGTGGGTGTGGTAAACCGCTTCAGCGTTTCTTCCACGATCCCGTAGTAGGGAAAATCCGGGCGCTCGAGAGCGACGCCGATGAACCACGGCAGCACGACGGCGAAATAAACGAGGAAGTTGAGAGGCGCGAAGAGCCGGCGAAGCGCCCCTCGTTGCCGGTCGACGATGAAGAAGGCGGAAAGAACCAGCACGGGGATCACGAAACCCACCGGGCCCTTGACCAGGGTTGCGAAGCCCGTCGCCGCGGCTCCGACCAGGTAATAGCGTCGTCGAGACGGCTCTTCGCTCTCTTCGGCCCGATAGCCGGCGAGCACGGCGCCGCACACGAAGAACGCCAGCATCATGTCGAAGATAACGATTCGTGAAAAGGCGAAGAACAGCGGACACGTGGCCACGATGACGATCGCCAGAGCGGCGGCCCGCTCTCCATATTCCTTCCTGCAGAAAACGTAGAGCATGACAAGAAGGCCCAGCGCGAAGAGAGCGGAAGGGAGGCGCGCGGCGGCCTCGGACTCCCCGAAGGATCGGAGGGAGAGTGCCACGACCTTGAAGTAGAGAATCGGCTTGTCGAGGTAGGGGACACCGTTGTAGGTGGGCACGAACCACGCCCCGGACTCCGCCACCTCGCGGGCGACAGCAGCGTTGCGTCCCTCGTCCGGATTGATGAGGGGGAGCGAGCCGAGTCGGGCGAGGACCAGAAAGCCGGCCAGGACGAAGGCGATCAGGCATCCGCCAGGGCGCCAGGTTCGGGGCATTCGGGTCGGTCTCTTTCCAGTGAGGATCCTCTGCCACAGCGGCGAATCCTGACAAGGAACCGGTATGGAGACCTTTTTGCAACAAGCGACCGACCCCACCACGTCGTGGAAGTGTTAAAATAGGCGCATGGCCACCATCATCCGCGGCGGGGAGATCGTCACCGCGTCGGACCGCTACGTGGCCGATGTCAGGGTGGCAGGGGAGAGGATCGCGGCGATCGGCGAGGACCTGCTGGCGGAGTCTGGCGACGAGATCGTCGACGGCTCCGATCAGTGGCTGATCCCGGGCGGCATCGATCCCCACGTCCACATGGCCCTCCCCTTCATGGGGACGGTCTCGATCGACGATTTCGAGAGTGGCTCGATCGCCGCGATCATGGGCGGGACGACCGGCATGATCGATTTCGTGATCCCGGCCAAGGGGGAGTCGCTGCTGGAGACCCTGGCGGCGTGGCACGCGAAGGCCGAAGGGAGGGCCGCCCACGACTATACGTTTCACATGGCGGTCACCGACTGGGACGAGCGGATCGCGCGCGAGATCCCGCTCGTCGTCCGCGAGCACGGGATCACGTCGTTCAAGATCTTCATGGCGTATAAGGGCGTCCTCGGAGTCGACGACGAGCAGATCTTCCACATCCTCGAGGCAACGCGGGACGCCGGCGGGTTCGTCAACGTCCACGCGGTGAACGGCGACGTGCAGCTCCTGCTCGCCGACCGGTTCGGGGAGGCCGGGAACACGGGGACTCGCTACCACGCCCTCGCCCAGCCGCCACGCGCGGAGGCGGAGGCCACGGGCCGAGTGATCGACCTGGGCGCGATCGCGGGCCAGCAGGTGTACATCGTCCACGTGACGTGTGACGACGCGGTCGAGCGGATCACGGCCGCCCGCGCGCGCGGCGAGCCGGTGTGGGGAGAGACGTGCACGCAGTACCTGCTCCTCGATGACTCATCATACGACCTGCCCGACTTCGAGGGCGCCAAGTACGTGCTCTCGCCGCCGCTCCGGAAGAAGGCGGATCAAGAGGCGCTCTGGCGGGCGCTCGCGACCGACGCGATTTCGGTCGTGGGGACCGATCACTGCGCGTTCGACTTCGCGAGCCAGAAGGCGATGGGTCGCGACGACTTCCGCCGGATCCCGAACGGCTTCATGGGGCTTGAAGAGCGGCTGCCGCTGCTTCACACGCACGGGGTCGCTACCGGGCGGATCAGCGCCAACCGCTGGGTCGAGCTCTGCGCGACCAATCCCGCGAAGATCTTCGGGCTGTATCCGCGGAAGGGAACGATCGCAGTCGGATCGGATGCCGACCTGGTGCTCTGGGACCCCACGGCGACTGGCACGATCTCGGCACGGACCCATCACTCGCGCTGCGACTACAACGTCTACGAGGGGTTCGAGACCGTGGGTGCGCCGACCCGCGTGTGGGTGCGGGGCGAGCTGGCCGCGTTCGACGGCGAGTTCACGGGCACGGTCGGCCGCGGTCGGTTCGTGAAGCGGGCGCCCCGCCCGCGTCGATCGCGCTGAAGGTCAGGCCTCCCGAGGCCACATCTCGAAGCCGTTTCCGTCACGATCGCGGTAGGTCGTGAAGCCGCGCCGATCGAGCGTGAAGATCGTGAGGGTGCGCGCCTCCTCAGACAGGGCGATCAGCGTGGCATCGGCAAAGTCGGCGGGCAAGTCGGCGTACTGCGCGATGATCTCTCGGCAACGAACCAGCGAAGGCCGCGAGGACGGAACGATGGTAGCCGCTCCACGAATGAAGAATCCGAGGCAGGCTGCCTGGCCATCATGCGTGCGGCCGAGCAGATGCATCGATTCGGTCACCACCGCTTCGGTCGTCAGGAGATGTCCCGGATACGCCTCGAGCGATTCCTTCACGGCGTCATGCGCATCGTCTTCCCGATGGAGCAGCGCAACGATAGCGCCCGTGTCAAGGAGCGCGCGCCTAACGCCGGTCAACCAGGAGGTCCCTTAGGTACTCGCGATGACGGCGGCCGAGATCGGACGGACCCCCGTAAGCCGCGCCGATCAAGTCCCGAACGCGGTCAACGGGCCTTTCGTCGGGCCCCAGGATTCCGCTCTCGAGGTAGGCCAGAATCGCGCGGCGCACGAGTGCCGATCTGCGAACCCCGAGTTCTTCCGCGAGACTGTCGAGCCTATCCAGGATCGCCTCTGGAAGGCGGAGCGAGATCTGTCTTTCCATGGGATGCCATTATATCCCAAATGGGATGCAAGTCAATGCGGAGTCGGTGCAACGCTTCGTCCGGCGCAGGTCTTTTCGTGATATACTCTTCGGCGGAGGGTCCCATGACGAAACGTTACGGATTCCGCGCAACGCTGCCGATCGCCCTGTTTGCCGCCCTCGTCGGCGCAACCTGCGGTGATCAGACCTCGCCCACGCCTCCGGATTCGGGCGGGGATCTCTCGGGCTCGGTCGTCCGGGACGGGATCGAGTACCGCGCCGAGGTCCTGGTCATGGAATCGTTCCCGGTCCAGCTGGCGGGACGGGCGATCGTCACGAACCGCTCTGACGAATTGCGCACGGTGACGTTCGCCGACGGCTGCGTGGCGCTGATGCGGGCGTACCGCCCGCAGGGCGGGGCTCCGGCCTGGGATCAGGCGCAGGGGATCGCCTGCACGATGGCGCTCGTTTCGGTCGAGTTCGCCCCGGGCGAGGAACGGGTGCTTCCGGCGGGAAGCGCGTCGGCGTACGAGATTCTGGGCACCGATCTACCCGACGGTCCGTACCGGATCACCGTCTACCTGCGGCCGGTCGAGGCCGAGGTGATCGAGCTCGAGGCCGGAACGGCCGATCTCGCGATCCCGCGCTGAGCCTCAGAAGGAGTAGAGGCTGAGCACGAAGTCCCAGCCCGTGTCGTAGCCGGCGCGCATCCCCGCGCCCTCCTTCCCGAGGTGCTCCCAGCCGGAGTGGACCAGGTCGACCCGCGTGGCCTTGCCGGGAGGGTGGAAGATGATCTCGACATCCTGACGTGTGTCGACCGGTCGTCCGGGGTGCCAGGTGAACGCCACCCGCCGGGGGCGGTCTCGAACACGCGACCGCCGACCCGGCCTTCCAACGCGCAGGTGGCCTCAGCGCTCTCGCTCACGCTGTGGGTCGACAGCGGCCACCATTCGGCCATCCCGTTCGTGAAGCGCCGGAACGCGACCTCCGGCTCCCACGGCACGGTGATCGACTTCCAGACCGGCGCGATCCGGTCACTCATCGTCTCGGGCATCCCCTGAACCTCCGTTCCCCTCCCCGGACGCGGCGAACGCCCGCAGCACGTCGTCCCACAGGGACTCCACGTACGCGCGGAGCGGCGCCAGGCCGGCCGGATCGGGGTGGTAGACGTGACGGGTTCCCCGCTTGCGGTGTCCCACCAGGGGCGCAGCGAAACCCCCTGGCTCCTGCGCTCGTTGAATGGAGCACTTCCGCTCACCCACACTCGGAGGAGACATGCGTGCCAAGCTTCCCGTCATGATCGCCGTCGGCGCACTTCTGGCCGGCTCCCCGCTCCTCGCGCAGGACGCCCAGAGCCGGCTCTGGGACGCCGCGATCGCGGGGGACACGCTGGGCCTCCGCCAGGCCCTGGCCGACGGCGCGAAGATCGACTCCCTCGACACCCGTCGGAACCCCAACGGCCGCATGGCGCTCAACTGGGCGGCATGGCACAACCGCGTGCCCGCGATCGAGCTGCTGATCGCCCTCGGCGCGCCGCTCGAAGTCGAGAACCGCACGGGCTTCAGCGCCCTCCATCACGCCGCGGAGGCGGGATCGACGGAAGCGGCGGTAGCGCTGTTGGCCGCCGGCGCGGATCCCCAGCACGCCAACAAGGCCGGATTCCTCCCAGCGGATACCGCGCGCGAGCAAGGCCACGACGCCATCGCCGCGCTGCTCGACGAGGCCGCGGAAACTCCGGAGCCGCCCGCCGAGGGGTAAGACAGCGTAGCCAGCGGCTCCGGATCGCCTGCCGATCGAAGACGCCCGCTCCACGCGCTGAACGCGCGTCCTCCGACAGGCGTTCCAACCCGTGAGGGTCCCACCGACGACTCATGGGTGAAAGGCAGGTGCGGTTGCACGATCCGCGGGCCGAGTTCGAGGTGATCTACCGCGAGCATCACCGGCGCGTCTACGCGATCGCCCTTCGCTTCGCGCGCGACCCGGATCGCGCCGAGGAGGTCGTCCAGGACGCGTTCGTCCGCGCCTGGCGCTCTCTGCCCTCGTTCAACGGCGACAGCCGGCTGTCCACGTGGCTTCACAGCGTGGCGGTCAACGCCGCCCTGGACGGGGTGCGGGTGCGCTCGAGGCGTGAGGCGCGGCTCGACCGGGACGTCGATCTCGACCGGTACGCGGCCGAAGTCGGGCGAGCGATGCCAGGGGCGGACCTGGACCTCGAGCGGGCGGTCGCGTCGCTTCCGGACGGTGCCCGCGAGATCGTGATCCTGCACTACATCGAGGGATACCCGTGCGCGGAGATCGCCGAGCAGCTGGGGATCGTCGAAGGGACGGTCAAGTCGCAGCTCCACCGGGCGCGGAAGCTCCTCAAGGAGGCATTGACATGAGCGAGACGGAACGGGATCGGGAGCTGGAGGCGCGGCTCGCGCGCGCGCCCCGCGACGCGGAGCCGGCGCGGGACCTTTGGCTAGATGTGGCGCGAGCGATCGACTCGACGCCGGCGCTGGATACGGCGCGGACGATCGAGCCTCGAGCGGAAATCGAGCCCGCTCACCTCGAGGGACCCCGGCGGCGGATTCCGCGCGTCCCGCTCCAGATCGCCGCGGCCCTCGCGCTGTTCGCGGGTGGGGTGATGGTGGGCCAGCGGTGGGGGGAGCCCGCACCGCCCGCGCCGGCCCCGGAAAGCCCGCTCGCCGCGGCCGCCGAGGTCCAGCGCGCGGGCACCGAATACGTGTCGGCGCTCTCCCGGCTCGGTGAGTCGGCGGGCCAGGTCGAGCGCGACCAGGGCGTGGACGCCGCGCTCTCGGCGCTCCAGGGCGCCGCCTACGAGCTCGTCCGCCTGCGTCCCGACGACCCCCAGGCCGGCCGCATCCTGTACACGGTCTCCGAGGCGCGGGCCGACGGAGACGGCACCCAGCCGACGGTCCGCTTCTGACCTGCGGCCATCGAGACGGGAGGAGCCGATGAGAGCAAGGACGATCGGCATGACCGCGCTCACGCTGGCGCTGATCGGGTCGCCCCGGGCGATCGCGCAGGAGAACGATGCGGAATGCCCGGATGGCAGGTCCCCGGCGGGCGAGCTCGGGATCGAGGAGTTGCGCTGCTCGTCCGGACATTGCCTCCGGGGCTTCGCGTTCAAGGGCGGCCGGCTGATCACGACGTTCACGACCGAGCCGCGGGTCCATGCGCTTGAGCCCCCGGCCGACGCGGTGCTCGAGGAAGGTGACGTCATCGTGTCCGTGGACGGGAGCCTCAGCACGACGGTCGATGCTGGCCGGCGCCTGTCGGAGGTGGAGCCGGGAGACCGGGTGCGCCTCAGGATTCGCAGGGACGGCGCGGAGAGGGACGTGACGATCACCGCGGTCCCTTCGTGCGACCGGATGCGACGCCGGATATTTACCCTCGACCCCGAGGCCCAGCGCCGCTGGGGCGAGGCGATGGAACAACTCGGCCAGCGGCTCGAGCGGTTCGACTGGGAAGGCCTGGCGCTTCCTCTCGGAGAGATGCGGCTGGAGGGTCTCGACGAGGCGCTCGAGGGCTTCGACTGGGAAGGGCTCTCCCGCGACTGGGAGGGCCTCGTCCCGCCGATCGAGAGCTTCAAGTTCGAGTTCGACACCCTCCACTTCGGACTCTTCGCCCGTGTCGAACCGCCCTACGAGCTCGGCGTCGAGTTGACGTGCGGGTTCTTCTGCGGGTGGCGGCGTGGGGAGGGCGGCGAGGCGGTCTGGCGCGGCCAGCATCCGCCGAAGGTCGCGCGCGTGGTCGACGGAGGGCCGGCGGATCGTGCCGGGATCCGTACGGGCGATGTGCTGCTTCTGCTCGATGGCCACTCGTTCGTCGGCGAGGAAGGGGGCCGTGCGCTGGGCCGTCTGGCCCCCGGACGATCGATGACGCTCCAGTACCTCAAAGGCGGCGAGACGCTGACGACCACCACGATCACCCCGCGGGTACCGACACCCCGCTAGCTCAGGCCGCCCGGACCCAGCGCCAAAGCCGCCTCAAGCTCGGGCGCTGGCCGGTCGCGAGGACGGTGACGCGGTAGACCCGCCCCGCGACCCAGAGCGTCCCCCAGCACGTCAGCGCGAGCAGCACGGCGGCCAGTAGCGTCTGGCTCCACGGGATCGCGCCCAGGATCGCGCGCAGCGGGACCACGATCAGCGACGTGAACGGGATCAGGCTGCCGGCAACCGCCAGCTTGCCCTCGGGGTCGTTCATCACGCCGAACGCCATGAAGAACGCGACCATGAGCGGCATCATGGCCGCGAACTGCATGTTCTGGCTGTCCTGCCCCGACGACCCGAGCGAGCCCAGCGCCGCGTAGATCGACGCGTAGAGAAAGAAGCCGCCGGCGAAGAATGCCAGGTAGACGAACGCGGCCGAAGCGGGAATGGCCGGAATCGACGGGACCTGACCGCCGATCGACCGCACGACGTCTTCGCCGAACGCCGACACCAGCGCCGCCACCGCGACCCAAATCGCGACCTGGAGCAGGCACGCGCTGCCGATCCCGAACACCTTCCCGGCCATGAGCTGCTCGGCGCGGATCGAGCTCAGCACGATCTCGACGACCCGGTTCTCCTTCTCCTCGCGAACGCCGCGAAGCACGCTGTTCCCGTAGAGCAGGATCACGAAGTAGATCACGAACACGGCGAGGATCGCCACCATCACCATCGCCTCCCCCGAGGCGGCCGCGCCCTTGCCTTCCGAGCTGACCTCGCGGGCCTCGAAGGGGGTCGGACGAAGCGCTTCGGAGAGCGTGGAAGGATCGATCCCCGCGGCCTGCAGGCGCGCCTGACGCACCGCGTCGTCGACGGCGGAGCGCACCCGTCCCACCTCGCGCATGTTGGTCGCGTGGCGCGCCTCGTAGCTCGCGCTCTCGCCGGACGGGAGGCCCGGTGGGAGCCACACGTACCCGTCGATCTCGCCGGCGGCCGCGGCCGTGGACATCGCCGCCCGCACCGAGTCCGCGGTCCCGGCGGCCGGCGCGATGACCCGGGCGGAGAACGCGAGGTCCTCGGAATCGTTCGACAGCTGCTCGGCGACTGCCTGGCCGAGCCCGCTGCGGGTCCCGTCGATGACCACGACTTCGCGGGCCCCTCCGCCGTCGGCGAACAGGGCGGGCAGGAGGATCCAGCTCGCGAGGATCGCGGGGCCGAACAGGGTGCCGAGCAGGTATCCCTTGGTGCGGGTCGTGGCGAGGAACTCGCGCTTGACGATCGTCCAGGTTCTAGACAAGCGCGCCCTCCTCGATCGGCCTGCCGACCCGCTCGATGAACACCTGCTGAAGCGAGGGCTCGACGACCTCGAAGCGGATGAGCCCGACGCCTCCCTGGACGAGTCGGGAGAGGAGCGCGCGAGGGTCCGCCCCGTCGGCGAGCGTCAGCTCGATTGCGTGGCCGTCTTCGTGAACCCGCGCCGCCTCGGGGGCCGCGCGCACCGCCGCCACGGCCTCGGGTGTCCAGGGGTCGAGGGTGAGCCCGACGTGCCGGCCGCCGTGCTCCCGCTTGACCCGCCCGAGCTCCCCCTGGACGACCGCGCGCCCGCGCGAGAGGATGCAGACGTGGTCGCAAAGCCGCTCGGCGTGCTCGATGATGTGGGTCGAGAACAGGATCGTGCGCTCGGCCTGGCGGATCTCGCCGAGGATCTCGCGCAGCGCCTGCTGGTTGATCGGGTCGAGGCCGCTGAACGGCTCGTCGAGGATCACGACCTCGGGCTCGTGGACGACCGCGGCGATGAACTGGAGCTTCTGCTGCATGCCCTTCGACAGGCCCTGCACCTGGTCCTCGGCCCGCTCGGCGAGGCCGACGCGATCGAGCCAGCCGTCGATGCGCGGTCGCGACACTTTCGGGGGGATGCCCTTGAGCTCGGCCAGGAACGTCAGCACGTCGTGCACCTTCATCCGCGGGTAGAGGCCCCGCTCCTCGGGGAGGTAGCCGATGCGGTCGCGCACCTCGGGCCCCGGCTCCTCGCCCAGGACCAGCACCTCGCCGGCGTCGGGCTCCTGGATCCGGAGGAGGGTCCGGATCGTCGTCGTCTTGCCGCTGCCGTTGGGGCCCAGGAGCGCGTAGGTCGAGCCGCGCGGGACGACGAGGTCGAGGCCATCGACCGCAACCGTGTCGCCGTACTCCTTGCGGAGTCCGCGGATCTCGATGGCGGGGGAATTCCCGGAAGCGCGGTAGCCGGAATTCACAGAAGCGAGGGCGTCGCGGGGCGCGTCAGGCGCCGGGAGCCGCGGGTTCGATCGCGTACGCGCCGCCGGCATCCGCAAACGCGCGCGCGAGCGCATCCGCGACGCGCTCGATCGGGGGCTCCAGGAACGTGTTGACCTGCGGCCGTGGCCGGTAGGCGCCGTGAATCCCGCCGTCCGCCGCGTCGAGGTACGGCGGGCGCCGGGGCTCGATCACCCCCTCGGACTCGAGCAGGAGCACGAGCTCCACGTCGTCGGTGTGGAGGCCGACCTGGCCGTGGCGGGGAAGGTCGAAGAGAGCCCCCGCGTCGCGGGAGCCTCCGTCGCTCGCGCGGCGTATCCGATATCGGGGGAGCTCGGGCATAGAGAGCCGCAAGCTATCGTTTGCGGGAAACGGCCGCAAAGCGGAGATTCGACCGGTCATGAAGCGCTTGCTGGTCGTCCTCGTTCTGGCCGGGGTCCTGGCGATGTTCGTCTACGCCCTGTCCCGCGACCAGACGCTCGCCTCGCCGCTGGTCGGCAAGCTCGCGCCGGCGTTCTCGATGCCGCTCTTCGCAGCCGACTCGACCGTCACACTCGAGAAGCTCCGGGGCACGCCGGTGGTGCTGAACTTCTGGGCTTCGTGGTGTCTATCGTGCCGGGACGAGGCGAAGGTTCTGGAGGCGGGCTGGCAGCGGTACGGCGATGACGTCGCGTTCGTCGGAATCGCGGTCAACGACGAGGAGGGATCAGCGGAGGACTTCATCCGACGGTACGGAAAGACCTATCACCTGGGCTCGGACGTCGACGGGTCGGTGGCGGTCGACTACGGGCTCTACGGGGTGCCGGAGACGTTCTTCATCGGTCGCGACGGGACGATCCTCTCGCGCCACATCGGGCCGCTGACGGCGGCCGACCTCGATCGGCGGATCGCCGAGCTCGAGGCCGGCATGACCGGCGACGCGAGCGGCGATCCGAGCCGGGTGCAGCCGCTGTCGATCGAGGGCCCGTGAGAACCGGCCGGATCGCGGGCATGGCGGCTTTCGCATGGATGCTCGCTGCGGCGCCGGCGGCGGTTCGGAACGCCGCTTCCCAGGGCACGGACGCCGCGGTCGCGAGCGCCGACCTGCCGCCGCCGGTCGCGCTCACGCCTGCGCAGGAGGAGCTGGCGGCGGAGATCGAGAGAGGGCTCAAGTGCCCGGTCTGTCGCAGCCAGTCGGTTCGCACCTCGCGCTCGTTCATGGCCCAGGACATGAGCCGTCGGGTGCGTCAGATGGTGGCCGAAGGAAAGTCGAAGGAAGAGATCCGGGAGTACTTCGTCGCGAGGTACGGCGACTACATCGTCCTGTCGCCGCGCAAGGAAGGGTTCGCGTGGACGGTGTGGCTGTTGCCGTTCGCGCTCGTCCTGGGCGGGGCGGCGACGATCGTCGCGGTCGCCCGGCGCTGGAAGGGTCGGCCGCCCACGGCCGCGCCGGCGCCCATGTCATCGACATCGACCTACATGCAGAGGCTCGAACGCGAGCTGGAGGAGACCGAGTGAAGACCGAGCAGAATTCCACGCCTTCGAGACGACGGCCCAAGCTCGGCCGCCTGGCGATCGGCATCGCGCTGGTCGCGGTCGCGCTGGGGTACCTTGTGTACGCCGGCACGAAGGACAACCTGGTTTACTACTACGACGTCGACGAGGTGCAGGCCGCCGCCGCGAAGACGGACGGCAAGATCCGGATCTCCGGCGACGTGGTCGAAGGCTCGATCGCCAAGGACGAGAAGTCGCGCGAGATCCGCTTCTCGATCCGCGGCGTCGCGGCGGACGCCGCGGCCTCCGCCAACGCCGCGACAATCCCCGTCGTCTACGCGGGCACGGTCCCCGACATCTTCCGGGAGGGGATCCAGGTCGTCGTCGAGGGCCGGATGGGCGCGGACGGCACGTTCGAAGCCGAGACGCTGCTGGCCAAGTGCCCGTCCAAGTACCAGGAGGCCGGACAACTGAGCGCCGAGCCGGCGCCTGCCCCCCGCTCCTGACGAGCGCCCCGCTCCGCGTCCAAGGGCTGACCCGCTATTACGGGTCGCGCCCCGCCATCGAGGACGTGACGTTCACGCTCGAGGAGGGCGGGTTCCTCGTCGTGCTGGGGCCCAACGGCGCCGGCAAGACCACGCTGCTGAAGACGCTGGCCCGGCTGATTCGCCCGAGCGCTGGGAGCGTGTCGCTGGACGGCGAGGACTGGCTGGCTGCCCCAGCCGATCGCCAGCGCGAGATCGGCGTCCTCTCTCACGCGAGCTACCTCTACGACGGCCTGACCGCGCTCGAGAACCTGCGCTTCTTCGGCACCCTCTACGGGCTTCGCGCGCCCGAGGCGCGCGCACTGGAGGCGCTGGCGACCGTGGGGCTCGAAGGCGCGGCCGACCGCCGGGTGGGGCACCTCTCGCGCGGCCAGGCGCAGCGCGTGGCGATCGCGCGCGCGGTGCTCCACGAGCCGGCGCTCCTCCTCCTCGACGAGCCCTATGCGGGGCTCGATCCGCACGCGGTGGCGCGGTTGAGCGAGACGCTCGGCGCCCTGCATGCCGCTGGGCGCACGGTCGTCCTGACGACCCACGACCTGGCACGAGCGCCAACGACGGCCACCCGCTATCTCGTGCTCGTCGAGGGCCGGGCGCGCTCGGAAGGCCGCCTCCCGGCGGGAGATCTCGAGTCCGTGTACGAACGCGCGGTTGCGGCCGCGGGAGGCTGAGCGGTGGGATGGCGGGCGGCGGGCGCGATCCTCGCCAAGGACCTGAGGCTGGAGCTCCGCCGGGTCGAGACCGTGGCCACTATGGTCGTGTTCGCGGTCCTGGTCGCGCTGATGTTCGTGTTCGCGGGCGACCCGACGCCCGAAGATCTACGGCGTCTCGGCCCGGGAGCCCTCTGGGTGAGCCTGTTGTTCGCTGGGGCGCTCGGCTTCAGTCGCTGGTTCGCGCAGGAGGAACGGAACCAGGCGCTCCAGGGGCTCCTGGTCTCGCCGATCGACCGCGCGGCGCTGTTCGCGGGAAAGTGGGCGGGGGCGACCATTTTCCCGCGAACAGCGCCGCGCGGTCGATCGGCGCTGTTCGCGGGAAAGTGGGCGGGGGCGACCATTTTTCTGCT
>DASQEN010000289.1:0-2939 GCA_035633635.1 Gemmatimonadota bacterium | reverse complement strand
GCAAAGGCCTTCTCGGAGTCCGAGAACTTGTAGCAGGCGCCCGATCCTGCCGACGTCGGTGCGGCTCCCAGAAGGAGGAGTCCGACCAGGGCCGAGGCGACGATTCCGAGCGTCTTCCGCATGCTCCAGGAATCGGCAGCGGCCTGGAAGAACTTGAGAGTGGGTGGCCAGAAATGCTCAGCTAACGTATGGCCGCGGGTGCCTCTAGCCGCCCTGGTTCTTGGCGCGCTCGCCAGCGTGAGCCGGAAGCCATTCCACCGTGTGACGTACGCCTTCTTCGATGGCGACTTCAGCCTCATAAGCCGAGCTCATCGCGGCTGCCCGGATGTCGGCCTGAGAATGGCGCACGTCACCGGGCCGGGCTTCGGCGGAGCGGCTTGATCTCCACTTCGCAGATCCGTTCAAGGATCGCCAGCAGATTGAGCAGAGTGTGGGCCGCAGCTTCGTCGAGCACCACTCGCCGTCCACCCGAAGACCGATAGGCGTCCTCGTCGATAACGGTGGCCCCGGCTCTGGCGGCGGCATCGGCGGTCGCCTGCAGGTCGCGCTTGGCCGCGAACATCGTGCCCGCGTCGATGACTAGCCCCACCATCGCGAGCAAACCCAGAGCCATCACCGTGACCATCGGAAGGACGCGCTCTACGTTTATCTGCTCGTGCCGACGGTGCTGTCCTTCGCCTCATTCGGGGTTGTCCTGGGGATCGAGGGAGACCGGTTGCTCAAGAGGGTTGCTGGGGCGCTTGCCTCCGTTGCCCGACAGGGTGAGACCGCGGCCCGGGTCGGCGGGGAGGAATTCGCGCTGCTCCTTTCCGGAGCGGCGGGAGAGGACGCCTACGCGGCGGCCGAGCGGGTTCGTGCTGCCGTGGCTGCGGTTCAGTTCCATCCCTCGCACGGCGCAGTGACGACGATCACGGAACGGAGGGGGATAGGGAAGCGATCCGTAGCCGAGGGTCCCGATGATCATGGGCCGAACGGCCCTGGCCCACGCGCCAGAGCGGGCCGAGAATGGCTGAGACAGTTAAGGGAGGAGGAACAATGCGCGGCAGGACGATGGAAAGACTGGATCGGGACGAGTGCATCAAGCTCATGGAGCGCCATCCCGCGTGCGTCGGACGTGTGGCGCTCGCGGGACCCAGGCCGGTGATCTTCCCGGTGAACTACGCGATCGACCGCGGCAATGTCGTCTTCCGCACCGATCCAGGGACCAAGTTCGATGCGGCGGTCCATGAGTCCTACGTGGCCTTCGAGGCTGACTGGGTCGGGCCGAGTTGGCAGATCGGTTGGAGCGTCGTCGTGAGAGGACAAGCTCACGTAGTTACCGGTCCTGAAGAGCTTCAACGCGTCCGTCGCCTTCCGCTCCTGCCGTGCGCCGAAGGAGACAAAGAGAAGTTCGTGAGTGTCGATACGATGCTGATCTCTGGCAGACGGTTCAATGGGGGATAGTGGAGCTGGTCGCGGCGGGGTCAGTCCTCGGGCGCCGCCCACCAGCGTTCGCTGTAGATCCGGACCCAAGGCAAGGTGGCCAGTAGCGGAAAGGACCACGACTTGGCGATAGCCCACACCGCGGCGCTCCAAGTCAACGCGATGCCCCACAGCGAGCTGTCGATGCTCGTCTCCAATCCGATCAGGACCGCTACGAGCCCCGCGTTGTATGCGAGCACCTGAGCACGCCCTCCCAGCTCCATCGCGATCAACTCCCTGCGCCGCCGTGCCGGCACAGGTGGGCGAGTGCTGGGAAGCAGGAACGACCAGGCTCCGATGAGGGCTTGGAAGACGAGGCCACTGGCGCCACCCACGACGAGCAGGTTGCGTGTCAACGAAGGATCTGCGCGCGTGAAAGACACGATGAGCCCGACGCTCGTTACAGTGGCCCAAACGAGCGCCGCGATCAGATGCAGGGCCGCGGTCGGGATCTTGCGGCGACGAGGGATCACGAGGATCCGCCTCACGTACATTCCGAACGCGAGGAGCCCCACGACGTAACAGACCATCCCCGCACCAGCCAGGTGCTCCTGGCTCAACGTCGCTCCCATCGACAGCAGTCCTAGACCGCCAGACATCAGCCAGGGTGCGATGGCGATGGAGTGAAGCTTGGGAGCTCGAACATGGAGGACCGTCGGTAGCAGGGTCACGGCCGTTCCCACGATCGTCAGCCCCGCCCACCCCAGGATGTTCAGGGTCATATGAACGCCCCGGTGGGCGAGGTAAGACGATGCGTCGTCGAAGGCACCGCTACCGAGCGCTCCACCTATCGATGCGCCGATGATGATGCTCAGACCGGCGAGCAGGTAGAAGGTGCCAGTGATGGAGAAGCGGCGGTTGATCGAGCGGCGCCACAACAGATGGACCTGCCATGTCACCCAGCAGATCGTTGCGACGAAGATGGAGGCGCCGACCACGAGGACACCGGGCCAGCTCCACAAGCGGCCTCCCACCACGAGGGCTGCCCCCAGGTTCAAGAGAACGAGCTGTGTCAAAGATTGTGACCGCGCTGGACCGCGCGAGAGGCCGAGGGTGGTCGAGAACATCAGCTGTCCGCCGACTATCGCTTGGGAGGCGGCCCCCAGCATGGCGAGATGGATCGGAAGCCACCAGCCGATTCCCAAGGCTGATGCGATCGGCACCGCGGCGGCGGCCGCCGTTGCCCAGACGCGAGCGCTGAGGTTGTGATCGCTCATGAGTGGCCGACCCAAGACGCGGGGATCATCGGTCGCTGACCCGATCTCTATGCGCCTCACGTTGGGTTGGGCTTTGATGTGAAGTTGACCCGGACGTTCCTATAGATGTCAAGTCTCGGCGAGCGCAGTGAGATCCGCTCGCAGGCTCCTGTAGACCTCCCTCGCAGGCTCCTGTAGACCTCCCTCGCGATGTAACGCTTGAGACAGCGGATGACCTCCTTCTCATCTGAATCCCGTGCGGTCCGTCTGATCGTGAGTCCC
>DASQEN010000288.1:0-12398 GCA_035633635.1 Gemmatimonadota bacterium | reverse complement strand
TCTCCTCGGCGGCCTTGCGGGCAGAAGAGCGACGGCCCGCCTCCACGTGCCACCGGGCCTGCGCCGTCAGCGCCTCGAGCACGAGCGAGGCCATGCCCGCCTGTCGCGCAGCTTCGGTCCAGGCCGCGTATTGCTCGTCCTTCGCCCCTCCGAGCGCGGCGAGCTTGCGGTAGGCCGTGACCGCCTCCTCCCAGCGTCGCTGCGAGGTGAAGCCCTGACCGGCCTCCGCCAGATAGCCCGCGGCCCGCTCGGTGTCCCCGTCAGTCGCCACGCGCTCGGCCAGCGCGACCATCTCCGAGTATCCGGGCTTCGCGCCACCGGGCGCCGAGGTGGCGGCCTTCGGGCGATCCGCCGGGGTCCCCTCGTAGCCCTCGGAATAGCTGGTGTGCTCGATCTCGAGGCCCAGGGGGATGGGTGGACGCTCGGCGGGGGCCCCCTTCTCGGTGAAGGCGGCCTCTTCGGCGCGAACCTCCACCCCGGCCTTGGCGCCGGGAGCCAACGCCTTCGAACGGTCGCCATGCTCGGCGAGGAGGTCGGTGACCCGCGAAACACCCTCCCTGTCGCCCCGCGCCTCGTACTCGAGTCGCGTCGCGCGGTACTCCTGGACCGCCGCGTCGCGCTGGCCATTCTCCGCATAGAGGCGGGCCAGCTTTTCGCGTTGGAGGGTCTTCTCAGGCGCGAGGTTTACGAGGTCGGCAAGCGCCGCAATCGCTTCCTTCCGCTGACCGGCGCGGTCCATGCGATCGGCGTACGCCTCCATCTCCCGGGCCGCATCGGCGCGCAGTCCCTTCGCCGCGTAGTACCGTCCGAGGAGGAGGCCCGAGTTCTCGTCTTCGGGAGCGTAGCGGCGGATCTTCTTACAGCAGGCGATCGCGTTGTCGTACATCCCCTCGCGCGCGTACGCCTCCGCCGACTGGCGGTAGTGGTCGACAGCCGACATGAGGTCGCCCTTGTCGAGGTAGGCGTCCCCCAGGCCGTTCAGCGCCGACGCCGGTTGAGCTGTCCCCTGGACGTCGGCCTGCCGCAGCTCTTCCAGATAACGGGCGATCGCCTCGTCCGGGTCCTCGTGCCGCGCAGGACTCCGTCTGTTCTTCTTGAACCAGCTCAGGTCGAGCGCTCCTTCGATAAGAGGTTCGTCAAGATAGGAGCGAGGATCGGGTCCCGCTAGATCGGCTCTCCCACCCACCACAGGCGGCGTCCGCCACGCGCGGCGAGGACCACACGGGGCACCCCGTAGTGGTAGGCGAGATTGCGGATGTCGGGCGTGTCGAAGACGGCGACGTCCCCCGGCGCGCCCGCCTCGAGCGATCCCAGCTCGGGGCGGGCCAGCGCCAGCGCGCCGCCCCTGGTCACGGCCCGGACGGCCTCGGCGATCGTCAGGCCTAGGTTGAGGCACGACAGCGGCACCATGAGCGGCAGGTTCTGGCTCATCGAAGAACCGGGATTGAAGTCGGTTGCCACCGCCACCGTCGCCCCGGCATCGGCCAGCGCGCGGCCCGGCGCGTGCCGTCCGAGCTTGAGGAACAGGGACGTTCCGGGCAGGAGCGTCGCCACCGTCGACGAGGACGCCAGTGCCGCGATCCCGCGGTCGTCGAGGGCCACCAGATGGTCGGCGCTGGCCGCCCCGAGCCGCACCGCCAGCTCGGCCCCGCCGAGCGGTGTGAACTCCTCGGCGTGGATCTTGAGGCCGAGCCCCAGCTCCGCGGCTTGCTCCAGGATCCGCTCGCTCTCTCCCGGCGTGAACGCGCCCTCTTCGCAGAACACGTCGCAAAACTCGGCCAGCTCCTCCTCCGCGACCGCCGGCAACATCTCGTCGATCACGAGCCGCACGTAGGCCTCCCGGTCGGAGGCGAATTCGGACGGGATCGCGTGCGCGCCGAGGAAGGTCGGCACCAGCCGTGGCAGGCCGTCGTCCGCGGACAGGCGGCGGATCGCCCGCAGGGTCTTGAGTTCATCCTCGACCGTCAGGCCGTACCCCGACTTGACCTCCAACGTGGTGACTCCGAAGCGCGCGAACTCTGCGATCCGCGGACGCGAGACCTCGACCAGCTCGTCCTCGCCGAGCGACCGAAGGTCCCGCACGCTGTAGAGGATCCCGCCTCCGGCCGCGGCGATCTCCTGGTAGGTCGCGCCGGCTAGCCGCGCTTCGAACTCGTGCTCGCGGGTCGCGCCGAAGACAGCGTGGGTGTGGGAGTCCACCAGACCGGGCAGCGCCACACAACCCGAGCCGTCGAAGGACCGGGGATCGCCAGGGTCGAGCAGGCCCGCCGCGCCCGATGGCAGGTCCGCCATCGCGCCCGCGGCCGCTACCTCGCCCTCGCGGATCCAGACGAAGGCATCTTCTACGATCGAGAGCGGCGCGGAGGTCCCGCCCCGCGGGTCGACGAGCTGCGCGAGCCCGTGAATGAGAAGCTCGGCACCGGCATCACGCCGGCTGCCCGCCGGCGAGGTCACTCCCCCGTCATCGGGATCCGCACGCCCCGCTCGCGCGCGGTCTCGCGTGCCAGCCCGTATCCCGCGTCGGCATGGCGGGCGACACCCAGACCGGGATCGTTGGTCAGCACCCGCTCGAGGCGGAGCGCCCCGTCGGCCGTGCCGTCCGCGACCGTAACCTGGCCCGCGTGGAGGCTCAAGCCCACCCCCACGCCTCCACCGTGATGGAACGAGACCCATGACGCACCCGACGCCGTGTTGAGGAGCGCGTTCAGGATCGGCCAGTCGGCGATCGCGTCCGAGCCGTCCGCCATGTCCTCGGTCTCGCGGTACGGCGAGGCCACCGAGCCCGTGTCGAGGTGGTCGCGGCCGATCACGATCGGAGCTCCCAGCGTCCCATCGCCTACCATCGCGTGGATCCGCTCGCCGAGCCGCCAGCGGTCGCCGTACCCGAGCCAGCAGATGCGGGCCGGCAGGCCCTGGAATGCGACCCGCTCGCCGGCGAGGCGGATCCAGCGCTGGAGCGGCTCGTCATCCGGGAAGAGCTCTCCGATCGCGCGGTCGATCGCCGCGATGTCGGCCGGATCGCCCGATAGCGCCACCCAGCGGAACGGTCCCTTTCCCTCGCAGAACAGCGGCCGGATGTACTCGGGGACGAAGCCCGGGATCTCGAACGCCTCGTCGACGCCGGCGTCCAGGGCCTGGCCGCGGAGGTTGTTGCCGTAGTCGAAGACCACCGCGCCCTTTCGTCCGAGCTCCAGCATCGCGCGGCAGTGGACGGCCATGGACTCCATCGCCCGCCGGACGTATTCGTCCGGGTCGCGCGCGCGCAGATCGGCGGCGTCCTCAGAATCGAGGCCGGCGGGGACGTATCCGTCGAGCGCGTCGTGCGCACTGGTCTGGTCGGTGAGCACGTCGGGGACCTGGTCGCGGCGCGCGATCTCGGGGAGCACCTCGGCGCAGTTGCCGACAAGCCCGACCGAGACCGCCTCGCCGGCCGCGGTCGCCGCGGCGATCCGGCCCATGGCCGCGTCCAGGTCGGGGGCGATCTCGTCCAGATAGCGGCTGGCGAGCCGACGCTCGAGCCGCGCGGGGTCGACCTCCACGATCAGGCATGCGGCGCCGTTCATCGTGGCCGCCAGCGGCTGTGCGCCCCCCATTCCCCCGCAGCCGCCGGTCAGCACCCAGCGGCCCTGGAGCGACCCTCCGAAGTGGCGGTCGGCGACCGCCGCGAACGTCTCGTAGGTCCCCTGCAGGATCCCTTGCGTACCGATGTAGATCCAGGACCCTGCAGTCATCTGGCCATACATCGTCAGCCCCAGGCCCTCGAGCCGGCGGAACTCGTCGGCCGTGGCCCAGCGCGGGACCACGTTGGCGTTGGCGATCAGAACCCGCGGTGCCATGGGGTGGGTGCGGAAGACGCCCACCGGCTTCCCTGACTGGACGCAGAGGGTCTCGTCGCCCTTCAGGTCCTCGAGCGTGGCGACGATCGCCTCGAAGCATTCCCAGCTCCGCGCGGCGCGACCCGAGCCGCCATAGACGACGAGCCGGTCGGGGTCCTCGGCGACCTCAGGATCGAGGTTGTTCATCAGCATGCGGAGCGCGGCTTCCTGGTGCCAGCCGCGGCAGCGCAACGTCAACCCGCGCGGTGCGCGGACGGGGCGCGGGCCCGCGGCGGTCGTAGCATCGCTCATGGGGACCTCCTGGAGGAGCGCCGGGACGTTTCGAGACTCCGCGAATGTAAGCGAAACGGGGGAGGCCGTCGGGCCTCCCCCGTTCTTCCCCATGTGCCTTCGGGGGTCAGTTCGCCGGGCTCTCCAGCGTCCCCTGCACGGTGCAGCTGATCAGGAAGACGATTGCTGTGAAATCGAAGCGTCCCTCGTGGAACCCGGTCGCCGGGCTCCCGGACCCGTTCGCGAACTGGAACGGCAGCGTGATGTTCCCCGAGGCCCTGATCGTGGGTGTCTCCGGGTCGCCCGTCTCGAGGACGATCGGCCCCGTATAGACCGCCAGCCCATCGGGAGAGAGAGACGCCACGGGATCGTCCTGCACGTTCGTGATCAGCGCGCTGATGCCGAGCTGCGCGGTGGACGGCGAGAGCTGGCTCACAAGCATGTCGGTGACCACCGATTGCCCCGGCACGAGGCCGAGGGCGCCCTGGCAGATCGAGCTGATGAAGGTCAGCGTGAAGTTCGTGTTGTACGTACCGCCGACGAGCGGGTACGCGGTGACGGTGACCTGCGACACCACGACGTTCTCGCCGTCGGTGACTGAGAGCGCGATCACGAACTCTCCGGGCACGTCCGCGGTGAACGTGGCCTGGGTCTCGTCGCCGCTCACCGTGAGCGTAGCCACGCTGCCATCGGGAGCGTCCAGCGTCCACGTGAAGTCGAGCGGATCGTCGTCTGCGTCGGTGAACGCCGCGGTCGCCGTCACGCTCGCTCCCGCGAGGATCTGCGCGCCGCCGGCGATCGTCAGCGTGCCGACCGGCGTGTGGTTGAACGGGCCCGCGGTGATCGTCGCCGTGTCGGTCGACGAGAGCTGCCCGTCGCTCACCTGGAGCTGGACGACGTAGACGCCCTCGACGTCGGGCGTGAAGCTCGCCGATGCCGCGTTGGCGGCTATGATCCCGGCGCTCGAGCCGGCGGGTACGGAGACGAACGTCCAGGTGTAGGTGAGCGGATCCCCGTCGGGATCGCTTGAGTTCGTGCCGTCGAGCGTGACCGGAATCGTCTCGGTCCCCTCCAGGTTGAACCCCGCGTCGGCGGTCGGCGCGCGGTTCATCCCCGGGGCCGTGGCGGTGACCTTCACGCCGTCGGTCGCCTGGCCTCCGCGGCCGTCGCTGACCGTCACCTGAAGCACGTATTCGCCCGCGACGTCCGGCGTGATCGAGACCGCCGGCGTGTTGGTCGCGCTGAGCGCCGCCGTGCTGCCGGCCGGACGGCTCTGGACCGTCCAGGCGTACGTCAGAGGATCGGCGTTCGGGTCCGTGGCCACGGCGGTGACCGTAGCCGCGCCCCCCAGAATGATGGACTGGTCGGATCCGGCGTCGACGACGGGCGCGAGGTTCGCCGCGGCCGCGGTGACCCGCACGGTGTCCCGCACCGCGAGCTCGCCGTCGGATACCGTCAGCTCGAACTCGTAGACGCCGGCCGTCGAGGGCGTGAACGTAGGCTGTGCGGTGGCGCCGCCCGTGATCGAGACCGTTACGCCGCCGGGTGAAGAGATCGCGCGCCACTGGAACGTCAGCGGATCGCCGTCCGGATCCGATGAGGATCCGCCCTGCAGGGTGACCTGGACCCCTACGGTCGCGTTCTGGTCGGCACCCGCGCTCGCCGTCGGAGCGCGGTTTGGCGGTGGGGCGTCCTCCTCGACCGCGGCCGCAATGACGGTGAAGTGGGTGACGTGGCCGCGGACCGTGATCCCGCTCGCGCCGATGTCGACCGTGATGCCGGTCAGCTCTTCAAAACCGGTCGCAGTCGTTGCCAGGAGGGTCAGGTCGGCCGGGTCGATGCCCGTCAGGGCCGAGTTGGGCACGAAGACGAACACCTCGACCGGTAGCTGGAACTGCTGTCCTTCGGGCGCGAAGCGGTAAGCCTGCGCGATCGCGCCTGCGGCCTGGAGCGCGGCCGGCATGGCCACGGGCGTCACCGTGATCGTCACGTCGGCGGCGAGGGCGCCCGCGGGAACGGTCACGCCGGCCTGGGTCTGGAGGCTTACCGTGCCGCCGGCGGGTCCCAGCGTCCCGGACCCGTCGTCGCCTCCCGGTCCGACCGGGCCGCCGCCTCCTCCTCCGCAAGCCAGGCCCAGCCCCAGAACGAATACCAGCGATGTAGAGATCCAGCTCCTGCGCATCAGGACTCCGTCGGTTGCAGGAAGTTCGATCGCCTCGTCTGGGGGATGGGAAAGGACGACGGCGGGGACACGAATGCGGCCGCCCCAAAGATGGTGCCGGCCCCCCCGCCCGTCAACGTCAGGCCGGACGCCCGCTGCGGGTCAGCGCTGGCCGACGATCGTCCCCACCACAGTGCACGGCCCGAGCGTGAAGCGGAAGCTCAAGTTCATCGACGTCGAGAACGTGCCGTCGATCGTCCCCGTGGCGGGCAGCTCGTCGTCCTCCACGTCCGGGTCGGGGTCGAGCAGGACCGGCCCCTCGAAGTGGAACGACCCGCTTTCCGAGATCGTGCCCACCGCGTTGCTTGCGATCTGCGTGGCGAGCTCGGAGATGTGGAGGGTGACCGCAGACCCGGACTGGGTTACCCTCAGCGTCCCTGTCGTCGAGGAGGGCGCGGTGACGAAGTCCTGACAGCCGGTCGCCTGGGTCGCAGTGAACGTGGCGTTGTAGTTGCCGGCCACGGCGGGCGGGTCGCCGCCGTCGTCGGTCGGCCCACCGCCTCCACCCCCGCAGGCAGCAAGCGCCAGGACGACCCCCGCCCTGGCCAGGCGGCACCCCATTCTCGATACGGTCGCCTTGCTCATGCGGGTATTCCTCCTGAGGGAGAACGGTTCGCGAGAACGATCGGGAACGAAGATACACCCTCCGCGGGAACGGAGATCCGCCGCCGTCATCGGAGCTCCACCGCCTGCGCTCCGCGCGTCGCGACCGTCCCCACCCGCTCCGCGGCCTTCCAACCGGCCTTCCGCAGTGCACGGAGGAGTCCGGCCTCCTCGCTCGCCGGCACGGCCAGGAGCAGGCCACCGCTCGTCTGAGGGTCGAAGGCCGCGAGGCGCCGGGACTCCGGGACATCGTCGGCGATCCTCGTCCGCGGCTCGAAGTAGCTCCGGTTGCCCCGTCCGCCCCCCGGGACGTTGCCGGTGAGGGCCAGGTCCTCTACGCGGTCGAACAGCACAAGCGCGCCCGCCTCTAGGACGAGCGTGACCCGGCTGGCGTCGGCCAGCTGCGCCGCGTGTCCGATCAGGCCGAAGCCGGTGACGTCGGTGGCGGCGCGAACGCCCGCCGACAGCGCGAGCTCGGCCGCGGTCGCCGAGAGGCGCTTCATCGACTCCACCGCCGCCGCGATGTCGTCCTGGCTCACCGCGCCGTTCTTCAGCGCGGTCGTGAGGATGCCTGTCCCCAGCGCCTTGGTCAGTACCAGCACGTCCCCCGGCCGCGCCCCGGCGTTGGTCATGAGGCGGTCGGGATGCCCGGTCCCGGTCACGGCCAGCCCGTACTTGAGCTCCTCGTCCTGGATCGAATGGCCCCCGATGATCGCGCACCCGGCCTCGCGGCATTTCTCCGCGCCACCCGCCAGGATCCGCCCCAGGATCTCGGGCGCGAGCCCGGACGGCGGCCAGCAGACGAGCGCGAGCGCGGTGCGCGGCGTGCCGCCCATCGCGTACACGTCGGAGAGCGCGTTCGCCGCGGCGATCTGCCCGAAATCCCACGGATCGTCGACGATCGGCGTGAAGAAGTCCACGGTCTGGATCAGCGCGAGATCGGGCGCGATCCGGTACACCCCCGCGTCGTCGAACGACCCCGCGTCCACAAGGACGTTGGGATCGCGCGGCGCGGGCGCCATCCCCTCGAGCGCCCTATGCAAGTCCTCCGGACTCAGCTTCGACGCTCAACCCGCGCACCGCACCTTCTCGGTGAGCTTGGTGATCTCCTCACGGGTCATGCTTGAACGCTCCTCCCAGTCTTCAGCGGTCTCCCCCTCTCACCGCGATGGCGTCAATTTCGATCCGCGCGCCCTTCGGCAGGGCGGCCGCCTCCACCGTGGAGCGCGCTGGGAACGGCTCCTCCACCACCTCCGCGTACACGGCGTTGAAGGCCGCGAAATCGGCCATGTCGGCCAGGAACACGGTCGTCTTGACCACGTCCCCCCAGCCGGACCCGGCCGCCTCGAGCACGGCCGAGATGTTCCTCAGCGCCTGCTGCGTCTGTGCCTCGATCCCCTCTGGGAGCTGGCCGCTTGCCGGATCGCCTCCCAGCTGCCCGGCGGTGAACACCAGGTCGCCCGCGACGATCGCCTGATTGTAGGGACCGAGCGCCTGCGGGGCCGCGTCCGTACGGATCGTTTCCCTGTGATGCATCTCCGCTCCTTCTGAGATTCGTGATCCTCCGCGCGCGACTTAGACCGAAAAGTACTTGGCTCGAGGGTGGTGCACAGCCAGGGCAGCGGTCGAAAGCTCGGGGATAAGAGCACCGGCCTCGGTGAGATCCATGTCCAGCGATTCCCGCGCGGGCAACAGGTCGAAGACGACCGCGTGCTGGAGGACGTCGGGACAGGCGCCGTACCCCCACGAGTAGCGGAGGCCGCGACCGGGGGCGATGCCCAGGTCCTCGCGGATCCTCTCGTGCACGTACGCGGCGCTCGCTTCCGCGAGCCGGACGCCGAAGCCGTGGAGGTAGTACCCGTCGCTGTAGTCCCCGGCATCCATCATCGCGCTCGATCTCTTGAGCAGCTCGTCGCCCACCGTTACGATCTGGAGCGCGACGACATCGCGCTCGGTGTCGACTGGCCGGAAGTAGTCGGCCAGGCACAGGCGATCCCGATCCGACTGGCGCGGGAAGTCGAATCGGGCGATCTCGCGGCCGGGATCGTGGGGGTCATAGAGGACGAGCGCCTCCCCGTCTCCGGCCGCCGGCCAGATCCCGTAGGCGGCCTGCGGGACGATCCAGCCCGAGGCGAGCGCCTCTGCCTGGTATCGCTCGAGGCGAGGCTCGAACTCCTCCGCCAGGAGCCGGTCCCACTCCTTCCCTTTCGCGTTCTTGGCTCCCCAATGGAGTCGGTAGAGGGTGTTGAGGTCGATCCGTTCGTAAAGGGCTTCCAGCGGCAGGCTCTCGATGACCCTGGTGCCGTAGAACGCGGGCCGGGGCACATCGACGTCCGTGAAGGGGCCCCTGCCGTCGCGATCGGGGGCACGGTCGGCGACCGTGGCCTTCAAGGCCGCGCGACGCTTCACACCTTCGCGGATCTCCACGTGCCGGGCCTCGACGAACGACGCGCGGCGACCGGGGTCGACCAGAGCCTCCACGGCGGAAAGCCCCTCGAAGGCGTCCTTGCAATAGAACAGGCCGGGTCCGTAGAGTTCGTCGTCGACGAACGCGGCCGTCCTCGCGAATGAGGGGTTGATCGCCGCCCCGCCGACCAGAACCGGGTAGGCGAGGCCGCGGGCGTGGAGCTCCTGCACGCAGAGCGGCATCTGCTTGGAAGTCGAGACGAGCAACGCCGACAGGCCGATCGCGTCCGCGCCGACCTCCTCCGCCTTCTCGATGATCGTGTTGACCGGCACCTGCTTGCCAAGATCGTGCACCGTGTAACCGTTGTTCGAAAGGATCGTGCCGACCAGGTTCTTGCCGATGTCGTGAACGTCCCCGAATACGGTGGCGAGCACGACCGTTCCCTTGCTCTGCCCCTCGATCTGGTCGAGGTATGTTTCGAGCTTGACCACCGCGCGTTTCATCACCTCCGCGGACTGCAGCACGAACGGCAGGATCAGCTCCCCGGCCCCAAACCGGTCTCCGACCTCCTTCATTGCGGGAAGCAGGACGCCGTTCAAGGTGCCGACAGCGGCTTCGTGGTCGCCGCCGCGGTCCTCGATCGCCCGTCCGACGAGGTCCTCGATGCCCTCCCGGCGGCGGTGCAGGATTTGCCAGTGTATCGCCTCCTCGGCGGACATACCGGCGGTTGGGTCCACCCGTTCCTCCGATTCGTCAGAATGCTCCTCGAAGAACTCGATGAAGCCGGCCAGCGCGTCCTCCCGCCGGTCGAAGATCAGGTCGTCGGCCAGCGCGCGCCGCTGTGCGTCGATCTCCGCATAGGGCGTGATGTGCGCGGAGTTGACGATCGCCATGTCGAGCCCGGCCTCGACACAGTGATGCAGGAATACGGAGTTGAGGACCGCCCGTGCGTGAGGCCTGAGGCCGAACGAGACATTGGAGACGCCCAGGCTCGTCAGGACGCCCGGCAGCTCCGACTTGATGCGGGCCAATCCCTCGATGGTGTCGACGGCAGAGTGACGGAACTCCTGGTCGCCCGTCGCGAGCGTGAACGTGAGCGCGTCGAACACCAGGTCGGAGGGGTCCAGGCCGTACTCGCCTACGCAGATGTCGTGGATCCGGCGCGCAACCTCGAGCTTCCGCTCGGCTGTCTTGGCCATGCCCTCCTCGTCGATCGTCAGCGCGACGAGGACGGCACCGTGCACGACCGCCAGCGGCAGCACGTCGTCGATCCGCTTGCGGCCGTTCTCGAGATTGATCGAGTTGATGAGCGCGCGGCCGGGGCAGCGTTCGAGTGCCGCGCGGACGACCTCAGCTTCCGTGGAGTCGATCGCCAGCGGGGCCGCGACCCCTTGGGACAAGAGCTTCACCAGTGCGCCCATCTGCTCCGCCTCGTCCGGCCGCTCGGTGAGCGCCACGCAGACGTCCAGCAGGTGGGCGCCGCCCTCGATCTGCTCCCGCGCAACCTGGAGGATCGACTCGTAGTCGTCGGCAAGCAGCAGCCGCTTGACCTTCCGGGATCCCTGGCTGTTGACCCGCTCGCCGATCAGGGTCGGCGGGGGGTCCTGCGCGAGGTCCATGGCCGTCATCGCGCTCGCGACCCGCGGCACGCGCCGCGCCGCGCGCGACCGCGGCGCCCTTCCCCCAACCCGCTCGACGACCAGTGCCAGGTGTGCGGGCGTCGTCCCGCAGCACCCGCCCACGACCGAAACCCCGAGCCGGGCGACGAATTCCTCGTGCGCGGCGGCCAGGTCCTCGGGCGAAAGGTCGTAATGCGCCACCCCCCCGACATTGCGGGGCATGCCGGCGTTGGGAATCACGCTGACGGGCAGGACCGAGTTCTCGCAGAGCCAGCGCACCGGCTGCCGCATGGGCTCGGGACCGGTCGAGCAGTTGAGCCCCACGACGTCGACGCGGAGGGCCTCGAGCGTCACGTAGGCAGCCTCGATGTCGGTGCCGAGAAGCATGCGACCCGCGGTGTCCAGCGTGACCTGGGCCTGGATAGGGAGCGCGGCCCCAGTCTCCGCCAGCGCCCGCCGGATTCCCGCGACCGCCGCCTTGACCTCGAGCATGTCCTGGCTGGTCTCGACGAGGAGCAGATCCACCCCGCCCTCGATCAGGCCCCGCGCCTGCTCGGCGAACGCCCCTTCCAGGTCGGCCCAGGTCTTCGAGCCCAGCACGGGGTCCGAGGTGCCCGGCAGGAAGCCCGAGGGGCCGATCGAGCCGGCCACGAAGCGCGGGCGCTCCGGCGTCGAGAAGCGATCGGCCTGTGCGCGAGCGATCCGCGCGGCTTCGCGGTTCAGCTCGATCACCCTCTCCGAGAGACCGTATTCCTCGATAGAAAACCTATTTGCCCTGAACGAGTTAGTCTCGATGACATCACACCCAACTTCAAGAAAGGACGCATGGATTCCGGCGATGACGTCGGGGCGCGAGAGCGAGAGGTGGTCGTTGCAGCCATCGAGCTTCGGTCCGCCGAAATCCGTCGCCGAAAGCCGGAGCGCCTGGATGCTCGTGCCCATCGCGCCGTCGAAGACGAGCACGCGCTCGCTCAGGAGGTCGAGGTACGGATGTCCCATGGCGGGCGAAAGCTAGCCGGATCGGCGCGCGGCGCCGACCAGGAGTCAGCAAGCGCGCTTCAGGACCCCGCTTCGCGGCCCTCCTCGACGCCGATTGCGGCCCTGACGAGCGTCAGAATCGTCAGGTTGAACACGAGCTCGACCAGCGCCACGAACTGCTCGCTGTAGAAGCTGAACGCCTGGACCAGAAGGATCGATGTGACGATCGCGCGCTCGAACATCCGGAACGCGGCGACGCGCGAGACCCCGATCCGAAGCACGCCCATCAGCACGAACCAGCCCGCCAGCCCCGACGCGGCCAGCTGCGCCACCTCGAGGGCCGAGAGATCGACCATCCGCTCGGCGACCCATCCCAGGAAGCGTACGTCCAGGACTTCCCGCCAACCGAGCCCCACCACGAAGATCAACATCGCACCGTATGCCAGCTTCACGACGAGCTGACC
>DASQEN010000287.1:0-11941 GCA_035633635.1 Gemmatimonadota bacterium | reverse complement strand
CCGCGGTCGTCACCCGGCCGTCGTTCGTCGTCCGCGCGTCCTCGATCGTACGGGTCATAGGGTCTCTCCTCGCAGGTCGCTGGAGTCTTCGATGTCTGCCGCGCGCGCGATCTCGTCCGCCAGCGCGTAGGGGGTCGTCTCGCCGGCGGCGATCCGTACGAGCCCCTCTGCGAGCATCCGCTCGCCCCCGCGCTCCAGCCATACCATCCGCTCGCAGCGGCGAGCGACAATGTCCCGGACCCGCTCGGCGGCGCGCTGACCGCGCTTCTTCTCGAGCGCCCCCGTCCGCCGGCCGTGCTCGCGGTGCGTCTCGATCGCCTGGTCGAGCTCCTCGATTCCGTCACCCTCGAGCGCGATTGTGCGAACGATCGGGGGCGCCCAGCCATCCTGCGAGGCGGCGCGGAGGCCCAGCGTGGCCTTGAGCGCGCGCGCAAGCTTGTCGGCCCCGGGCCGGTCGGCCTTGTTCACCACGAACACGTCGGCGATCTCCATCAACCCTGCCTTCATCGCCTGGATCGCGTCGCCCGACTCGGGGACGAGGACGACCACGGTCGTGTCCGCCGCACTGACGATGTCGCGCTCGGTCTGCCCCACGCCGACCGTCTCGTGGATCACGACGTCGAAGCCGAACGCCTCCACGAGATCCGCGGCCTCGAGCGACGTCGTGGCCAGCCCGCCGAGGCGTCCGCGCGATGCCATCGACCGGATGAACGTTCCCTCGTCGAGCGTCAGCTCCTGCATTCGGATCCGGTCGCCGAGCAGCGCGCCACCGGTGAACGGGCTGCTCGGATCGACAGCCAGGATCCCGACTTTGAGGCCGCGGTCCCTGAGCAGGAGCGCGTACTTCTCGGTCAGCGTGCTCTTCCCCGCGCCCGGAGGGCCCGTGATCCCCACCCGGTAGGCGTGGCCGAGCCGACCATGAAGCGCGTGCAGGAGGTCCTCGAACCCCGGCCGCTGGTTCTCGACCCACGACAGCGCGCGGGCCAGCGCGCGGCGGTCCCCGGCCTCGAACCGCTCGAGCAGCTCGCGGTCCGTAGAGGACTCGGTTCTCGAGGCCGTCGGCACTCCCTCACCCCGCCTGTCGAGTATCCGTCCAACGAGCGTTCCGGCCAGAAGATACGGCCGCCCCGAGGGGCGGACAAACGCGTACGCCCCCCGTTTTTCATCGACCCTCAGGTCTTCTGTTCTTTTTTCTCTGCGGCTGGAAACAACACGTTGTTGAGGATCAGCCGGTAACCCGGTGACTGCGGGTACTCCCGCAGGTCGGTCGCGGGGTCGCCGACCGCGTGTCGCGGGTCCTCGGGGTCGTGGCCGCCGAGGAAGGTGAACGACCCTTCGCCGTGGTCGCCATGCACGTACTTGGCGAGCCGGCCGCCGCCGCAGCTCGCGAGCACGACCACGCTCGGCTTCAGCACCTCTGAACGGTACGACGTCGTCAGCCCGTACCAGTCCGGGAAGCGCAGGTCGTGATCCTGGGTCAACATCGCGGCGACGGGATCCACCGTGGCGGAGAAGCGCTCCACGAGGACCTCATCGAGCGGCACGCGGTCGGGGGTGTTGACCCGGTGGCCGTCGATGGTCGAGAACGGGCCCGTGTCGGAGCGGTCGACCTCGAACCCTTCGAAGGCCAGCGTCCCCGAGTCGTCCGTGCCTCCGCCGGACAGCGCCACATCGAGGGTCTCGCTGGACGCGCACATGGCGAACAGGAAGCCGCCCGCGGCGACGTATTCCCGGATCCTCCCGGCGACTGCGGCCTTGAGCGAGCGCGCGTCCGGGAACCCGAGCTCGTTCGCCGTGGCGCGGTCGAGCGCGGTCGCTTCCCGATACCAGGCCGCGGACTGGACGCCGAGCCCGTACTTCCCGTACTGCCCGGTGAAGTCCTCGTGATGAAGGTGGATCCAGTCCACCTCCGCCAGACCCTCGCCGAGGACCTCGGTGTCCCAGAGCTGCTGATAGGGGATCTCGGCGTAATCGAGCGCGAGCCGGACGGCGTCGTCCCACGGCGCCGCGTAGGGGGGCACGTAGACGGCGATCCGCGGGGCGACCTCGAGCTTCATCGGGACCGTTTCCTCCGACGAGAGCGCGGCTGCGAGGTCGCCCGCCGACGCGGCGGGATCCTCGGTCCAGACGCCGCGGTCCAATGCCTCGTCGAGCGCCGGCGGGTGCTCGACCAGGAACGACCCACCACGAAAGTTGAGGAGCCATTCCGCGCGGCCGCCGGACTGGAGCGCACGGTAGACGATCCCGTAGGCCCGGAGAGGCTGCGGCTGCTCGGCGTCCATCGGGAGGAGGAACGCAGCCGAGCGACTCGCCGCTGAGCTCGCCGCGGAAAACCCCGATCCTGCGAGGTGCGCGGCCGATGCGCGGGGACCGGCGAGCACGGTGGCGCCCGCTCCCGCCAGCGCGCGCAGGAAGTGCCGCCGCCTCAACGGCCTTCGTCCGCCAACCGCCGCCGCGCGTCGAGCGCGTACGGCGTGCTCCCGTGCTCCTCGACGACCGACCGCCACAGCCGCCGGGCCCGTTCGCGATCGCCCGCCGCTTCCGCCCACCGGCCGGCGTCGAGGAGGAGCGCGGGTGTTTCCCCCGGCGACTTCGCCTCCAGGGCTGCCCGTTCGAGCGCCTCGCTCGCGCCGGCGGGATCTCCGGCGCGGCCCCTCCATTCCGCCGCGAGCGCGAGGACGAGCGAGCGCGCGACCGCCAGCGAGTCTCCCTCGCCAAGTCGCCCGGCCAGCTCGGCGAGCCGTACGGACGCGCCTGAGGGATCGACCGGCGCGCGTACGAGCGCCTGGCCAAGCTCCGCGGTGACATCGCCGGCGGTGCCCGATCGGGCGAGCGCCTGGGCCAGCCGCACCCGCGAAAGGGCCTCCAACCCCGCCGGTCCGACGGGTCCGTCGTCCTCTACGCCCGCGACGTACGCCGCAAGCGCGCTGTCCGCCCGGGAGCGCGAGAGGAAGAGGTCGCCGCGCGGCACGGCGACAACGGCGGGATCGGCTCCGGCGGCGAGCGCCTGCGCCAGCGTTCGGGCCAGCAGGTCCGGGTCCCCGCTCGCGCGGGCCGCCTCCACCTCCGCCGCCAGCTCCCTGGCGCGGGCGCCCGCGGCCCCTTCCCGCCGGGCCGCCTCGAAGCTCTCGGCGGCCGCCCAAGGGTCACCGAGATCGTCCTCGATCTCGCCCAGCGACAGCCGGTCCTCTGCTCGGGCTGCCGGGGGGCCGAGCGCCACCAGCTCCTGGAGCGCGTCGCGGGCCGCTTCCAGGCTACCCGCTTCCCGCGCCGTCCGGGCGATGCCCCGCAGCGCCTCGCCCCGCGCCTCGGGTCCAAGCGCGGGATCGGCGGCAGCCACGAACGCGTCGCTCCAGCTCCCCGCCGAGGCGTGGACGCGAGCCTGGAGCAGCGCGATCGCCGACGCGACGTCGCCCTCGGCCACCACGCGAAGAGCGGCCAGGCGCTTGACCGTTCCCGCCGGGACGCCTCCGCCGCCCTCCGCCAGATCGCCGATCCGCGCGGCCGCGGCGATCGCCTCATCGCCGCCCGCTCCGAGTGCGAGGAGCCACGCGTCGACGGCAAGGTCGCGATCCCCCGACCGGGCCAGGAGCTGCCCGCGAACGAGCGCCAGCCTCGCGGGCGGCACGCCCGCCTCCGCCGCGTCCTCGAGAAGCCCGAGCGCGGCCTCGACGGCCTCGTTCGCCTCGAGGACCCCGACCAGCCCGGCGAGCAGGACCTCGTCTGCGTCGGCATCCAACGAGGCCGCGAACGTCCGAGCGACCGAATCGGGGGCCACGCCGAGCTGGAGCCCGACCGCGCCCCAGTACCGGAGCGCGTTCGGGCCCGAGCCGTCCCCACCGACGACGCTGTCGAGAAACGCGTAAAACCGCGGAAGGTCCCCGAGCTCCGCGGCCGCCCCGGCCAGTGTCGAGAGCACGGCCATGCTGTCGTCCGCGCGGTCCCAGGCGGAGCGGAAACGGTCCCACGTCCCATCCGCCTCCTGCGCGCGAGCGGGCGCCACCGATCCCGTCAGCGCGAAGAGAAGGACCGCGATGACCCTTCCGCTCACCGCTCGCTCCCGCGTGCGCGGACCCCCTCGTCCGCCAGCCGCTCGAGGTAGCGCCGCGCGGCCCCCAGCATCTGGGCCGGCAGGGCACCGGCCCAGGGGGCGAGCGCGGAGGCGGGGTCGAGGACCGGAGCGGTCACGCGTCCTTCCAGCGGGGGCGCGTCGACCGGCACGAACGAGCGCGCGGTCTCCGAGCGGCGCCGCTCGCCGGTCTCGCGCTCGATCATCCTGCCGAGATCGGCGAGCCGGCGCGCCAGCGACCTGAGTTCGCTTTCCGTCTGCGCACCCGCCAACCCGCGCTCGAGACGGGTCGCCGCGGCCTCGACCGCGCGGGCCAGCGCCTCGACCGACCGGGCGTCCAGCCCCTGCTCTTCGAGCGCCCCGCCCATCTCGCGCAGCTCGCCCGCCGCCTGACGTTCGGCGGCTGCCGCCTCTGCGTTTCCGCCCGCCGGCTCCTGGCCGCTCGCCAGCGCGTCGGCCATCGCGGTCTGGGCCTGCGCCATCTGCTGGAGCTGCTCTGAGAGCGGCCCCGAGTCGCCGGCCTGACCGACGCCGCCCATGCCCCCACCGCCACCCTCCGGCAGGAACAGGCCCCGGGCCAGGAGGGCAAGGGCCGTCGCCGCCTCCTCTGCCACGCCGCGAACGGCCGCCGAGCCGCCCGGCCCTGCCGAAGATCGCTCGACCGCGTCCTCCGCCTGACGGGTCGAATAGACGGCCTGGGCGATCCGCATCGCGAGCTCCATCCCCGCGGGGCTCCCGCCGATCGCGTCGATCATCGTCCCCAGCGCGCGCTCGAGCCCTCCGGTCACCACCCGCTGGCGCGCCAGCCGGGCCGCGCGCTCGCCGGCGTCATCGAGTCCACCCTCCCGCTCCGCGAGCTCCCTCTGCCGCTCGGCCAGGAACAGCGACTCCGCGCCGGCGCGATCGAACGCCGCCCGGTTTGACGCACTGCTGCCGCCGCTCGGCCCCTCCTCCGAGCGTGTCTGCCCGGCGGCCTGCATCATCTCCTGTGCCGCTCTCTCCTCGGCGCTCGCCGCCGCCGCCGGGTCACCGGCCTCGATCTCCCCGGCGGCCACTTCCAACGCCTCCTCGAGACCGGACCGGGCGGCTTCCGACAGATCGCCGGCCGCGTCCCGGGCGGCCTCCGACAGCGCCCGCTGGCGCGCCGCGACCGACCGCTCGAGCTCCTCCGGCGTCGCGCCGCGGGTCTCCTCGGCCAGCGCGGACTGGGCGCCGGCGAGGCTTTCCAGGGAGTCGGCCGCGGCCATCCGGCGAAGCGAGCGCTCGATCTCGGCGATGCGCTCGGAGATCGCCTCCAGCACCGACGCCCGTGCCTCCGCCGCCGCCGCGGGGTCCGGCGGCGCTCCGCGAGGCGGGTCGAACGCGGTGTTCGCGACACCCTCGAGCTGCCGCCGGTAGCCCTCAAGGGCGGCCGCCAGCTGGCTGTCGATGGCGGGATCGGCCAGCGTCCGGTCGAGCGCGCGCGCCAGAGAGTCCGCGGCCGCCGAAAGCCGCCGGTCGAGCTCGGCCGCGCCGTCGGCCGCCCGGGCAGTCGCCGCGTCCCCCCGCTCCTCGGACGCCCGCCGCGCGGCTTCGAGGGCGGCGGACATCTCTCGTCCCGCGACCGCCCGCTCCTCGTCCGCTGCCGCGCGGAGGAATGAGGCGCTCGCGACCACGGCCACCCTCCAGGGACTGGCCGCCGCGGATCCCAACGTCGGCCGGGCGACGACCCGGTACAGGACCGTGTCGCCGGGCATTCGTCCGGCTGCCAGCGGGACCGCGGCAGTCACGATCGTGTCCCGGGTGCCCGGCACCACCGGCACGTCGCCCCCCCTCCCAGCGGCCGTCTCCCATCCTAACGACGCGAGACCCGCCGACCCGCCGGCCCTCACTTCGAGCCACGCGTTCTCGGCGGCCAGCGTGGTGGGGTTTTCCCTGGGGCGCAGGACCTCGATGAACGCCCCTTCCCGGACCAGCACGACGAAGACCGGCCCGTCCAGCCGGCGGCCGCCCGCGCCCTCGGCGACGAGGCGGGCCTCCCCCACCGAAAGCGCGCGGACCGGCCCGCGGAACGAAGCGCCGGCCACCGCCAGCGGGACCACTCGCCCGTTCGCGTCGATCACGGACGCGGACGAGAGCCCGCCGTTCGCCTCGCCGCGGATCTCCAGGACCTCGTCGGCGGTCGCCATGCGGCCGGCGAGCGGCGCCCACGCCTCCGCCGGTCCGCGCGCCTCCACGCGGACCAGCGCCAGTGGCGACCGCACGGCGACCCGGTACTCGGGGCTCTCGGTCCGCCCGAACCGCAGCCGATACCGCCTCTCGACCGATACCTCGTCCCACCTCCAGGCCGCGTGCGGCACAGCGCCCAGCGTATCGGCCCGCCAGGCCTGCTCCCCCTCCTGCCATTCGAGGACCAGGGGGCCCTCCGCGAGCGGACCGTCGTATCGCGCCGCTCCGGCGAGCCCGGCCCCGTACTCGACCTCCACGTCGCCCGGCGTCACATGCCAGTTCGCGGCCCCTCCCCTCCACAGCGTGGCGGGGGCGAGGACCGCGCGGACCACCCGGGGCGCGGCCGCCGGCTCGGCCAGCCCGGTCGCGAGCGCCAGGGTAGCCAGCCCCAGCGTCGCCCTGCGGGAGCGCGCCAGCCGGCCGCGCGCATCCTCGGAGAACACCCGGTCGAGCTGCGTCGCTCCGCGCCGAGCGAGCCATTCCCTCCCACCGCTCGTCCGCGCGCCCGCGAGACCAGGGGCTTCGGGCTCGAGCGAGGCCGTCACCTGGCCACGCGCCTGGGGGAACAGTCGCTCGAGCCGCTCCGCGACCTCGCGCTCGTCCCGGGCGGGCGCGAGCCACCGGCGTCCCGCCAGCGCCGCGCCTCCCGCCGCGAGCAGGTAGGCGATCGCGTAGCCGGCTGCCCGCGCGGGCCCCGCGCCCCCCGTGATCCACTCCCACACGAGGAGCACAAACGCGAACGCCGCGCAGGTCGCCGCAACCGTCCAGCCAAGCCCTCGACGGCGGCGGCGCCTCTCCGCGGCGCTCAGCGTCCGGAACTCGCGCTCCGGATCTAGGGGGGCATACACCACTCTCGCACCATGGTCATCAGGGTCGGTAGGTCATTCCTATCGCGTAGATGTTCTTGGTGTAGAAATCGTTCAGAGTGATCGCCTCGTTGCGGTACCGGCCGTAGCGCACCTCGACCGAGTAGTCGGGGGTCACGTCTTTGACCATGCGGAGCAGGAGCACGTTGTTCTCCGTCTCGCCCGTGTCGAGGGAGCCGACCTGCGTGTTGGGGACGGGCTCGCTGAAGTCGCGCAGCTCGACCTGGCCGTAGAGCTGGACGAGCATCCCCCAGGGCAGGCGACGCAGCACCTGCATGCCGATGTTGTGGCTCGCGTAGCTGAAGCCGAACGAGTTGGATTCGCTGAGCCGGAAGCTGTATTCCGCCTGGATCGAGACGTGACCCAGCCACGTCACGACCGTGCCCAGCTCGTGGACGTGGTCTTCCTGGCGGTCGCGGGTGATCCCGCGCAGGATCGCGGTCGGGTCGTCCCCGGCCTCCAGCTTGCCGCGGCCCGGATAGCGGACACGATCGAAGGAGTACTCCCACTGCGCGGTCAGATCGGTACCGAAGTCCTTGGTGACCGAGGCGTAGGCGCCGATCAGGTGGTTCCCGAACGATGAGTCGAGGTTCTCGAAGTCGGTGTCCGAGTAGCGCGCCCCGACCTCCAGCTGCGCCGATTCCCCTTCCGAAAGCGGCGTCAGGTTCACCAGCCCGCTCACCGATCCGCTCACGCGCGTGAAGCCGTCCTCGTTGATGAAGAAGAACCCGTCCGTCCAGGCCCTGTTCTTGATCCCCACCGAGCCGCCCAGCGCAACCGCATTCGCGATGCGACGCTGGTAGCCGAGCGTGCCCTCGTTGACGAACTGGTTGGTCACGTCGAACTCGCTGAAGCCGAAATGACGCTTGACCCCTCCCTGGTAGGTAAGCGACAGCCGCTGCTCGCCGGACGCCCCCCAGCGCAGATCTCCTCGATACGCCAGCCGCGCCACCTGGGCCTGCACCGGATCGTCGAGCAGCTCGGCGACGTTGTCGTCGATCTCGTACGTCATGCGCAAGTCGTGGTCGTAGGACCAGGGGGATCGCTCGACGGACTGAGCGTGCAACGACGAGGCCAGGAAAGCGGTCAGGGCCGTCAACACGACCAGTCCGCCGGCGTTGCGTGCGATTTCCATCGGATCGTTCCTCCCGCGCATGGTGTTAATCATAAAACGCCTGCAATCGCTGGGCGAATACCGCGGCCTTCGCCGCGTACTCCTGCCGCCTGTCCGCCAGATCCAGCAGCCTCATCTGCAGCTCCCGGATCCGCTCGTTGGGATCGTCGAATACGTCCCCCCGAGCATCCCTGCCCCCGCGTCCCTCGAGGATCGCTTCGATCTCGCTGCCCGCCTGGATGCTCTGCCGGTCGCCCCAGAGCGCGATGTCCTGCTTCACGCGCTCGAGCTCCTCCAGGTCGCGTGCCTTGCGGTTCTGGGTCTCGATCTGCTCGCGGATCGCTTCGATGCGCGCGTCGATCTTGTCGACGGCGTCGCGGGCGATCGCTTCCTTGACCCTGAGTTGCGAAGGACCGTCGGTGGGATCCACCACGAGGTCTGGCAGGAACAGGTCGTCCTGCGCCTCTTCGATCTGCGGCACGAGCACGGCTCGCGCCGCTACGTATTGCCGGAGAGTCTCTGTCAGGCGGTTCAACTCGGCCGTGTTCTCGGCGGTCTTGGGCAACCGGTCGATTCGCTGGTTCGTCTCCCCGATAGCGCGGTTGTATTCGTTGTACAGGCTCGTGCGCAGATCGCGCATCTGCTCGTAGAGCGTGCGCAGGGTGCGGGCTACCTGGACGAGCTGGTCGCCGGTCTGGCGGATCTGGTTCGAGACGGTTTCGAACTGCGCGCTGCCCGCCGCGGTGCGACGCTTGACGTGGGACAGGGAATCCCCGCGCGCCTCCAGCGCGCGCTGGCGGGCCTCGAGGCGCGCGATCTCGGGCTCCCGCTGGGCGATCAGCCGGCGCAACTCCACGATGCCCGGCCCTGGCTGCTGCGCCGCGGCGTTCGCCGCGCCCGCCAGCAGAGAGAGGGCGACCCCGAGCAGCAGGATGCCGCGTCGGCTAACCACCGCTCAACCCGTATTTCTCGAGCTTGTAGTACAGCGCGCTCGTCTTGATCCCGAGGAGCTCGGCGGTCCTGGTCTTCACTCCTCCTGACTTCTCCAGCGCATCCTCGATCATCGAGCGCTCGATGCTCTCGAGGGCGTTGTCCAGCGTGATCGCCCCAGCCGGCGGTACGCTCAGCGTGACAGCCGAGCTCGCGCGGGGACCCCGTTTCTCGTTGATCGGGAACAGCTGAGCGTCCAGCCGGTCGCCCTCGCACAACACGATCGCGCGCTCGATCATGTTCTCGAGCTCACGGATGTTCCCCGGCCAGTCGTAGCGCATCAGGAGATCCATCGCCTCGTCCGAGACGCCCGCGACCGGCTTCGCCATCTCTGCTCCGATGGCCTGGATGAAGTGCGTGACCAGCGGAAGGATGTCTTCTTTCCGATCGCGGAGAGGCGGGACCTCGATGGGGATTATGTGCAACCGGTAGAACAAGTCTTCCCGGAACTCGCCTTGCTCTACCATCGGGGCCAGGTCCCGATTGGTTGCGCTGATGATGCGCACGTCGACCGTGATCGTGCGCTCCCCTCCCACCCGCTCGAACTCCTTTTCCTGGAGCACGCGCAGCAGCTTGACCTGTGTCGAGAGCGGGATGTCGGAGATCTCGTCCAGGAACAGAGTGCCCTGGTGCGCGAGCTCGAAGCGTCCCTTGCGCTCGCGGATCGCACCCGTGAAGGCCCCCTTCTCGTGACCGAACAGCTCCGATTCCAAGAGCCCCTCGGCCAGCGCCGAGCAGTTGACTTTGACGAACGGGCCGTCGCGACGCGCACTTTCGCGGTGGATGGCGCGCGCGATCAGCTCCTTTCCGGTTCCGCTCTCCCCGTAGACGTAGACCGAGGACGTGGCCTCGGCGACCTTGCGGATCGACCCGTAGATCGCGCGCATCGCCGCCGATCTCCCCACGATCTCGCCGAAGTGATGCTCGACCTCTTCACGCAGGTATTCGGCCTGGGCCTTGAACGCGTCGCGCTCGCGCTTGAGGTCGCGGGTATTGAGCGCCTTCTCCACCTTGACTTTGAACTCGTTCGGGTCGAAGGGCTTCGTGATGAAGTCCACGGCTCCCAGCTTCATCGCCTCCACCGCGATATCGATGGTCCCGTACGCGGTGATGAGCATGACCTCGGGGTCCCCCGGTACGGGTTGACGCCGGAGCGACTCCAGGAGCTGAAGGCCGGTCATGCCCTCCATCTTGAAATCCGTGATGACGAGATCGACCGGCGCCTCCTGGCAGCACTCGAGCGCGGCGTTTCCGTCGGAGACGGCCACCACCTCATATCCCGCGCGCCGGAGGATCTGCTCCATACCGTCGCGAACGGTGGGGTTGTCCTCCACGATCAGGATACGCGCCATCGAGTCCCCGTCCTTCACGAGCCGGTGCCCGCTGCGATCGCCTCGGCGGGACGGTAGGCGCCCGAGCCGGAGCGCACCGAGGGCAGCACGACGAAGAAGATCGTCTTCTCTCCTGGAACGCTTTCGACCCAGATCTCGCCGTCGTTCTCTTCGATGATCGACCGTACGATCGATAGGCCGAGACCCGCACCGCTTCCCTTGGTCGTGAAGAACGGGTCGAAGATCTGCTTGAGGTGGTCGGGATGGATGCCCGCTCCGAAATCCTTGACGAGGATCCGCGCCTTGCCCTGGGCCTCGTGGGCGCGGACCTCGACCCGGCCTCCCGCGGGGGAGGCCTGGACCGCGTTCTTCACCAGGTTGAGCAGCGCCCGCTTGACCTGCTCCACGTCGGCGTACACCGCCAGCTTACGGTCCGCCATCTCGACCTCGATCTCCACGCCGCGCTCGAGGGCGTCGCCGGAGAGAAGGAACAGCACGTCGTCGATCACCTCGCGGAGGGCGAATGGCTCGACGATCGCCTGTCGCGGCCGCGCGTAGATGAGGAACTCGTTGATGATCGTCTTCAGATGCTGGACCTCGCGGATGATCTTCTCCAGATGCGAGCGGCGATCGTCCTGCTCCTCCATCTCGTCCCGAAGTAGTCCAGCGAAGATCTCGATTCCACCCAAGGGGTTCCTGATCTCGTGAGCGACGCCGGCAAGCATCGTCCGCATATGGCGGTCCCGGCGCACGATCCCCCGGCGCATGTTCTCGAGCGCATGCCCCAGGTAGCCGATCTCGTCGTGCGAGTCGACTTCCACGGGCTCCCCAAGGTCCCCGCGCTCCATCCGTTCGGCCGAAGAGACGAGCTTTCCGATGGGTCCTGACAAGGTTCGCGCGAACACGACCCCGACCAGCACGGTGAGAAGGATCGCGATCATCGTCAGCAGGATCGTCGTCCGGCGGAAGTCGTGAAACACCTCGAGGAAGCCCAGTGAGAGATCGACGCCGAGGATCGCGACGATCGCCTCCTGGGTCTGGGCCTCGTCCACGTATCCGACGAGCGGGACCATCGCCGACTGGTAGACGTTCCCTTCGTCGTCGCTGAACGGCTCGGTGACGATCGCCTCCCCCTCGAACACCCGCTCGATCTCGCGCGCGTAGTTCTCGAGACCGGGAGCGACCGCACCCACGTCCATCCGCACGGTGTCGGTCGTGGCCAGGATCCGCCGTTCGCTGTCGAAGACGTACGCCTCGCGGACCCCCAGCCGCTGCATGGCACGCAGGTTCCCCTCGGCCAGCTGCTGGGTCCGTGACCCCACCCGGTTGACCAGGGCGGTGGTGGTCAGCGGGTCGATGAGCA
>DASQEN010000286.1:0-6569 GCA_035633635.1 Gemmatimonadota bacterium | reverse complement strand
TCCATCGAGGGATCGTGATCGGTGGCCCTGTACGCGACCAGGATGTTCTCCAGCTCGTCGAGGTACGATTGGAGCCGGGCCTCGTTCTGGATCTCCGCCTGGAGGGTCTCCGACACGCGGCTCCTGCGCTCGGCCGTCATTGCGACGTCCGCGTCGGGCCGCGCCACTCGCATCGCGATTGCGCCCATGCCGAACCCCAGCACGAGCATGGCGGCCAGCCCGACAATGCTGCGCCCCCAACGCCCCCACGCCCGCGACACGGGACTCCCCTGGATGTCCCGCCACAACCGCTCCTCGAATCCGTCCCAGATGTCGACCGGGGGCTCGGGGTCGGCCAGCGCCCGGCTCGTATCGAGCAGTTCGGCGACCGCGCGCCGCTCGGACTGGCACACAGGGCAAGTCGCCATGTGATCGACAAGGGCCGGCGACAGCGGGACCGGGCCCGCGCTCGCTGCGCTCTCCCAGAGCGCTTCCTGGACGGTGTTACAGTGCAGAGGACTCATTCGGAATCACCTCGGGCTCCTCCGTCCGCAGGATCTGACGGAGTCTACGTATCGCATGAAAGCCGTTCGCCTTGACCGTCCCTTCGGCACACCCCAGAACCGCCGCCGTTTCCTTCACCGAAAGCTCCTCCCGGTACCGCAGCACGAACGTGGCGCGCTGCATCTCGGGAAGCATGTCGATGGCCTCGCTTAGCCGCTCTCCGATCTCCTCCCGGGCGACGTCGTCGAGCGGGGAGGCCGTATCGCTCGGCGCGTCGGGGTACGGGGTCTCCTCGATCGGGGTGACGACACCGTAGCGCCGCTTCTCCCGTTTCTTCCACCCCAGCGACTCGTTGACCGCGATCCTGTAGAGCCACGACCAGAACGGGGCCCGCGGCTCCCAGCGCTCGATGTTCTGGTACACCTTGATGAACACCAGCTGGAGCACGTCCCGTGCATCCTCGTAATTCCCGACGAACCGGTACGTCACCCGCAGCAGATCCTGCCGGTAGAACCGCACCAGCTCGTTGAAAGCGACGGTATCGCCGCTCTGAGCACGAGCTAGGATGTCGGGAGCGATCTCGGCCAATGGCCCGTCTCCTGACGCGAGGACTGGTCTCGACTCTGAAACGGTCGGCGCCCCGAGCCGGTTTAACCCTCCGCGCCGTCCTCCGATCGACTCCGCCCGGGGACGGCTCGCCGGAGCCGAAGATTGTACGACACGACCCATCCCAGATAGGCGACGACCAGGGCGAAAAGCACAATCTCCGAGTAAAAATACACCGCCGCGATCAGGAGCGCCGCGCCCAGCATGAGCAGCTGCGGTGAGCGGGGATTGGTCAGGAACCGCTTGACGTTGGGAAAGGCAATGCGACTGACCATGAGGCCAGTCAGCGCGAGCAGGCCCGCCCCCCAGCCGACCGCCCAGGGCCAATCCGCTATGGGCGTCTTGAATAGATGGACGTGCACGGCGACCACGGCCGCCGATGTGGGCGTGGGCATGCCGATGAAGGCGTCCTTCCGCGGTGTGAAGTCCCCCGCGTCGTCGCTCGTCATGACGTTGAATCGGGCCAGTCGGAGCGCGGTGGCAGACAGGAACGCGAACGCCGCGATCCAGACCAGCCGGCGCGCGTGCGAGGAGCTCCCCACCTCCAGGCCACCGCCCCCCCACGCCAGGGCCAGCAGGGCAGGTGCGACTCCGAAGGTGACCACGTCGGCCAACGAATCGAGCTGGACGCCGATCGGAGAAGAAGTCGAGACAAGCCGCGCGACCATCCCGTCGAGACCGTCGAGCACGATGCCCACCCCGATCGCGATCGCCGCACGGTCGTAATCTCCCGCCAGAGTGGCGCTCACCGAGAAGAAGCCCGCGAAGAGGTTACCCAGCGTGAAAAGGTGGGGTAAGAGGTGCACCCGGCTCCGAAGCCGCTCGCGGCGCCGTTCTCGGCGCCGTCGCCGAGAGGTGGATGCGCCTCCCGCGCCGTCCGCTGGGCTTCCCCCTCTCACGCTGGGAATTCGCTCATGCTGGACATCCCGAGCCGAACCGCGCGGTCACTTGCATGGCCCGAAGCTAGGATCGCTGCGACGGTGACGCTACCGATCGACGGTGACGTTCGCGGCGTACCAGTCGCACCAGCGCGTGAGGGGGCATTCCTCGCACAGAGGGCGTCGCGCCCGGCAGACGGCGCGACCGTGGGCGATCAGTCGGTGGTGAGTGGCAGCCCATTCCTCCCGCGGCAGCGTCTCCATGAGATCCTCCTCGACATGGCGGGGCGTCCCACCTCGAGCCAGGCCCAGCCGTCGGGACACCCGGAAGACGTGCGTGTCGACGGCGATGGCCTGCATTTCGTGGACATTCGCGAGCACAACGTTGGCGGTCTTCCGGCCCACGCCGGGCAACGACATCAGCGCGTCGCGATCGTTCGGGATCCGGCCTTCGTACCGCTCTTCGAGAAGACGGCTGGCCGCCAGGATGTTCCGGGCCTTGTTCCGGTACAGCCCGCACGAGCGGATGTAGGATTCCAGATTCTCCTGGGAGAGATCGAGGATCGCAGCGGAATCCGGATGGTCGCGGAAGAGAGTGGACGTGACCTGGTTGACCCGCTCGTCGGTGCACTGCGCCGACAGGATGGTCGCGATCAGGAGCTGGTAGGGAGTCTCGTGGCGGAGGGCGGTCCGGGTCTCCGGGTACGCCTTCGCGAGCTCCTGCAGGATGGCACGAACGGCTCGGGGGCTCTTGCGCGCTTTACCCCCCGACGAACCGGGCGTCAGGGAGTCGTGCTCGACTGGATCTTGCCTTGCCTTTCCCGCTGATCGCGCGCGACGGCTTCGCGGCCGCTCGCCGGCGATCCCTTGCCGCGGGTCGTGTCGGGTTGGATCCGGTCGCCCGAACGCAGGCCAAACGGGTCCGCCCCCTGGAGGCTGTCGGAGAACGTGGTCTGGGGCTCGCCCAGGCTGGCGGTGAGTGTGACCTCAGGAACCAGCGAATCCCCCGCGAACACGAGGCCGAAGTCCCGGTTCACCTGCACGGCTTTGTGGGTCAGCAGCTCGTACCCTCGAGCCTCGAGAACGCGGAAGTCATACTCGAAGCCGTGATAGAGGTACAGGGACTTGACCTCGCCCGGCCGCAGGATCCCCGTGAACGTGGTGGCCGCGCCGAGGTGCTGCGATGCGGTCGGTTCGATCTTGAGGACCTTAGGCTGATCGGTGGCGTTTCTCACCTCGACGGTCCGCAGGTGGTAGGGGCTGCGCATCGTCGAAATGGGCCCGGTGCACGAGATCAGGGCCAGGACGAGGGCGAATCCTCCGAAGCCTTTTGCTTGACGCATGGTCGGGGTCTCGCTAAGTTAAGTAGCTACCGTGTATTATATGCCCACATTCAAACTGATCTCCCGGGAGGGATGAATCCGCATGGCCGAGGTTCAGGTTCGCGAAGGTGAATCGCTCGAGAGCGCTCTCAAGCGCTTCCGTCGCGAAGTCAAGAAATCGAACATCTTTTCCGAGCTCAAGCGCAAGCGCCACTACGAAAAGCCCAGCGAACGCCGGCAGCGCAAGCTCCGCAGCCGCAACCGTCGCGGCTAGGCCAATATGGCGCCTCCCGATTTCAAGGTCAACGACAAGGTCGTGCACCCGCAGTACGGGGGTGGATACGTCGCCGGGATCGAGTCGATCGAGGTCGGCGGCGAGAAGATCGAATGCCTCAAGATCAGCTGCGTATCGAAGGGGCGAAAGATCTTCGTTCCCAAGGGTAGCGTTGAGCTTTCGGCGATCCGTCCGCCGCTCAATGGCCGCCGCTTCGCCGAGCTGAAGAGGACCCTTACCGGAGAGCCCGAGAAGCTGAACCGGAATTTCAATCGCCGGATGAAGTTCGTGAAGACCAAGCTGGATTCGGGAGACCCGCTCCAGGTCGGCGAGGTTCTACGCGACATGTACCCGAAGTGGTCGGACAACTCGTTGTCGAGCTCCGATCAGCGCATCTTCGAGAAGTGCCGCGACCTGCTGGTCAGCGAGCTCGCGCTGATCAAGGATTTCTCCTATGAGGACGCGCTCGAGTACCTCGAGGAAACGATGTCCTCGGCGGCCGCCGAGCAGGCCTGAAACACTTCACCGGAGTCAGACCTCCTCACAGCCAGTCCGGATCGCCCGCCTCGTCCTCGTCGTAGTCGGTGAGGTCGTCGAGGTCCTTCCCGTCCGGATCCACCAGCCACAGGTTCCCCTTCCCGTCCGGCCTTCGCGAGACGAACGCGATCCGCATGCCTGTCGTGCTCCACGCCGGGGCCCGGTCCAGAATGTCGTTATCGGTCAGCCGCGTAACCGCTCCACCCGCGACCACCGCCACCGCGATCTCCGCTTCCGCGCCGTCTCCGCTCGTGAAGACGATCCGCGCTCCGTCGGGACTCCAGTCGGGCTCGGTCTGGACCTCGGCGTTTCCCGGCGCCAGGGCTCGTGGCGCACCTCCGGTGGTATCCACGAGGAAGATCCGCCGCCGAGCACCCTCCTCACCCACGACAGCGAGGGTGTGGCCGTCCGGAGACCAGGCCGGCTGGCTGGACCCCCAACCGTCGGCGGATAGCGGCCGGGGGTTCGCCCCGTCGACGTCCGCGATCATGACCTGCGAGCGCCCTCCGCGCACCAAGGTGTAGGCGATCCGCCGATCGTCGGGGGCGACGGCTGGATCGCGGAAATCCCCGTCTTCGCCTCCGAGGATGCGGCGCTCGTCGTTGCCGTCGAGGTCCATCGACCAGATCTCCTCTCGGCCCGCGGGCGGGCGCCGGGTGAAGAACACGCGCCTGAGACCCGGCGCGAAGAACGGCTGTGTGTCGACCCCTCCCTCCTCCGTGAGCCGGAGCTCGTTCCCCTTCCGTGCCACGATGAACCAGATGTCTGTGCTTTCGGCCAGCGAGTCCACGTCATGCTTCGAGTACAGGATTCGCACCGACGATGGGAGTTGATCGGGTGGCGAGTACAGACACGCCATCGCGGTGAGGACGAACGCTGGCGCGGCTGCCGCGAGAGCGAGGAAGGCTGTTCGCCGGTTCACAGCTTGGGCAGCGTCACGCCGCGCTGCGCCTGGTACTTGCCGCCGCGGTCGGCGTACGAAGTCTCGGGCGACTCGTCGGACTCGAAGAACAGCACCTGAGCAATCCCCTCGTTCGCGTAGATCTTCGCCGGGAGCGGCGTGGTATTCGAGATCTCCAGCGTCACATGGCCCTCCCATTCCGGCTCGAAGGGGGTAACGTTCACGATCAAACCGCAGTTTAGGGTGAAGATGCCGGCGTCTAGGGCGAAATTGCCGGCTTCCGGGACCGTCAAACAGTACACGTCGTGGGTTCCAGGAAGGTTTCGAATGCTTTTGACCCGGTGGTTCCTTGCCTTTGGAGCATGAGAAGCGAGAACCTCCGGGAACCTGCGGAATACCGACCGATCGCATCCCAGCAGCCTGGCAGCGCCTCGGATCGTCCCCGTGCGCTCGAGCGCGGATCGGACAGCCTCTCCGTCGATCTCTTCTCTCAGACGGATACGCCGCGCGATTTCCCGCTGTCGCTCCTTTCGCTTTCCGTCGTCTCGCTGCCACGCGGTCCTCTGCCGTTCGCTCTGGGCCTCCCGCTCACCCTCGTCGAGATAAAAGATCCGCATCACGTCCGCCTGAAGGTGCCGCCGGGCCTCAGTCCACGAGATGATGCGAGCCTGACGCAGCCGCTCTCTCGTCCCTGCATACCGCTCGTCGGACCAGAATCGCATCGCCCGCTCAGACTGGAGACGTCGATAGCGAGCGCGCCACCCAGGATCCCGTGCGCGCTGCGCTAGGGCCTCGCTTATACGCTCTCCGTGCGCTTCACTATCGAAGTCCTCACCGAACGTATCCTCATTGTGAAGCCGGATATGTTCGCTCGCAGCCATCCTCTCGAGGTTCCACGGACTGTTGTTCAGGCGGTCACGGTCCTTGTGATGACGATGGGTACCAGGCTCGTCCGCGTAGACACCATTCCGCACATTCCACTCATCCGCCAGACGATGCGTGGGATAGATATGCCCATTGACGGGTTGATAGACTGCTTCGTATCCGCGCACGAGTTGACGATACAGCGGCATCAGCGAATTCTCTCCGCGGAGGTCTGCAGCTCGGACAACCCTGCCGTCCCGGCGGATGTATTCGTGGTCCGGGGTGCAGCGAATCACCTCACCATTGTCCAGGGAGATCTCGAGAAGAGAATCTGAGCCGACGTGTCGGGGAGCATCGAGCATTGTCACGATGATGCGGCCGTATGGTCCGACCGAGTATCCCCAGAACATCTCGTTGCCGTTCTGGTGCCGGTCGGCCAATTCCTCGATCGTGGGGGCGGACCCATCCACGAGAGCCACTCGTGTGTCTGCCGAGAAGCAACGCGCGTAGGTGGATTTTCCGACGCAGATCGTCATCACGTTGCGCGGGATGCGGAAGTATTCGACCGAGCGCGCGAGCGCAAACGAGTTTGGCGGCACGATACACGATTCGCCCTGCCAGTCGACGAACGAGCGCGGGTCGAAGTTCTTGGGATCGACGGTCGCGGTATAGACGTTGGTGAAGATCTTGAACTCGTCGGCGAC
>DASQEN010000285.1:0-4598 GCA_035633635.1 Gemmatimonadota bacterium | reverse complement strand
AAGGAGCGGTGAGAGGGGGTGGTTGCTCACCCGCTACCGGCGATCAGAAGCCGTCGGCGAGCCCGCCCCCGCGCAGGTCGCTGCGGCCGTACAGGAGTCCGTTCTCGGAGTCGACCTCGATGACCTCCGTGCGGCCCGAGTAGCCATTGTAGAACCGCACCTCGTGGCCCATCTCGGTCAGGCGGTCGACGGTGTCCTGCGACAGGCCGAAGGGCTCCACGCGGATCGTGTCGGGGAGATGCTGGTGGTGGATCCGCCTCGCGTCGTCGGCCTCGGCCATCGTCATCCCATAGTCGATCGCGTCGACGAGGACCTGGGTCACGGTCGTGATGATCGTCGAGCCGCCGGGCGTACCGAGCACGTACCTCACCCGCCCATCCTTCTCGACGATCGTAGGCGTCATCGCCGAGAGCGGACGCTTGCCGGGCTCGATCGCGTTGGCCCGCCCCTGGACGAGGCCGTAGGCGTTGGGCACGCCAGCTTTGATCGTCGCGTCGTCCATCTCGTTGTTCAGGAAGATCCCGGCTACGGTCGTGTAGGAGCCGAAGAAGCCGTTGATCGTGGTCGAGGACGCAACTGCCGAGCCGTCGGGAGCCACGATCGAGAAGTGGGTCGTCTCGGTCGACTCGGTGAGGGCAGGGGCGGCCGAGAGCTCGGGCCGTATCCGCGCGGAGGGCGTTGCCCGCAACGTGTCGATCGAAGCGGCGAGCGCAGTGCCGTAGACCTCGCGCCACGCCTCGGGGGGGATCTCCGCGTAGTCCGGGTCGCCGAGCAGCGTGTTCCGCTCCCCATAGGCCCGCCGCATCGCCTCGACGATGCGGTGGACGGAGGCGGCCGAGTGGAACGGATACTTGGAAAGATCGAACGTTTCGAGCTGTTCCAGGATCCACATCATCGTGAGGCCGCCGGACGACGGCGGGCCCATCGAATGGACCGTGTAGCCGCGGTAGTCGAACGTGACCGGTGGGCGCTCCTTGGCCTCGTAGGACGCCAGGTCGTCTCTCGTGATGAGCCCTCCGTTCGCCGCCATCGCGTTCGCGATCGAGTCGGCGATCTCGCCCTCGTAGAAGACGTCGGGACCACCGTCGGCGATAAGCCGTAGCGTCCGGGCGAGCGAGGGCTGGCGGAGCGTGTCGCCGATCGCCGGAGGGTGGCCCTGGGGGAAGAGGATCGCCGCGGCTCCGGGGAAGCGCTGGATATCCTCGGCGTCGCCACGCAGCATGTCCGCGAAGTAGGCGTCCACGACGAACCCATCCTCGGCGAGGTGGATCGCCGGCTCGATCAGCTCGTTCCACGTCAGCGTGCCGTGGCGCTCGTGGACCAGCGCCATCCCCGCCACGGATCCCGGCGTTCCGACCGCCTTCCACCCGTACCACGAGAGCCCGTCGATCGGGTTCCCTTGCGCGTCGAGGTACATGTCCTCGGTGGCGGCAAGCGGCGCGCGCTCGCGGTAGTCGTAGGTATGGACCGTGCCGTCGGGCTCGCGCACGACCATGAAGCCGCCGCCGCCGAGGTTGCCTGCGTTGGGCAGCGTGACGGCGAGCGCGAAGTGGACCGCGATCGCCGCATCCACCGCGTTGCCGCCCCGGCGCAGGATGTCGAGGCCGACCCCGGTGGCTTCGGCCTTCGCGCTGACGACCATCGCGCTGTCGGCGACAGCCGGGCTCCACCATCGCGGCTGCTGGGCGGTCGCCGGCGCGACGAGGACGAGGCAGAGCAAGCCACTGAAGAGGAAACGATGTCCCATGGGAGGCGAGGAATATCGAAGCGAACGCGTGCCGGGGCAACCTATATTGGGCGCATGCGATCCGGATGGACCTTCGGCTTCGTGCTGGCCGGAGCTGGGCTTCTCGCGGCGTTGCCCGCGCCGGGTCAGCCGGACACGAGCGCGCAGCGCGATGCGGCGGACGGTGTCGAGCGCCACGTCGTTCGCATCGTCGTCGACGGCGCGATCTCGCCTGCCTCGGCGGAATTCATCCAGAAGGCCATCGACGAGGCCGGCGAGACCGGTGCGGAGGCGCTCGTCATCCTGCTGGATACTCCGGGCGGCCTGGTGGAATCGACCCGCGTGATCGTCCAGTCGATGATGGCGAGCCGAGTCCCGATCGTCGTATACGTCGCCCCTTCGGGAGCCCGTGCGGGATCGGCCGGCGTCTTCCTGACCCTGGCGGCCCACGTGGCCGCGATGGCTCCGGGCACGAACATCGGGGCCGCGACCCCGATCTCCATGGGCGGGGGCGGCCTGCCGGGCGGGCCCGCGCCGGCCGACAGCGCGATCGACGAGACAGGCGGAGGCGACCCGCTCGAGCGAAAGATCCTCAACGACACGGTCGCGTTCATCCGCACGATCGCGGAGCGGCGCGGCCGGAATGCCGACTGGGCCGAGAAAGCGGTCACCGAGGCGGTTTCGGTGACCGAGACCGCGGCGCTCGAGCAGAACGTCGTGGATCTCGTGGCCCCGACCCTGCCGGCGCTCCTCGAGGAGATCGACGGGCGCGAGGTCGAGCTGGTCGATCGAAGGGCGGTTCTCCGCACCGCCGGCGCCGAGGTGCGCACGCTCGAGAAGGGCCTCCGCTTCAAGATCCTCGACACGATCGCCAACCCGAACATCGCGTTCATCCTCATGATGATCGGGATCTACGGGATCTTCTTCGAGCTCATGAACCCGGGCGCGATCCTGCCGGGCGTGGTGGGCGGGATCTCGCTCCTCTTGGCGTTCTTCGCGCTACAGGCCCTCCCGGTGAACTACGCAGGGGTGCTCCTCATCCTGTTCTCGCTGATCCTCTTCATCGCGGAGGTTAAGGTCGTGAGCCACGGGCTCCTGACGGTGGGTGGGGTCGTCGCGTTCGTGCTCGGGGCCACGATGCTCTTCGACAGCCCGGGATCGCTCATGCGGGTAAGCTGGAGCGTGATCATCCCGGCCGCGCTCCTGACCGCCGGGTTTTTCGCCATCGTGATGGGGCTGGCGTGGCGGGCCTGGAAGGCTAAGCCCACGACCGGACGCGAGGCACTGGTCGGCGAGCGCGGGGTGGTCCGCCGCCGCATCGATCCTGAAGGACAGGTCATGGTCCACGGCGAGCTCTGGCGGGCGCGCGCGGAGGAGGTCTTCGATCCGGGCGAGTCGGTGGAAGTGGTGGGCGTGGAGGGCCTGACGCTCGAGGTCCGGCGCTTCTGAGACAGGGAAGCCAATGAACGGTCTTGAAGCGAAGGCCGCGATCCGCGAGCGCCTCCTGGCCGTGCGGAGCGCCGTGGAGGCCGCCCTTCGCAACGAGTGGTCCGAGGTCATCGCGGACCGGCTCGTGGATCTGCCGGTCTGGCGCGATGCGCGGGTCGTCCACACGTACGTAGGCGCGGTTCAGGGTGAAGTCGCCACCCGCGAGATCGTGCGCCGAGCGCTCGCCGATGGGAAGACGGTCGTCTGTCCCCGCGTCCGGTGGGATCCACGCGGGCTCGAGTCGTTCACCATCCGGTCGTTGGACGAGCTGGTCGAGACCCGGCGAGGGCTGTGGGAGCCCGATCCGTCGCGCGTCGATCCTGTCGGAGTCTCCGCCCTGGACGTCGTCCTGGTTCCCGGGATCGCATTCGACCGTCGCGGCCGGCGGATCGGGTTCGGCGCCGGCCTCTACGACCGGTTCCTCTCCCAGGTGGACGCCCCCCGCGTTGCTCTGGCATTTTCCTTGCAAATACAGGATTCTCTGCCCGTCGAGCCCCACGACGAGCCGGTCGACTGGATCGTGACCGAGGGCGAAACGATCGCCTGCCGGGCGATTCGCGAGCAATCCGAGCGCGAGGCCACCCCATGAGCGCGATCTCGTGTCGCCAGCTCCGGAAGTCGTTCGGGGACTTCGAGGTGCTGCGGGGCATCGACCTGGAGGTCGAGCGCGGCGAGCTGTTCGGCTTCCTCGGCCCCAACGGCGCCGGCAAGACGACCACGATCCGGATCCTGACCGGCCTGCTTTTGCCCTCAGCCGGGACCGTCGAGGTGGCGGGATACGACGTGGTGCGGAGCCCGCAGGAGGTCAAGCGCCGCGTCGGCTACGTGCCCGACCGGGCGTTCCTGTACCCCAAGCTGACCGCGCGCGAGTTCCTCGAGTTCGTCGGCCATCTCTACCAGCTGGAGGTGGACCGAGTCGAGCAGGTCTCCGCCCCCCTCCTTGAGCGCTTCGACCTCTCCGAATGGACCGACGACCTGATCGAAGCGTACAGCCACGGAATGCGTCAGAAGCTCACCCTGATCGCGGCGCTGATCCACGAGCCGGAAATCCTCGTCATCGACGAGCCGATGACCGGCCTCGACCCGCGGAGCGCGCGGGTCATGAAGACGCTGCTCGCCGAGCAGGTCGACAGCGGGCGGACGGTGTTCCTTTCCACTCATACGCTGCAGGTCGCAGAGGAGCTCTGCTCCCGCGTGGCGATCGTCCAGAAGGGTCTCATCGTGGCGCGCGGCACCCTGGACGAGCTCCGCAGGCAGACGATGGCCGATCAGGGTTCGCTGGAAGCCGTGTTCCTGCGCCTTACGGAGGACGGTGGGACCGAGCCGGTCGATGATCTAGAGGAACGCCGAGCGAAGGCTGTCAGTTGAGCAACCTGCTCACGCC
>DASQEN010000284.1:0-2791 GCA_035633635.1 Gemmatimonadota bacterium | reverse complement strand
GAGCTCGCTCCCGATCTCGCGCACACTCTTCGACGTCCCCTTGTACTGCATGATCGACGTCCGGCTGATCACCTTGAGGTTCCCCAGCTTCGTCAGCGCCGTCAGGATCTCCTCTGTGATCCCGTCCGAGAAGTACTCGTTCTCCGGGTCCGCGCTCAGGTTGGCGAAGGGCAGCACGGCGATCGAGGGCTCCTGCTCGCGAGTCGGCGCGGGCGCCGCTGCGGCTTCCGTCGGCCGGCGATCGGCAGGCTGGGCCTCGGCCGCCGGTGCCATCTCCACCGCCGTCACGAGGAAGAGCCGCACGGGCTCCACTCCCTTCAGCGACCGCTCGCCGAGCGACTCGAACCGGAACGCGGGCCGGCTGCGAAGCCCCTGGGCCACGAGCTCGCTCACGACGATCTGTCCGGGCTCGGCCTCCGTCTGGATCCGCTGCGCGGTATTGACCCCGTCCCCGTAAAGGTCGCCGTCGGGCGCCACGGCCACGTCACCGAGATGGATCCCGGTCCGGACCGCCTCTCCGACGCCCAGCGACTCACGCAGCGTCGCCGCTGCCAGCAGTGCCGACTCCGCGCTCGACGACTCCACCAGCGCCGCGTCGCCGATGAATTTGACGATCCGGCCGCTGTCGGGAGGAATCGCCGCCCGGACCGCGGCCTGGAACCGGCGGACCAGCGCGATCGCGCGGTCCTCGTCCTGCGCCATCAGGCTGCTGTAGCCCACCAGATCGGTGAACCACACCACGGTCAACCGGTGAGGGAGGCGATCTTCGGTCATGAGCCGCGGCGCATCCCGGGTGGGTTGGTTGGAGACCCTTTGCGATCTCAGGCCTCCAAGGTACCCGCGCCTTTAGGTCCCCGTCGATCTCCCGGCGAGCGCGCCTCCAGGAAAGGCATGATCTTGTGCAGGACCGACCGAGAGGTCCTCGTTCATTGGAATCGGAGGTTCCCATGCACCGGCGCTTTCTGAGGTTCGCGGCGATAGCGGCGTTGATTCTCTCCGCCTGCGCCACGACCGGAGGACGCGAGTTTGCCTCCGATCGCATCAGCGTCATCACGCGCGGGTCGGGCCCGGACGTGATCCTGATCCCCGGATTGACGGGGCATCGCGAGGATGCTTGGGGTGGGGTTATCGAAACCCTGGATGACCGCTACCGCTTACATCTGGTGCAGGTGAATGGCTTCGCCGGCGTCGCGCCGGGCGCCAACGCCGAAGGGGTGTCGGCGCCCGTGGCGGAAGAGATGGCGCGTTATATCCGGGAATCGGGTCTCGTTCGTCCGGCGGTGATCGGCCATTCGATGGGCGGCACGATCGGCATGATGCTGGCCGCGCGTCATCCCGATGTCGTGGGACGCCTCATGGTCGTCGACATGATGCCATCCATGGGCGCGTTCTTCGGTCCGGCGGGAGAAACGCCGGAAGGACTCCGCGGCATCGCCGATCAGGCGCGCGCCCAGATCCTCGAGGCTCCGCCCGGGACCGGCTTCATCGCGCAGTTGTTCGAGGGCATGACCTTGAACACGCAGATGCAGCCGGTGCTCATGCGACTCGCGAGGGAGAGCGATCGAGGCACGGTCGCCGACGCCTTTCATGAACTGGTCGTTACAGACATGCGGCCCGAACTCTCGCGCATCACCGCGCCGGTGACCGTGCTCTACGTGCAGCCGCCGAACGTGCAGGTCCCGGCGGACCAGTTCGATGCCTCCATGGCCGGTCTTTACGCCAATGCGGCGAACGCGAGGCTCGTGAGGATCGACGACAGCCGCCACTTCATCCAGTGGGATCAACCGGTGCGCTTCATAGCCGAAATCGACACGTTCATGACGCGATAACGGAACGACGATCTGGAGGCCATTATGTCCGGACTGGAGGGTGGGTGCGCTTGCGGCGAGCTGCGCTATCGATTGACGACCTCACCGATGTTCGTCAACTGCTGCCATTGCCTGAACTGTCAGCGACAGACGGGGTCGGCCTTCGTGCTCAACATGATGATCGAGGCTTCGCGAGTCGAGCTGCTCGGCGGAACCCCGACTGCTGTCGCGGTACCCAGAGAGCACGGACTGCATCGGATCTTTCGTTGCCCGAAGTGCCAGGTCGCGGTCTGGAGTGAATACGGCGGGCGGTCTGAGGTCCTCTTCGTTCGCGCAGGTACCCTCGACGACCCCGCGATGGTGTCGCCGGACGCCCACATCTATACGCGATCGAAGCTGCCCTGGATCACGTTACCGGCCTCGGTACCGGCCTTCGAGGAGTATTACGACACGGCGGTGCTCTGGCCACCAGAGAGCCTCGCGCGCCGCAAGGCCCTCTTCGGGTGATGCGGCTGCTAACTCCGCTCGCGGAGTAGGCCGGATGTTCGAGGGGTTCGAGAGACGTACACGGAACGAACGGCCCGGCGGCTCGTCGTGCCGTCATGCGGAGCGGCCAGCCACCATGTTCGGCGTGCAGCATCGAACGACGAGACGACGCCGGATGTCAGATACCGAACGACTCACGCCGGAAAAGTAGGCGACTCTTGTCGCGACGTCATTCGTCGTCTGGAACCGATGCCATAGCTGGCGCCCCACCTGCGAATGGAGGAACGGGAGACATGGACAATAACGAGGGAATAGCCACGGAGCGCCGGGAAGGGCTCCTCGGTATGAGCACACCCCCCATCGTGTCGCCGGAGGAATGGGAGGCTGCGCGCCAGCAGCTGCTAGTGAAGGAGAAGAAGTTGACCCGAGTTCGTGACGCGCTGGCCGCCGAGCGGCGGCGGATGCCGTGGCTGGCCGTGGAGAAGGCCTACGAGTTC
>DASQEN010000283.1:0-5055 GCA_035633635.1 Gemmatimonadota bacterium | reverse complement strand
GGAGCCGGGAACCTCGCATTCTACGACGCGATCAGCCCGATCGTCTCGCGCGAGTCGCTGGTCGAGGGAACGTTCTGGGCGGCCTCCCGCTACGACAAAGGGGGCGCCGACTATCTCAACTGCCCGCTGGACAGGGAGCAGTACGAGGCGTTCGTCGACGGGCTGCTCGGGGCGGAGCTCTACCCGCTCAAGGACTTCGAGGAGGGCGCGATGTTCTTCGAGGGGTGCCTCCCGATCGAGGAGATGGCCCGCCGCGGTCGCGAGACCCTGCGCTATGGTCCGTTCAAGCCCGTCGGGCTCGCCAATCCGCGGACCGGTCGGGAGGCCCACGCTGTGCTCCAGCTCCGCAAGGAGAACGCCGATGGGACGATGTTCAACCTGGTCGGTTGCCAGACCCGCATGCGGTACGGCGATCAGAAGCGGGTATTCGGACTCGTGCCGGCCATGGCGAGGGCCGAGTACCTGCGTCACGGCCAGGTGCACAGAAACACGTTCCTGCAGCACTCGGTGGCTCTCGACCCGTTCGGCCGTCCCAAGGGCGATGCGTGGCCGCGCCTGTTCTTCGCGGGCCAGCTGACCGGTGTCGAAGGGTACGTCGAGTCGATCATGAGCGGGCTGCTTGCCGGCTGGAACGCGGTCCGCGTCCTGGAGGGCGAGGAGCCCGAGCTACCGCCCAGGGAAACGATGATCGGCGGCCTCTACGCCTATTTGCGTGAGGCCGATCCTGAGCGTTTCCAGCCCATGAACGCGAACTTCGGCCTCGTGCCGCCTGCGGAGCGGCGGATTCGGGGGAAGCGCGAGCGGCGCGCGGCCCAGAGCGCTCGCGCGCTGTCGGCGCTCGAGGTGTGGGCCGAGGCTCGGGAACAGACTGGTGCGCGGGTCGGTGCGCGGTGAGCGCGGCGGCGCTCGAGGGTCGGGTCGAGGACTTCCTCGAGTACCTGCGGACCGTGCGCAACTACAGTGCCAACACGATCGACGGCTACGGCCGGGACCTGGCGCGATGGGGCGAGTTCTGCGCCGAGCATCTGGGGACGGTCGGACCCGACCTCGACAGGATCTCGCCCGACGACGTCCGCGCGTACCTCGCCTGGGGCGCACGGCAGGGCCTCGAGAAGCGCACGATCGCGCGGCGCCTGGCGTCCTTGCGGGGGTTTTTCCGCCATGCGTGCCGCGAGGGGTGGTCGAGCCGGAACCCGGCCCAGACGGTGGCGGTCCCTCGCCGGGGTCGAAAGCTCCCCGCGGTCATCCGCGCGGAGCCGCTCCAGAGACTCCTCGACGGAGCGCGGGAGAGGGTGGGCTTCTACGCCCGCCGCGAGGCCGCGCTGCTCGAGGTCGCGTACGGCGGTGGCCTCAGGGTCGGCGAGATGGCCGGGCTCTCGTGGGTCGATCTCGATGCGACCGGATCGGTGCGGGTCGTCGGAAAAGGCGACAAGGAGCGCCGCGTCCCGCTGGGCCAGGCCGCGACGCGGGCGCTTGGCGACTGGAGGGCCGAGCTCCTGGCGGTCGACGGCGGGTTGGAGGCGGTCTTCACGAGCCGCGGCGGGAGGCGGCTGACGGTGCGGCAGATCCAGCGCGTGGTCAAGCGCGCGCTCTCCCGCGCCGCCGAGCGGAAAGAGGTCAGCGTCCACACGCTGCGCCATTCCTTCGCCACCCATCTGCTCGACCGGGGCGCGGACATCATGGCGGTCAAGGAGCTCCTGGGGCACGAATCGCTTTCCACGACGCAGCTCTACACCCATCTTTCCCGCGAGCGGCTCAAAGCCGCCTACGACGTCGCCCATCCTCACGCCTGAGCCGCCACCCGGAGCCGCATTGACTACGAACAGGATTTACGCCACCACGATCTGCTCGGTCCGCAAGGACGGCGCCGTCGCCCTCGGCGGGGACGGCCAGGTCACCTTCGGAGACACGGTCATGAAGTCACACGCGGTGAAGGTCCGCCAGATGCACGACGGGCGGGTCATCGCCGGCTTCGCGGGCGCGGCCGCGGACGCGCTGACGCTGTTCGAAAAATTCGAGGAGAAAATCCAGCGCTGGCCGACGAACCTCGCGCGCGCGGCCGTCGAGCTCGCTAAGGAGTGGCGGTCGGACAAGGTCCTGCGCCACCTCGAAGCCATGCTCGCCGTGGCGGATCGGGAGGCGAGCCTGCTCGTCTCCGGCAACGGCGAGGTGATCGAGCCCGACGACGGGATCCTGGCGATCGGCTCCGGCGGCCCGTACGCGCTGGCCGCGGCGCGGGCGCTGAGGGATTCGACCGACCTGGGCGCGCGGGAGATCGTCGAGCGCTCGCTGACGATCGCGGGCGAGATCTGCATCCACACGAACACCAACCTCAGCATCCTCGAGCTGAAGACCGATTGAGGGACCCCGGCGTGCCGGGGATCGGGGCGTGAGCGTTCTCGTCACCGGAGCGACCGGATTCGTCGGCTCCCACCTGGTCCGCGCGCTCTCCGGCTCGGCGGCTCCTGTCCGCGCGCTTGTTCGTCCCGGGACCGACGCGGCTGCGCTGGAGGCGGTGGGGGTGGAGGTCGTGCGTGGGGATCTCCGGGACCCGGAGGCGTCGCGACGAGCGGCCCGGGAATGCCGGATCATCTACCACGCCGCGGCGATCACGTCCCACCACTCGGCATCCGCCCGGGCGATCCACGAGACCAACGTCGATGGGACCAGCCACCTCGCCGAGGCCGCTCTCGACGCCGGGGTCGAACGGCTCGTCTACTGCAGCGCGGTCAAGGTGTACGGGGTCTCGCGCGAGGGCGTGATCGGGGAGGACGCCCCACGCGCGCCGGCCTCGCCCTATGCTCGGTCCAAGGTGCGTGCCGAGGACCTGCTGCTCGACCTGGCCGGGCGCCGCGGTCTGCCGGTCGTGGTGGCGCGTCTGGGAGGCATGTTCGGTCCCGGCGCGGTGGGCTGGCTCGGGCTCTTCCGCTCGATCGCCGAGAGAAGCTTCCGCATGCTCGGCCGCGGCGACGGCCGCTATCCGGCGGGGGATGTCGAGGACGTCGTGGCCGGCCTCGTCCGCTGCGGCGATGTCCCGGGAATCGAGGGTCGCGTCTACCACCTGACCGGGGCCGAGCCTGTCCGCTTGGCGGAGATCGTCTCGATGATCGCGGATGCTGTGGGCGGAGGGCCTCTGCCGCGTCCCCTTCCGGCCGCGCCGTTCCACGCGTATCGCGGCCTCCAGCGGGTCGTGATGCGGTTCTCCGGTCGCTCGCTGCCGCGCTTCGGCCGCGTGGAGTTCTTTCTCGGCGACCGCGTGTTCGACATCTCGCGTGCGCGGCGCGAGCTCGGCTATGCCCCGCAGATCGACGTCCGGAGCTCGATCGGTCGCACGGCGACGTGGTTCCGCGAGCACGGGCTCCTTCCGGCGTCGGATCGGGCCCCGGGCTATATTCGCCCCCCATGGACGACCAAACCGACACCACGGAAACGTTGACCGATCAAGCTCCTCCTGCGATCCCCGAGGAGCTCGCCCCCGAAGAGGAGCCCTACGAGTCGCTCACGCCGCGCCAGATCGTGGCCGAGCTCGACAAGTACATCGTCGGCCAGGACGACGCGAAGCGCGCGGTGGCGATCGCGCTCAGGAACCGCTGGCGGCGCCTTCGTGTGGAGGAGGAGCTCCGCGAGGAGATCCTGCCCAACAACATCATCATGATCGGCCCCACCGGCGTCGGGAAGACCGAGATCTCGCGCCGGCTCGCGCGCCTGTCCGATGCCCCGTTCATCAAGGTCGAAGCCTCCAAGTTCACCGAGGTCGGATACGTCGGCCGCGACGTGGAGTCGATGATCCGCGACCTCATGGAGATCTCGGTGAACATGGTGCGTCAGGAATGGGAGGACGAGGTCTACGATCAGGCCGAGCAGCAGGTCGAGGACCGGCTGCTGGACCTGCTGCTCCCGCCGCTCAAGAACGAGGAGAGCGGGGGGGCGATGCGCCGCTACCTCGTCGACAAGCTGGGCGTGGCGGAGCCCGCGACCGAAGAGGCGCCCCCCACGGAAGCGGCCCAGGCTCAGCGCGAGCGCTCGCGCGAGAAGCTGAAGAAGCTCCTGGCCGACGGGAAGCTCGAGGATCGCAAGGTGGAGATCGAGACGAGCCAGACCCGGATGCCGTTCATCGAGGTGCTGTCCCCGATGGGCTTCGAGGACATGGACTTCAACATATCCGAGATGCTCGAGGAGATGCTCCCCAAGCGGAAGAAGCGGCGCCAGGTGACCGTGTCGGAGGCGAGGCGGATCCTGCTCCAGGAGGAGCTCGCCAAGCTCGTCGACATGGACGAGGTCGTGAACGAGGCCGTCTATCGCACCGAGAACTCGGGCATCGTGTTCCTCGACGAGATCGACAAGATCGCCGGGGAGAAGATGACCGGCGGGCCGGACGTCTCGCGCGAGGGCGTGCAGCGGGATCTGCTGCCGGTCGTCGAGGGGTCGAACGTCCAGACCAAGTACGGGCTCGTCCGCACGGACCACATCCTGTTCATCGCCGCGGGCGCATTCCACGTCTCCAAGCCTTCCGACCTGATCCCCGAGATCCAGGGGCGCTTCCCGATCCGCGTCGAGCTACGGAGCCTGACCGCCGCCGACTTCGAGCGCATCCTCACCGAGCCGCGGAACGCGCTGACGCTCCAGTATCAGGCGCTGCTCGAGACCGAAGGGGTGAAGCTGACCTTCACCGACGACTCGATCCGCGAGATCGCCCGCACGGCGGCCGAGGTCAACGACCTCATGGAGAACATCGGCGCCCGGCGCCTGCACACGATCATGACCCGCCTCTTGGACGACATCCTGTTCGACGTGCCGGATGTGGAACATGGCGAAGTGGTCCTCGACGCCGAGGACGTGAGGGGCCGGTTGAAGGATGTGGTGCAGAACACCGACCTCCGCAAATACATCCTCTAGGTGGGATCGCTGGAATCCGCCGCGGAGCCGGCACCGAAGCGGACCGCGCTGGCGGACGTGCACGAGACGCTGGGCGCGAAGATGGTGCCCTTCGCGGGGTTCCTGATGCCCGTTCAGTACGCCTCGATCACCCAGGAGCACCGGGCCGTGCGCGAGCGG
>DASQEN010000282.1:0-15618 GCA_035633635.1 Gemmatimonadota bacterium | reverse complement strand
GGCTCGGCGCCCGACGGGTCCGGCGCGCGACCAGCGAGGAGGAAGCCGAGGACCTGCGGAGCGCGCGCCGGGCCGCGTTCACCGCGCTGGCGCGACTGGGACCGACCGCGATCCTCGAGGACACCACGGTACCCCGCTCCGCGGTTCCCGAGATGCTGGTCCGGATCCACGAGGTCGCCGCGCGTCACGGCGTGACGTTCGGCGTGTTCGGCCACGCGGGCGACGGCAACCTCCACCCGACCTGCCTGACCGACTCCCGCGACCGCGAGGCGATCGCCCGGGCGGAGGCGGCGTTCGAGGAGATCTTCGCGGCCGCGATCGCGCTGGGCGGCACGATCACCGGCGAGCACGGCGTCGGGCTGGCCAAGAAGCGCTTTCTCGCCCGGCAGGTCGGCGATTCGTCGGTCCGCTTCATGCGGCAGATCAAGGCCGTGCTCGACCCCAACCACGTGCTGAACCCGGGCAAGGTGTTCGAGCCCGGCCCGCGCTGCGAGCACCCGCCGCTGGGCAACCCGCGGTACGCGGAGGCGCTGGCCTGAGCACCACGGTCTCGCCTGCGGCGCGCCTCGACGTCAACGACGACCGTCTCGCCCGCTGTATCCAGTGCGGGCTCTGCCTGCCGTCGTGTCCCACCTTCGCGCTAACCCCGCTCGAGCGCGCGAACCCGCGCGGGCGGATCGGCCTCATGCGCGCGGTGGCGCGCGGGGAGATGGCGCTGGACGACCCCGCCTTCGCCGAGGCCATGTACTACTGCGTCGGGTGCCGCGCGTGCGAGACCGCCTGCCCCGCGGGGGTCGAGTTCGGGCACCTGCTGGAAGAGGCGCGTGCGGCCGTCGAGGTCGCCGCCGGTCCCGGTCGACCGGACGACTTCCCTCGCGATCTCCTGCTCGACGCGCTACCCCGGACCGGGCGGGTCCGGCTCGGCGCGCGGCTCCTCCGGCTCTACCAGCGGACGCTCGGCCGCGCCGGGTGGTGGACGCGGCGGCTCGAGCGCAGGCGGCCCGATCTGGCCCGGCTGTTCGCGCTCGCGCCCCTGGTCCCGAAGCAGGGCCGGCGCTGGCGACTGCCGGCCGAGCTCGGCCCCGGCGACCTCGGGGTCGAAACCCCTCCGCGCGAGCGAGGCGTGGTCGCGATCCACCCCGGCTGCGTGCAGCAGGTGCTCTACCCCGAGGTCAACGCCGACACCGCGCAGGTCCTCGCGTACAACGCCTGGCGAGTCCTCGTCCCCGATGGCTTCCGCTGCTGCGGCGCGCTCCACGCCCATCAGGGCCGGCGCGAAGAGGCACGCGCGCAGGCGCGGATCAACGTCGCGGCCTTCGAGGAATGCGGCGCCGAGCGGTTGGTGTCGAACGCTGCCGGCTGCGGCGCGTTCCTGGAGGAGTACGGGGCGCTGCTCGAGGACGATCCGGAGTGGGCGGAGCGCGCGGCGGCGTTCTCCGGCCGCGTCGTCGACGTCACCGAGCATCTGATCAAAGAGGGCGTGCGGCGGCCGGTGCGGCCGTTCGGAATCCGGGTCACGTACGACGATCCGTGCCACCTGATCCACGGCCAGCGGGTCGCCAAGGCGCCCCGGCTTGTGCTGGCGGCGATCCCGGGCCTCGACATCGTCCCGCTCGCCGAGTCCACCTCGTGCTGCGGCTCGGCGGGGATCTACAACGTGACCCACCCCGACGCCGCCGACCGGCTGGGCCGGCGCAAGGTCGAACGGATCGTGGAGACGGGCGCGGAGCTGGTCGTGACCGGCAATCCCGGCTGCATGGTGCAGATCTCGGCCGGCCTTCGCGCGATCGGTTCCCCGATCCGCGTCATCCATCCGGTGTCGCTGCTGCGGGCGGCCTACGAGCTGCCCGCGCTCCTGCCGCGCTGAGTCGCTTCGGCTGGAGCGACGACCTTCGGCGGCGTCCCGGTTTCTCATGGCGCTACCCGCCGGCGCCTTCCTCCGCTTCTTCCGCTCCGAGCTCCGCCAGAATCGCGCGCGCCCGGCCCGCGTGCTCGGCCGGGACGACTACACGCGCGCCCCCGAAAATGCCCGGGTATGCACCGCCCGCGTCGTCGGCGAGGACGACGCCCGGGATCCCCTCGTCCTTCAGGATCCCGAGCGCCATCTCGGCCTCGTGCCGCCAGTGGAACCGGGCGACCTCGACCGGGCCGCTCGTCACTACTCGACCTTCGTAGCCTCGACCCGGAAGGTCAGGAACTCGTTCCCGTCGGGGCCGGGCGCGAACATCTCCATCGTGGCGTGCGTGTCGTCGGTGATCGTGCTCACCTGGCGGAACGGGATGTCCCGGGTGCCGACCACGAAGTCGTCCATCGTGCCCGTCAGCGTGAACGTCCTTGTCGCCGGGTCGTACGTGCCGCGGGCGATCATCGGCGCGGTCGACATGTTGTCCATGAAGATCGACACGTACTCGTCCCGGAAGTTGTCGTACCCCATCAGGCTTCGCCCCTGGAAGGGCATCCCCATAAAGGTCCCCGTAATGTCCTCCTCCATCCAGCGGCCGTCGAACGACCAGGCCGCCGTCGAGGTCGACGTGGACTCCATCGGCGGCGCGTCGGGGGCCATCCACATCGTCAGCTTCTGCTCCCACTTTCCGACGCTGCCGTTCAGCACCTGGTGGTGCTCGCCCGGGGTCGTGTTCTCGGCCCACGCAGCCATCACCTCGGGCGTCATCTCCTGCGCTTGGGACTGCGGCGCCGCGACGAGCAGTGCGCCCGCGACCAGCGCGAGCGCGAACATCCATGGCCTGTTCAATGTGTCCTCCGTGGTTGGGTTGCTCGCGGGCGGCGGGGCGCGGCAGATCCGCGCTACCGCTCACCCTCCTCGTACGAGACCGTGTCGGAGCGTCGGAACAGCGCGTCGACCGCGCGGTCGGCGGGGTCTCCTCCCGGCGCCGAGCCGACCATCACGTACAGCTTGTCGGAGTCCGGGTACTCGACCACCTCCGGCTCCTCCATCGTGGACAGCGCGAAGACCTCGAGCGGCCGGTCGCCTGTGTTGAGCAGTGCATGCGCCCCTTCGGGTCCCGGCGGGCAGGCGAACGCGTCGCCCGGCTTGAGCTCCCGCGTGCCTTCCTTGTCGCGCAACTGCGCGTACCCTCTGCGCACGTAGAAGAACTCCTCGTTGACGTGGTGGAAGTGGAACGCCCAGGGGCGCCCACCCGGCGCCACGCGATAGAGGCTGTAGCCGAGCTTCTGCGCGCCGGTGACCCTCGCAACCCGTTTCCGTTCGGCCCCGAACGGACCCTCCCGGTACGGCTCCCACGGGAGATCGTCGAGGCGCGCGATGCGGCGGTCGAGCTCCGCGTCCGGATCGGGTGGTACCCCGAGCGGCTCGTCCACCGGCTCGCCCTCGAAGTACCCGGCAAACCCCTCGACGATCCGCCCGTCCTTCGTCAGGATCCGCTCCATCGGCGGGTCGCCGGCGAGGCCGGCTACCCCGTAGGCCCGTTTCCCGGAGTCCGGGTACCCCACCACCTCGCGCGGGATCTTCGTCGAGGCCAGGAGCAGGTGCGCGGGGCGGTCGGCGTAATTGAGGAACTGATGCACGCTGTCGGCGCCCGGTGGCATCGCCACGACGTCGCCCACCTCGAGCCGGTGGAAACGGCCGTCGAGCCGCACCCACACCTCTCCCCCCAGCACGATGGCGAGCTCCTCGTTGACCAGATGGTAATGGTACGGGACGCTGGCCTTACCCGGCGGCACGATCCACGAACCGTATCCGAGCTTCCGCGCGCCCATCCGGTCGGCGAGGGGCGCCCAGCGCGCCTCGAACCGCACGCCGGCGCCACCCCAATGGTCCTGCCATTCGAGCTGCGAGAAGTTGACGACGTTCAGAGCCACCGGATAGCTTCGCCTCCCTCATGCCGGATCGCGAAGAGATCGACCGGGCCATCGACGCGGTGTTCGACGAGACCGATCTGCAACGGGCCGGCCTCCTTCAGCGGCGCGCGCTCAAGCTGCTCGACCAGGGGGTCTGGGAGGGCACGGTGACGCCCTTCCATCAGGCCCGCGCCGAGCAGCGGATCAACGCCTATCTACGCACGCTCTGGCACGAGGTCACGCTGGAGCGGGTTCGCGGGCCGGGCGAGTAACCCCACCCCTTCCGTTACGCGGTTCCGCCGGCGCCTTCACGGCCCGGTTTCGTACACCGTTTCCCCGTCGATCACCGTCCGCAGGACGCGAGTCTTCCAGAGCTCCTCGGCGGGCACGGTGAACGGGTCGCGGTCGACGATCACGAAATCGGCCCGCTTGCCCGGCGTGAGGGTCCCTACCTCGTCCTCCATCCCGGCGGCCCAGGCGGCATCGCGGGTGAAGCACGAGAGCGCCTCCTCGCGGGTCATCTGCTCCTCCGACCGCCAGCCGCCGGCCGGCCACCCCCCCTGGTCCTGACGGGTGACCGCCGCGTAGATGCCGAAGAACGGGTTCGGGCTCTCGACCGGAAAATCGCTCCCGCACGCGAGACGCGCGCCGGCGTCGCGCAACCGGCGCCACGCGTAGGCGCCCCGGATCCGGTCCGGTCCGACCCGCTCCTCGGCCCAGTACATGTCGCTGGTCGCATGGGTGGGCTGAAACGAGGCGATCACGCCGAGCTCAGCGAAGCGCGGGATGTCTTCGAGCGCGACGACCTGGACGTGCTCGATGCGCGGGCGCAACGCCGGAGGCTCGCCCCCGCACGTCTCGCTTGCGCCGCCGGCTGTCGCGCAGGGGGTCGGCGGCCTGGCCGACGCCAGCCCCCGCTCTGCCAACTCGATCGCGTCGAGGGCGATCCGGTTCCCCCGGTCGCCAATCGCGTGGATTGCGGGCTGCCGCCCGCCCTGCATGGCTTGGGCAACCGTCGCCTTCAGCGTGTCCGCATCCGTGAGGAGCAGGCCGACGTTCCCCGGATCGTCGTCGTACGGGGAGAGCAGGGCCGCGCCCCGGCTTCCGAGCGCGCCGTCGGCGTAGAACTTGATGCCGGCCACTTTGAGGTGAGGCGATGGCTGGCGGCCTACGGTGGCGAGCCCGGTCGTATCCCACCAGTCGAGGGTTTCGCGGTCTGCACCCAGATATACGACAACCCGGGGATCGAGCCGTCCTTCCGCGGCCCACTCGCGGTACAGCTCGAGCTCGCTTTCGTTGACACCCATGTCGTGGACACCGGTGAGGCCGACCGACACCATCCGCTCGGTCGCGGCCGCGAGCTGCGCCTCGCGCTCCTCTCGATCGGCGACCGGGATCACCGCCGCCACCAGCGCCATCGCGTTGTCGACCAGGATCCCGGTCGGCTGCCCGGACTCGTCACGAACGATTCTGCCGCCGGGCGGGTCCGGCGTTTCGGCGGTGACTCCCGCGGCTTCCAGTCCCTGCGAGTTCACCCATACCGCGTGGCCGTCGATGCGGGACAAGAGCACGGGATGATCGGGAGCCGCCGCGTCGAGCAGGGTCTTCTCGGGAAACTCCTTGGCCTCCCAGTCGTTCTGGTCCCAGCCGCGGCCCGTGATCCAATCGCCCGCAGGCTGACTGGCTGCCGTTTCACGCACCCTCTGGGCGATCTCTTGCGCGCTCTCCGTGCCCACCAGGTCGAGTATCCGGAGGGCGCGACCCAGACCCATGACGTGCGCGTGCGCGTCGATCAGCCCCGGAAGCACGACCTTCCCGCCGGCGTCGATCACTTGCGTACCGGGTCCGCGGAAGCGCGCGATCGAGCCAGTGTCTCCAACCGCAACGACGTGGCCGCCCTGGATCGCCAGCGCTTCGGCGGTCGGGACGCCGACGTCCATCGTGTAAATGACAGCATTGATGACGATCAGGTCCGCCTCATCCTGCGCGGCCGCAACGGCGGGAAGCGCTAGCGACAGACCCAGAGCAGCGCCGGCGATCGGGCGCATGGCACCTCCGTGCGAGGTTTCGGGTACTGGGTTCGGGTCCACGGCGGTAGCTTCCGGCGCCGCACCGAGCCGACGGTATCGAGCGCGAAACGCCGTCAAACTAGCTGCTTTCCCGTAGACCCGCAGGTCGCTCGGCGACCCTCCAGGGAGACCCGTGCAGGAGCGCATCCTCGAATTCCTGGTCCCGTTCCTGAACCAGTACGGATACGCCACCCTGCTCCTGGTGACCTTTCTCGAGACCAGCGCGTTCCTCGGGCTGGTTGCCCCCGGCGAAACGATCATCGTCCTGTGCGGCTTCTACGCCTACCGCGGCGTGCTCGATCCGTGGGCGGTGGGCGCGGTGTCGATCGCCGGGGCGATCCTGGGCGACCAGGTGGGCTATGTGTTGGGTCGAAAGTACGGCCACCGCCTGATCAAGCGCTTCGGAAAATACATGTTCTTCGACGTCAAGCGGCTGCGCGCCACCGAGCGCTACTACACCCGCCACGGTGGCAAGACGGTCTTCATCGGCCGCTTCACATCGATCCTCCGATCATTCGGCCCGCTGGTGGCCGGCATCAGCCGCATGCCCTATCTCACGTTCCTGCGGTGGAGCGTGATCTCGTGTATCATCTGGGGCGCCGCGTTCACGATCCTGGGCTATTTCTTCGGCAAGTCCTGGGAGGTCATCGAGGGGTATCTCGGCTGGGGCGGCGCGGCGGCCTTTGCGATCGGGATCGTTCTCGTCGTCTGGTTCCTGCATCGGAAGCGAGGCCAGGAGCTCGATGAGGAGCTCGCCGCGGATGCCGACGAATCGGACGAATCGAATCGTAAATAGAACCGGAAGGAGCTCATGAGAATCCGCGCATCACGGTACTTGGTCGCCCTCCTCGCCCTGCCGCTCGGGCTCCTCGCGGCCGGATGCGGCGGCAGCCCCGAGACCGGCGGTATCGACCGAAACGTGCTCCGCCTCTCGATCGGTCCCGACCCAGCGAGCCTCGATCCGATCCAAGCTGTCGACGTGTACCGCGGCCAGCTGGTCGTTTATCTCTATGACGGCCTCGCCCGCTTTCAGGACGGCGCGCCACAGCCCAACCTGGCGAAATCGTGGGACGTGTCCGACGACGGACGTGTCTACACGTTCCATTTGCGCGACGACGTCATGTTCCACAATGGCCGCAGATTCAACGCCGAGGACGTAAAGTATTCGTTCGAGCGCGCGCTCAGGCCGGAGAGCCAGAGCCCGCTGACGTGGGTGTTCGACTTCATCGAGGGATCGGAAGCGCTCGTCGAGGGCGAGGCCGATTCACTCTCGGGCCTGCGGGTCCTCAACCCGACCACCGTGGAGATCACGCTCGAGCAGCCATTCGCGCCGTTCCTCCTGCTCATGGCGATGCCGGCCGCTCACATCGCCCCCCGCGAGGAGATCGAGCAGAAAGGGCCCCAGTTCTCCGAGGCCCCGGTGGGCACCGGGCCCTGGGTGTTCGAGTCGTGGGCTCACGACGACGTCATCCGTCTCACCGCCAACGCCCGCTATCATCTCGGCCGGCCGAAGATGGACGGCATCGAGATCCGGATGATCCCCGAGACGACGACTGTGATCGCGGAGTTCGAGCGCGGCAACCTCGACTGGGTGGACCTGAACGAGTTCCCCGCCCCCGAGTTCGAGCGCTTCTCGTACGACCCCGAATGGTCACCGCTGATCCAGCACCGCCCCGCGTTGATCACATACTACCTGGCCCTCAACAACCAGAAGCCGAAATTCCGCGACCCGCGCGTCCGCCGCGCGCTCAACTACGCGGTCGACATCGCCGGGATCTCGAAGGTGATCTATCCGGGTGAGGTCGCTGCGTCCCACGGCCCTATCCCGCCCGGTCTCCCCGGATACAGGGATGGCGGCAAGCCCTACGCGTTTCACCCCGACAGCGCGCGAGCCCTACTGAAAGCGGCCGGGGCCGAGGGGCTCACGTTCGACGTCTTCTTTCGCTCGTTGGCCATCAACCAGCGGTTCTTGGAGGCGGTGCAGGCCAACCTGGCCGACGTCGGGGTGACGATGAACCTGCGCCAGCGCGACTGGACGGCCGTGCGACAGGCGATGCAGCGCGGCGAGCTGGACGCATACCTCGCCAATTGGTACGCCGACTATCCCGATGCCGAGAACTTCCTCTATCCGCTGTTCTACAGCGAGATGGCGGGCGCCGGCGGCAACGCGGCGTTCTACTCCGACGCCACCGTCGACTCGTTGATCCTCACCGCGCGCCGCACGCTCGACGATGGCGCGCGGATCGCCATGTACGCGCGCGCGGACTCGCTGATCTTCGCCGGGGCCCCATGGATCTTCACCGTCCACCCGATCGACTACGATATGGTGCAGCCATGGGTCAATGGATACCAGATGCAGCAAGTGTTCTACGGGCAGAAGTGGCTGGAGATCTCGCTGGAGGCCGAGTAGCGACGGCGCTTCACGAGTAGCGGCCTTTCACTCGTCGGGGGCGATCTCCGGCGTATCGACGTCGCTTTCCCCCCGGTGGCGCTTCTCGCGGGCCTGACGCGCGAGCTCGATGTAGCGCTCCCGAATGTGATCCAGCTCCTTCTCCTCCAGCTCCTCCGTGTCGAGCAGGACGTTGTGTGCTCCCTCCAGCGAGCGGATGATCTCGTCGAGCTTCAGCTGCATCGCCTCTCCGTCGCGGTTCTGCGTGTTCTGGATCAGGAACACCATCAGGAACGTGACGATCGTCGTCCCCGTGTTGATGACGAGCTGCCAGGTGTCGCTGAAGCCGAACAGCGGCCCGGTCACGAGCCAGACGACGATCGTGAGGGCCGCCAGCCCGAACACGCCGGGGTGACCGGCCATGCGGGCGGTGGACTTGGCGAAGCGGGAGAAGCGGCTCGTTCGGTACATAGGATCTCTCCTTACTGGGTCTCCGGATCGATGGGAGCGGTGCGGCGCGGCATGAGGCCGGATTCGAAGGCCCGGATATCCTCCGGACCGCCCCTTCCCCACAGGAGCACGGCACCGATCGTCGCGTAAATCGGCAGGTGGCCAACCAGCTCGCGCCAGCCGAAGGCGGTGAGGGTCAGGTTAAAGGGAAGCCACAACAGGAGGATTGTGAGCCGTGGAAACGCCCCCACCATCAAGAGGAGCCCGGCGGTCAGCTCGATCCCACCGGCGATCCGGACGAACGTCGCGTCCGACACTGCAAGTCCCAGAGCCGGCAGGAAATTAGCGAACGGGTAGGCGTCCAGGAACGCGAGCGCGAGCGGCAGATTGAGGAGCTTCTCGGTGAGGGCCAGCCAGACAATCGAGAAGCCGGTCGCGACCCTGAGCGCGGAAACCGCGTGCGGGAGCCACTCCCGCCTCGGTCGAGCCCACTCCCCGAACATGCGGTCGATTGCGATCGGGCCCCGACCGGCGATCCAGAAGAAGGCGGCGATCCCGAGATAGATGGTCTGCTCGAGGAGGAGCACCGGTCCGAACAGGATAACCCCCACCATCCAGATCCCGACCAGCCCGAGTGCGGCGTAGCGTGAGAATAGCCCGTAGAACAGGAGCAGCCCGACGGCGACCTCCGCCAGGCCGACCAGCACGCCGGTTCCGCGCTCCATGACGAGGTTCGGGACGAGCAGGTGGTTCTGGACTCCGGAGACGAGCAACGGGATCGCGGTGTGAACGGCAAGTAGCAGCGGCAGCCACCCGTACACGACCTGGAGCTGATCGGTCGTGGCGCCGAGCGCCAGCGGCCCCGGGACGAAGGGCGTTCGCCCCATCTGGCGCCACAGGAGGATCGCCGGGAGGACGACGAGCAGGGCGGCGCCGACCGTGACCAGCGTCGCGGGGTCGAGGGCGTGGGACCAGCGCGTGGACATTCCCGCGTCGGAGACGAACCAACGCTCATGCAGGAGGAGCATCGCGCGCGGCGAGATCACGCCGTCCTCTGCCGCCACCCCGGCGGGAGGACGGGCGGGAGTCTGCCCGGGTAATCGGGAACGATGCGAGCGGCCAGATCCGCCGCCGGCCGGCCCTCGATCTCCGGCTTGAGATCCTCCATCGCGAGCATCGCACGGACGGTCGTGCCGATCTGGAAGTCGGCCGCGTTGGGCTCCCGCGCGCCGATCGTGCCGTCGGCGATCCAGCCGTCGACGCGGTCGAGGAGCGCGGGAAGGCGCTCGATGTCGGTCCGCACGGACGCGTCGTCCGCGCGGGAGACGCGTGCGAAACGAGCGGCCAGCGGCCGCATCAATGCGCCGGCCAGACGCGGCAGCGGCAGGCCCGCCATCCGCGCCGCGCGCTGCCTGAGCCCGGCATCCCGCGCGAGCGCCCAGCGGAAGAGTCGCCGCGGAATCGGCTGGAGCTCCGCCTCCGCCCAGCGTTCTGCCTCCTCCACCCGCTGGCGCGCGGCGGCCTCGATGGGGAACAGGATCCCCGCCGGCCCACGCGCTTCGATCGCCCGCGAGATCTCGAGCGAGCCCTGGATCTTCCTCCCGTCCAGGACGAGAGCGGGAACGGTGGCGCCGGCGAAGCCGGCCCTCTTAAGGAACAGCGGGTGGAAGCCCATCGGGAGGTCGACGACCTCGTGCTCGATCCCCGCGCGCTCCAGCATGAGCCGCGCGGCGATCGCGGGGTGGGAGAACCGGAGAGCGTAGAGCTTCGCCATCGCCGCGGATCGTTGGGCGGGGCGTGTCAGAGGAAGCGCTCGAGCACCGGGGCCGCCCCGACCGCGTGGAGTCCGTAGACCACGCCGAAGGCGAAACCCGCTGCGCCCACGATCGGCACGAGAGCTTCCAGGCGCTGCGCGGGCTCGCGGGCGACCGCGTGACCCAGGGCGACCGACACGATCCACATCGAGAGCGCGGTGCTGGCCGCGAAGACGGTCAGCGCGAAGCTGCGCGTAGCGGCATTCGGGCTCGCCGCGATCACGATCAGACCCGCCCCCGCCGATCCGCCCAGCCCGTGCAGGAGCCCCATCCCGAAGGAACCGCGGATGGATCGCTCCCGCGCTCCCCCGTGCGCATGCTCGTGCTTCGCGGGATGGTCCGCGCCCTCCGGCTCTCTCTCGTGGACGTGTGGATGGGCATGCCGGGCGTCCCCGTGCTCGTGCGCGTGGACATGGAAGTACCCCCGACGCCAGCGGACGAGGAGTCGAGCGGAGAGGAGTGCGATGACGACGCCGACCAGGACCTCGGCCAGGCTGTGGGCAGCCGCCGGGAGAAGCGGCGTCGCCAGCGCGATCGGCAAGCCGAAGGCGAGCAGCGTGGCGGCGTGGCCGGCACCCCAGGCGAGGCCGAGCGCGCCGGCCCGGCTCCGCGAGCGGTCCCGCTCCGAGAGGATCAGGGTCGCGACCGCGGTCAGGTGGTCGGGGTCGGTGGCGTGGCGCAGCCCAAGCAGGACCGCCACTAGCGCGGCGGCGACCACCCCTCCGCCCTGAACGCCGTGCAGGGCCTCATCCACGTGTGGGCTCCTCCTCTACCAGTTCCCGCAGAACGTGGGACCTGCTCGCCTGCGCCTCCTGGATTCGCGGAACGTGCTCCGAGCGGGTCACGACCACGTGGTCCGCCAGCCCTTCGTGGGCCACCCGCCCCCCATCGTAGCCCACCATCGCGATCGTGGCGAGCCCCCGCGCGCGCGCCTCCGCCGGCGCCTCGATAACATTCCGCGAGTTGCCTCTGGTCGAGATCCCGAGCGCGACGTCGCCTCGCTTCCCGTGCGCGATGATCTGGCGCGCGAAGATCCTGTCGACCCCGACGTTGTTGGCGATCGTGGTGAGGATCGCCGCGTCCTCGGTCAGATCCAGCGCCCGTGGCGCGAGAGCGGTGCGGAGGGACTGCGGGGGGCGACGCGCTCGGCCTTGCCTGATGATTACTGCCCGGTCTGGTGATACGGAGCGGCGACCGGCTTCGATTCCGGCGATCCACGCTGCCGGAGGAAGACGCTGAGCAGGACGATCGCGGCGACCGCAAGGAACTCGCTCTGCCAGTTCTGGAAGGACTCGAACCAGAAACGTGCGGTTCCGATGTACTGCAGGGTCGTTATGGGAGAGTCCTCGTGTAGCTCCCTCTCCTGATTGTAGTCGGCGGCTCCGCCCGCAGCGTGCAGGACGAATGAAAGGAAGAAGAGAAGCAGGAAAGCCAGGCTGAGGGAGTTCTCGTAGAGGCGCAGGGCGGATCCACCCCGCCGGACGGGCCAGGGCGCGTTCCGTTTATCCTGTACTCTTCGCGGATCGGCATCCACTTTTTCCCTCATCTCGAGTTTCTTCGACTCGGAAGAACCTCGCTGATACAGGAAGACCGTAAAGATGACGTAGGCGAACATCTGCAGGAACTCGCTCTCCCAGTTCTCGAAAGTGGCCTCGACGAAACCCCCGCTCGTCAAGTATCCCCAATAGGTAACGGGTGGCGCGCTGTGATCGAGTAGCTCCTCGCGCTCCAGCCTGTGGCCCGTCAGGCTCTGCGCGAAGAGAAAGATTAGAAATAGACTGAACAGGACGATCGAAAGGCCGTTGTTTCGCCAGATATTTCTCATCCCCCCTCGATTCGTTGACTCAGGTTGGCCGGAGTATATCGCGGCATCACATTATGAGCCGCCGGAACGACGAGCGCGCCGGGGGGTTACGGCCGCTCGGACCTGATGCCCCACGTACCTCAAGCTTCTGCGCGAATTCGCCCGACTCCAGCACCGACGAGAGGACCCCGCCCGAGCAGAGGCCGAACGGCGACGGACTTCCCCTCGCGCGCCATCGCTGTCTTCCGGGCCGCCCACGCGCCCATTCGAAACGAGTTCGATCTGAACAGCCTCGTAGTGGCCAACCCCCTACTCGAGCCCCGCCACCGACTTGGGCGTGTCAAGGACCCCGATGTAGTGGCGGACGAACGCGTGCGGTGCTCGGGCGATACAGAAGCTGGGCACCGACGGGGCGCCACCGCATCCTCCTGCCGCGGGAGGAGAACGATCGGCCGCCGCGAAGAGTCAGCGCGAGCTCGCCGCTCCCCTGATCTCGCGGCGGGGCACGTTCAGCGTCCCGACACTAGGGCACTAGGGCACGGGGAGCGTAAGCGTTGCCCCGCCCGGCCCGACCGCCAGCGCGGCGCCGCCGGCTTGCCGCGCCTCCAGCCAGCGGATCGTGGTCCGGGTCGCGATCGTGCCGATCACCGCTCCCGCGACCACGTCGCTGGTCCAGTGCCGGTCGGCGTAGATCCGCGACCACGCCGTCACGCCCGCGAGCCCGTACGCGACCGCGCCGACCCACGCGCGATCGGATTCCATCGCCACGCTCGTGGCGATCGAGAATGCGGTCGAGACATGGCCCGACGGCCAGGCCTGATGGTCGTTGTCGAAGCTTCCGGGGCGGAGCTCGTCCGCGTCGGGGCCCAGGTCCGGCCGCGGCCGCCCCACCACCCATTTGAGCGTCTGGGTGACGAGCCCGGTAGCGAGGAAGCCCCGGCAGCCCGCGCCGAGCCCTCGGCCAGAGCCGGCCGCCCCGTTGCACGTCCCGCCGCGTAGCCGAGGGCTATGTACGACGAGGCGAGGAGCGGGTTGCCGAACCGGTTCCCGACCCGCTCCAAGGTTCTCGCTCCGCCGGGACGCTCGAGGAACAGCTCTTCGCGGACCTCGTCGTCCAGCAGGAACGAGCCCGCCACCGCGCTCCCCGCGATCAGCCAGCCGGCCGTCGACGGCCACGGAGATTCGACCGCGGCCGGCTCGATCGCCGCCGGCTCGGGCCGCACCGCCACGGGCTCCTGCCCCGCCGCTGTGGCAGCCGGCGCGAGGAGCCCCAGCGACAGAAGCGCGGGCGCGAGACGGGTCAGCGCGTCCACGTGTTGTTCTGTGGGTTGATGTCGCCCCACTCCGGCCCGCCGTTGACCGTGATGCGCTCGGCCTTCGCGGGAAGCGTCAGCGTGGCGGTCGCGCGGTCGGTGCCGTAGAAGGCCTGGACGGGAATCGTCACGGTGTCGGATGCGGTCCCAGCCGTCGCGGTCACGGCCGCCGGCATCAGCAGCCGCCCGCGCTGGTCGATCGTCACGGTCACCCGCCACGCGCTCCCATCCTGCGACTGGTCGACGCCCAGGATCGCCAGGTCGTTCGTCTGCGTCGTCCAGATCCAGTTGTGCCAGAACCACCCGAGCTCCATCCCCACGCCGTCTTCCATCATGCGGAAGAAGTCGGCCGGGTACGGATGCCGGTAGGCCCACGTCCGCGCGTACCAGGCGAACGTCTCGTCGAAGAGCTCGTGCCCGGCGATCTCGCGCAGCGCGGTCAGCATGATCGCGGGCTTGACGTACGCGGCAATCCCGAGCGCGGGGCTCTCGGGCGCGAACTCGTCGGGGAAATCCGCGATCGGCTGCTCGCGGAACGCCCGGATCGCCGCGGCGTACTGGGCCACGTTCTCGAGCGCCGGCTCGCTCTCGGGGAAGTACGCCTTCTTGCTGAGCAGGTTGATGAACGTGTTGAACCCCTCGTCCATCCACGCGTAGCGCCGCTCGTCGGACCCCACGATCATGGGGAACCACATGTGCCCCCACTCGTGGTCGAGGACGTCGAACAGTCCTTCGCGAGTCGCCTCCGGGGCCACGAAGACGACCATCGGGTACTCCATCCCGTAGACCGGACCCTCGATCGCGGTCGCGGTCGGATAGGGATAGGGCATCAGGTAGTCGGAGTAGAAATCGAGCGAGTGCCGGGTCATCGCCGCGGCCTCGCTCCACGCCCTCGCCTCGGGTCGGTAGAGCGCGTGGATCGCCGTCCCCTCCCATGCGGTCGCGTCCCACACGAGCCGGGGACCCGCGGCCCAGGCGAAGTCCCGGACGTTCTCGGCCCGGAAACGCCACGTCAGGTTGCCTTGTGTCGTCGGGCGGAAGGACGCCGGATCGGAGAGCTCCGCCGCGGTCACGACGTGCACGACCTCGCTTCCGGCGCGCGCGCGGTCGAGCGCCGCGCGCTGTCCCGCGGTCAGGACCTCGGCCGGGTTCTGGAGCGTGCCGGTGGCGCCCACCAGGTAGGTAGCGGGCACCGTGAGCTCCACGTCGAAGTCGCCATACTCGAGGTAGAACTCTCCCTGCCCGAGATACGGCATCGTGTTCCACCCGTCCAGGTCGTCGTAGACCGCCATCCGCGGATACCACTGGGCGAGCAGGAACAGGTCGCCGTCCCGGCCCATCCGGTCCGAGCCGTTCTCCGGCACCGCGAACGACCAGTCGATGTCGATCGCCACCGAGCCTCCGGGCGCGATCGGCTCCCCGAGGTCGACCCGCATCTGGGTGTCCCGGATCACGTGCCGGAGCTCGCGCCCGCCGGACGCCACGCGCCGGATCTCGAACCCGCCCTCGAACCCGCCCCCTCCGACACGGCTCTCCGTCGGGAAGGTCTGCGCGCCCTCGCTCCCCGGCGCAAAGAGGTTCTGGTCGAGCTGGATCCAGACGAAGGCCAGCGTGTCGGGGGAATGGTTCGCGTACGTGATCGTCTGGGCGCCCGTGAGCGTGCCGGCCGCGGGGTCGAGTGTGGCGCGGATCGAGTAGTCCGCCCGCTGCTGCCAGTACGCCGGACCCGGCCGGCCGCTCGCCACCCGGTACAGGTTGGGCGCGGGCAGGTCGGGCTCGGCGAAGCGCGCGTCGACCGCGTCCTGCGCGAATGCCGGTAGGGCGGCCGCCAGCGACACCAGCCCAGCCAGCAGGAATCTCTGGAGCACGTCGGTCCTCCTCGTCATGGAATGGACCCGCGCGCGTTGCGCGGGGTTCGAAGGCTTCGATACGTTACGGCGTCTTCCGGCAATCCCGACAC
>DASQEN010000281.1:0-4997 GCA_035633635.1 Gemmatimonadota bacterium | reverse complement strand
CGCGCCTCCCAGGCGTCGAGCTCCCCCCCTGGCACATAGCGCTGGTCATCGTGTTCGGCGTGCCCCTTCAGGCGGTATGTCTTGACCTCGATCAGCGTCGGGCCGTCGCCGCCACGAGCACGGGCGACGGCCTCGCGGGCGGCGTTCCAGGACTGAAGCACGTCGTTGCCGTCCACCTGCACGCCCGCGCAACCGTACCCCACCGCGCGATCGACCATGTTTCGGTTCCCCATCTGCCTGTCGGTGGGCGTGGAGTAGGCGTAGCAGTTGTCTTCGGCCACGAGGATCACGGGTAGTCGGTTGGCGCAGATGAAATTCCAGCCCTCGTGGGAGGCACCGGTCGAGAAACCACCGTCGCCGATGTAGACCAGACACACGCGGGCTTCGCCCTTCATCCGGTTGGCCAGCGCCACGCCGGCCATCACCGGGATCATGTCACCCAGCATCGAGACCGGGCCGATGAACCCCTTTTCGAGATCTCCGAAATGGATGTTGAGATCCTTCCCCTTCGAGGGACCGGTGCCCTTGGCCATATACTGCTTGAGGATGTCGACCGGGTCGGCGCCCTTGACCAGGATCGAGCCCAGGTTTCGGATCAGCGGGCTGAGGTAGTCGCCGGCCTCCAGCGCGTATGCGGTACCGACCGACTCCGCTTCCTGGCCCAGCGAGCGATACACGCCCCCGACCACTTTCCCCTGGCGATAGAGGTTCACCAGCCGCTCCTCGAGCCGCCGGTTAAGCAGCATATACCAGTAGAGATCCAGGAGCCGCTCGGGCTCGAGACCGAGCCCTTCGGGGGCGACGATCTCCGGAGCTTCGGCGCTCGTCGGGGACTCGCTCATGCGTGTTGACATGCCCTCCGGCTGCGGTTCGGATTGGCTTTCGGCGTCAAACTAAGCCCGGCCCGCCGTCGCGGCGAGAATGGTCAGTCGGGAGCGACGCCAGGCGCTTCGCGGGTGACGACCAGCCGCGCGGAATCCACACCTGGAAACTCGATGACCCGGACCGCGTAGGGCTCGAGCCGGAGCGCCTCGGAGTAGTTCTGGTTTCGAACGACCTCGACCGTTCCCGCGATCGAGCCGCCGTCGGACGTCGCCAGCCGGATCGTGGCCTTCGCGATGTGATTGCCCGGCTCAAGGTCGGCGAGCGTTACGACCACCTGATCCTCGAGCACGGACGCGGACTCGCCCTTCCTCAGGAAGACCTCCTCGCTCGGCCCGGACTCGACGCGCTCCGCCCGTTCATTCTGGCGGACGGCGCACGACGAGAGTACGGTGACGACCAGCGCGCAGACCCATACGTACCTGACCCGAAGCATTGTCGAGCGACTCCTTCTGACGGGGTTGGCGCAGGGGCTGGCGAACGAACAACTACTTAAGATAATCCAAGCGTCGCCGGACGGCTGCCCCGGTGGGGTCGAGGGTGGTTCTCATGTCTAGCGTGGAACGGCGAGCTGGACCTCTCCGGCGACGGCCTCCGGCTGCCCGCCCTCGACCAGCGCGAGGTAGACGGCCACCCGGTACGTGCCGTCCGGCAGATCCTCCCCGAGGATGTCGCCGGCGCCGGCAGTCTGGAAGCTCTCGACGGCGCCGGGCTCTAGCGTCACTGTCCGCAGGATCATCGTGCAAATCGCGCCGTCCCCCTGGTCCCAGACCACCTCGCCCTTCGCGGAGCCGTAGACACGCAGGAAAACCGGACAGCCGCCCACGTCGAACGAGATCGTCCGCTGGGTCGGGTTCTCCACCCTGAGCGTCCCCGTGAGCTGGACGGGGAACGACTCCATGACCGCGACGTTCGCTTCGAGGGCGAGGCCACCGACATCCGCCGGAGCCGTGGAGCGATCCGGCTCGGGCACGTTTCCGGTCTCCGGCCCGGGCGTCCGGTCCGCGCATGCCAGTGCGAATGCCAGCAGTGCCACGACCGGAAACCTTCTCGTCGATTCGCCAGGTCGCCTCATGCCGCGCAAACGATGCACTCCCGACGCGGGTTTGGCCAAGGCGAATGAACAGCGGACCCACCGGCGTCGTCCATCCGGGGAATCGCGGGGTAGTAGGTCGGTTAACGTCCTTCAAGGAGATTCACATGCCTCTCCCGATTTGGCGTGCCCTGGGCCGTTCGCTCGCGCTCGCTTCGATCCTGCTGGCGCTCGCCGCGCCGCTCGCCGCCCAGACCGCGCCTTCGGGGTCCGCCGGCTTGACCTACCACGTCGATCTGCGGGACCGCGCGGACGACCGGTTCCACGTGCGGCTGACCGTCGACGGGTTCCCGGCCGGCAGCGACGTGCTTCAGTTCGCGGCCACCGCGCCCGGCACCTACCAGGTGATGGACATCGGGCGTTTCGTCGATGGGCTCCGCGCCACCGGCGTGGACGGGAGCGAGATCCCAGTCGAGCAAGTCTCGACCAACCAGTGGCGGTTCGCCTCGCCGGCCGAGGTGCGGGAGATCTCGTACACGGTCGCCGAGACGTGGGACACGGTGGTAGAGGAGCATCCCATCTATCCCATGGCCGGGACGTCGATCGAGGCCGACCACGTCCTCTTCAACGCGCACGCGGTCCTCGGCTTCCCCGCCCGGATGCAGGATGCGCCGATCCGGCTCGAGCTCGCGGTGCCGGAAGGGTGGACGGTCGCCACGGCGCTCCAAGAGGACCCCGCGGGAGTCTACCAGGCCGAGGACTTCGATTTCCTCGTCGACTCCCCAATCCTCGCGGGCAGCTCACTGACGGTCGCAGCGACCGAAGTCGGTGGCGCGCCGGTGGAGATCTACACGTATGCGAAGGCGGGCGAGATACGCTCCGACATGCTACTCGAGTCGATGGAGGACATGCTGAATGCCTCGGCGGATTTCTTGGGCGGCCTGCCGGTCGACCGCTACGTGTTCCTCTACCACTTCGAGGACCCGCCGCGGCAGGGCGTCCCGTACGGCGCGTGGGAGCACTCCTACTCCAGCGAGTACGTGTTCCCCGAGGCGCCCTGGTCGGAGGGATACGCGCAGGCGGTTGCCGACGTCGCAGCGCACGAGTTCCTTCACATCGTGACTCCGCTCAACATCCACAGCGAGATCATCGAGCACTTCGACTTCGAGAAACCGGTGCCGTCAAGACACCTGTGGCTGTACGAGGGCGTAACCGAGTGGGGCTCGCACATGGTCCAGCTCCGCGCCGGGCTGAAGCCGCTGGACACCTACCTGACCGAGCTGGTGCAGAAGATCGCCGCCGACCAGACCCAGTTCGACCCGACCTATCCGCTCGAGAAGCTCGCGCTTACGTCATACGGCGACGAAGGGCAGGCGCAGTACGGGAACATCTACATGCGGGGGGCCCTCGTGGCGGGGCTCCTGGACATCCGGTTGCTCGAGGTCTCGAACGGCGAGATGGACCTGCAGGACGTACTGCTTGAGCTCATGGAGCGCTATGGCAAGAGCCGCCCGTTCGACGACGCCACGTTCCACCAGACGCTCGTCGAGCTGACGTTTCCCGAGATCGGCGACTTTATCGAGCGCTACGTCGTCGCCGCCGAGCCGCTCCCGATCGCTGAGTACTACGGCAAGCTGGGGATCGACTACGACCCCGCGGGACCGAGCTTTTCGGTCCGGGAGAACCCGACGGAGGAGCAGTCGCGGCTCCGAGCAGCCTGGATGGGAAACCGTCCCAAGACCTGAGGCGTAAGCCGACGATCCGCCAGGAAGTCTCCCTTCCCTCCGTTAGTGAAGCTCGGCGAGCATGCACCGCGCGCTCCCGCCGCCGTGCGTCTCGATCGTCGTGAGGTCCGCGTGCACGAGTTCCGCCCTGGCCCCAAGGGCCGCGCGCTGTTCGTCGGTGAAGGCGTAAAAGGCGCGGTCGGACATCACGACGAGCTTCTCACCTCCATCGTTCTCGAGCTCCAGCACGTTACCGCAGAACGCCTCCATCTGTTGGAGCGAGATGTCCATCGTCTCGTGCCCGGTCTCGGCGAGCGTGGCCAGCACCTCCGGCCGATCGAGTGGATCGATCGCCTCGGCGCAGACGACCGCCCACTCGCTTCCCAGGCTCATGACGACGTTGGTGTGATAGATAGGGCGACCCTCGGCGTCGGTAGCACGGAAGATGACCGGATCGAGTTCGAACCGCTCTGCCCACTCCTCGACGAGTCGTCGGTCCGTCCGTGGCGACTCGCTCGCATAGACGATCCGCGAGCGCTCGTCGATCACGAGGCTCCCAGTCCCCTCGAGGAAGCGGTCCTCGGCTTCGTGCGCGGTGAGATCGATCAGCTCCGGATACCGCTCGCGTAACGCGTCGACGATCTCAGCGCGCCGCTCGAGCCTTCGACTCGGCGAGCGCATCGGATAGAGAACCAACGTGCCGCCAGCGTGGGTCGAGAACCAGTTGTTGGGGAAGACTGCGTCGGGCGCTTCGCGGTTGCCATGCGCGGGCCGCCATTCGACCTCGACGCCGCGTGATTCCAGCGCGTCGCGGAGCCGCGCGAACTCCTCCCGCGCCGCGATCTCGATGGCCTGCGGCGACTCATCGCCAGGCGGGCGCTGGAACGCGTTGTCGCCGATGGTCTCTGGGTTGGACCGGAAGCCGATCGGCTCGATCATGAGGACCCTGCGCGCGCTCACGCGGGGAAAGCTGGGACAAGCGCCGGAGGGACGCCAGCGTGCCCTCGACTGTGTGACTGGCCGGTTGTCTCCACCCCGGTGCGCCGGTAGCATCCCGTCGCGCGCGTCATCCTCACCTTCGGGCCCGTCGTGCCTGTCCCTATCAGGAAGAGCCCTATCAGGAACCCTTCCGACCGCCGACTCCTCGCCGCCATAGTCGCGATCCTCGCCTTTGGGGTCGCCCTCCGGACGATCCAGTACGCGTCGCTCGGCTCAATGTGGCTGGACGAGCTGGCGATCGCGATCAACGTCTCGGAGCGGAGCCTGGCCGAGCTCGTCCTCCGGTCGCTCGACCTGAACCAGGTGGCCCCGCCGGGCTTTCTCGCCCTCGAGAAGCTGGGCGGCCTCCTGCTGGGGCA
>DASQEN010000280.1:0-4656 GCA_035633635.1 Gemmatimonadota bacterium | reverse complement strand
CTTCCCGGCACGTCGGTGATGACCAGCGAGTTGGTCTTCGCGTCAGATTGGACGGCCCCCCTCTCGCTCTTGAGCGGTTCGAGCACCGCCACCACGTCGTCCGACGCGATGAAATTGAGCGCGAGCACCTCCGTGGTGAGGTCGACCAGCTTCTCGGTCTCGGCGAGGTTCGCCACCGAGTCGACCCGGATGATGCCGTTCTCGACCCGGACCTCGAGCCCGTTGGCGCGCATGAGCGTGACCAGGGCCTCGTCCCAGGGCTCGTTGCGGATGTCGGCGGTCACGGTCACGTCGCGGACCCCCGCGCCGGCCACGATCGAGCGGCCGGTCAATTCCCCGAATGAGCGCACCACGGTCTCGATGTCGGCGTTCTGGAACGACAGCGAGATCCGCTCGCCCTCGATGCCCGGCAGACCCGGCTCCTGGAGCGGGGGCAGGGCCACCGCGTACTCGGGCTCGGCCGCGGCGCGTCGCATCACCACACCGCCCGCCGGCGCCACCACGGCTGCCGGCGGCCCTCCGACCGGATCGCCGGCCGCGGCGACGAACGTGCCGAACGGATCGGTGGGGTTGTCGAACGTGACGTACAGGTTCGTCCCCTCCTGATAGACCGCGTAGGAACCCACGCCGGTAAGCGCGAAGTCGAACCGCACCCGATCGGGAGCCGGCTGGCTGACGACCGCGTACCGCACACCGCCGCGATAGATGTCGTCGTACTGCCTGAGCGGCAGCGCGGGCCTGGCCGACTGAAGCTCGATCGACAGGTGCGGCGGAAGCGGCTGGAACTCGTCCCGATAGCGGATCGCGCCGTCCGTCTCGATGACGATCTGGGTCGCGTCCCCCGCGCTGAGAACCCGGAAGTTCGTCACCGTCGTGGCGGTCTGCTGGGCGGATGCCGCATCGAGACCGGCCCCCGCCAACCCACCCAGGACGGCGAACGCGACGATGAGCTTTCGTAGGTCGATCATGGCTTCTCCTCGCTACGTTCGAGTCGCAGGACCTCGCGCCGTGCGGTTCCGTATTCCTCTACGTCGAATACCGCCGATTCCGGCAGGATCTGAATGAGCCGCGCGTCGCCGATCCGCTCGCCCACGCGCAGGAAGTGGCCGCGCCTGGTCGGATCCTCGAGCACGACCAGGCTGTTGCCCGGCGAGCCCAGGAACACACCGGTCAGGCGCAGGGTTTCGAACCGCGGGCCGGACTCCAGGTCACCGGCGAGCGTCAGGGGGTCGAACGGGTCGCGGCGTGCCTCGCCGTCGTAGATCGCCGGCTCGAGCGCCGAGACCGGGATCACCACCCCGGCAGTGACCGAGTCGCCGATAGCGACCACCTGCGCGCCGAGATGCGCGGGGGCGAGGACGAGCAGGCCCGCCGTGACCGTCGCGGCGGTCGTGAGAAGGCGTACGGCGTCAGCTCTCATCACGGGCCTCCACCTTCGATCCTGTGGTGGCGACCGGCGTCGCTTCCGTGACGGCCGAGACTTCCACCCGGATCGCGGACGGCACGTAGGTCGAGAGCCGGATCGTGGCCAGGACCTCGTACTCGGGTTGCGGGCCTGGCTGGCCCGGCCTCGCGGGCTGCCCGGGTGGGGCCTGCGGGGGCTGCGACGCGGTCGTCTGGCCCTGAACGGCACCCACCTCCGACTGCAGGAGCTCGCTGATGGTCGGTCGCACGACGCGCGGGAAGCTCACCACGCTAGCCAGGAACCGGCCGACGTCGTGGTATCCCCCCTGCACCTGGACGTCGTACGGGATCTCGACCAGCACCTCGCCCTGCAGCTCGGGGAGCGGCGCAAAATTGACGATCTTCACGTCGTTTTCGATGGCCGCGAAGGCGACCTCCTCGAGGAGGGTCGGCACCTCGGCCTCCGAAGGGAGCAGGGTCTCGTACTCCGCCAGTCTCACCTGGTACTCGGCCTCCCTCTGCTCGAGCTCCCGCAACCGCGCCGGCTGGGTCAGCGCCCGAGCCTGATCGTTGTAGCTCTGGAGCATGTCGAGCCGCTCCTCGGCCACCACCCGCTCCGCGCGAAGCGGGCTGTAGAGGTAGTGCCAGAACACGTACGCCAGCCCCGCGAGCAGCAACGTGAACAGGATGGCTCGCTGTTTCTCGGGGGAGTCGAGCCCGAACGCCATGTCAGTCGACCACGATCCCGAAGTCTTCGAGCAGGAAGACCGAACCGAGGTCGTAGAGCCGGCCGGACCCGACCGTCAATCCATCCAGGAACGGGAGGACCTGACCGTTGTAGATGAAGACGACCCGCACGTCCGCGAAGATCAGCGCGGGCGGCAGGTCGAAGGGGCTGGTGGGCGGCGTCTCGCCGGCCTGCTCGGAATCGTAGCCCGGGAAAACGAATGCTTCGGCCAGACCGTCCTCTCCCGAGAGTGCGATCACGTCGGGGCCTTCGTACCGGCGCTGCTGCGCTCCCCCACCGCCTCCCGACTCCGGGGGCGGCGCCTCGACGATCATGCGCACGCCAGGAACCGGTGTGCGCGACACGTTGGACGCGAAAATCTGAACGCGCACCAGCGCCATGTTGGCCTGGTTCTGGATCTCGTCGGGGTCGTTCAGGTCGCAGGCCCCGATCCCGAGGATCAGAACCGTACAGACGAGCGCGGCCGCCGTCCTCTTCTCGCGAATGAAGTGTGGCCGGATCATGGCGCTTCCTCCGTTGCTGCGGTGGTATCGGGCACGACCACCACGACCGTCGTGTCGGGCGGGGTGATCACGACCGGATCGAAGTTCTCGAACGTGGCCAGGAGCGTGAACGTCTGGACGGGGACCTCCTGGCGGAGCGCGCGTGTGACACCGACCAGGCGCACGGCGCGGAGCTCGGGCGACGCCTCGAGGCCCCGCATGTAGGCGGTGATCGCCGGGTTCGAGAACGTGGCCCCGGCGATCCGGATCTCTTCGGGAGGGAGGTCCTCCTGATTCACGGCCTCGAGCCAGGTGTACTCGGGGAGCTGGCGGGAAAGCGATTCCAGGAGCCGGATCCAGAACAGCCGGCCGTCGACGACCTCCTCCAGGACGTCCACGCGCGCGACGAGCTGGGACTGTACGTCCTCCATCGCGCGAACGCGGGCAATTTCCGTGTGGAAGCGCGCCGAGTCGGCCTGAGCCTCCTCGATCGCCGCCTGGGCCTGGCTGATCCCGCGTCGCTCCCCGAAGTAGAGGAAGACGGCCACGAGCAGGACCACGAGACCGACGAGGCCCACCAGGAGGGAAGGCGATGTGGTGACCCAGTCCGGCCGGGGAACCCGGACGCTCGGGATCCGGCTGGTCCTGGGCTCGCGGTCCTTCTCGCCCGGCGTCAGGTTGATGCGGACCATTACCGTTCCTTCCCGCGAAGGCCCAGGCCGATCGCGACCGCGAGCACCGCCGACCCGCCGTACTCGGCCACCGAGCGCTCGATCTCGGCCGATGCGGAGACCGCGCGGAACGGATCGAGGATCGTGACCTTGGTCCCCAGCCGCCGTTCGATCGCCTCTCCGAGACCCGGCAGGCGAGCGCCTCCACCGGACAGCACGACCTCGTCGAGCCGGCCCTGGGAGGTTTCGCTGCTCATGAGGATAGAGCGCGCGCGCTCAACCGGGGCCACCAGGCTCTCGATCGGCTCCTTGAGCGCATCGCGGCTGGCGGTATCCATCTCGGCTTCGCTCCTCAGCCGGGTCTCGGCGTCCTCCAGCGAAATGCCTAGCTCCTTGACCAGGGCTTCGGCGAACCGGCGGGTGCCGATCGACAGGTCACGTGTCAAAACGGGGTTCGTCTGCTCGATCAGGCTGAGGTTCGACACCTCGCGCCCGATATTGACCAAGCAGAAGCTACCGTACGCCGCGTGCTCGTACGCTTTCTCGAATGCGGTCTGGACCGCGAACGAGTCGACGTCGATGATCGCGGTGTCGAACCCCGCCTCCTCGAGGAGCCGCATCCGCGTTTCGACGAGGTCCATCTTCGCCGCCACGAGCAGGACGTCCATCTGGAGCCCGTCGCCCTCGGGGTCGAGGACCTCGAAGTCGAGGCTCACGCTGTCCATGTCGAAGGGGACGTGCTGCTCAGCCTCCCAGCGGATGACCTTCCGAGCCTCGGCATCCCGCATGCGATCCATCTTGATCCGCTTGACGATGACGTCGCGGCCGGAGACCGCGGTGGCGGCGGAGCGGGGCTTGATGTCGAGTCTCTCGCGCAGCGCACGGACCGCGTCGACGACGACGCGGTAATCCATGATGTCGCCGCCGACGATCGCGTCGGGCTGGAGCCGCTCGATCCCGAGCGCGGCGATTCGCGGAGAGGCGGTGCCGTTCTCCAGCACCAGCATCTTGACCTGGCCAGAGCCGAGATCGACCGCCACCGTCCCTCGCGACTTTCCGAACATCATGCGCACCTTCGCTACCGCAGGTCGGCGGTGGATTTCTGAGCTATATCAGAAATCCGACACACGCCTTGACTGCCCGGCAGAATGCGCCGGAAGTAGTTGCGGAACAATGGATTGTCACGCGGATGTGTTGCGTGCATTCCCGCGCGGTGCGGAAGGGGTTTGCCATAGAGCGCAAGAGTGGGGCCAGAGATCGGGCTCAGCGGATCTCGCGCCATCCGACGATCCGCCAGGACGTCCCCGCCGAGGGCTCGGCCCAAGCTTCGATATCCCGGCTCGCGCTACCC
>DASQEN010000279.1:0-4677 GCA_035633635.1 Gemmatimonadota bacterium | reverse complement strand
CGACGCCACGTTCGCCAGCCCGATCCATCAACGACCCGTGACCTTCGGCGTCGACCTGGTCATGCAGAGCGCGACCAAGTACCTGGGCGGTCACTCGGATCTCATCGCCGGGACGCTGGCCGGCTCGGCGGAGCGAGTCCGCCGCGCGACCGAGGTGATGCACGTGTTGGGCGGCTCGATCGATCCGCATGCGGCGTTCCTGCTCGAGCGGGGGATGAAGACGCTCGGGGTCCGCATGGCTCGTCACGAGGAGAACGGCCGCGCGGTGGCGGAGTACCTGGCCGGCCACGCACGGGTCGAGAAGGTCCATTACCCGACGCTTCCCGATCACCCGGACCGGGAGATGGCGGCGCGGGTGCTCGCGGGCGCGGGCGGCGTCGTGACGTTCGTGCCGCGCGCGACGCCCGCCGAGACCGAGGCACTGGTCGGGCGCTTTCGCTGGATCCGACTGGCTCCGAGCCTCGGCGGGGTCGAGTCGCTGGTCTCGATGCCGGCGGTGACCTCCCACCGCTCGATGGATCCAGAGGAGCGACGCGCGCGGGGTATGCCCGACGCGATGGTGCGGCTGGCGCTGGGGATCGAGGCAACGGAGGATCTCGTGACGGACCTGGACGTGGCACTGTCGAGCCTGTAGCAGGTGCGGGTCGTTCTCGCTCCGGGATCGTTCAAGGGGTCGTTCGATGCGGTCGAGGTGGCGCTCGCCTTCGAGGAGGCGTTGGCCGGCCGAGCGGAACCGGTGTTGGCGCCGATGTCGGACGGAGGGGACGGATTGCTCGCCGTCCTCCGACACTACCGGCCCGACGTGCTGGCGGTCCACGCCCGCGTCCCCGACCCCGCCGGGCGGGAGATCCTCGCGCTTTGGGGATGGGACCCGGAGAAGGGCGCGGCCTACCTGGAGAGCGCGGCGGCGATCGGGCTCCGCCTGCTCGATCCCGGACGACGCGATCCGCTCCGCACCACGAGCGCCGGTCTGGGGAGGCTGATACGGACCGCCGCCGGCCTGGGGCCTGAGGAGATCGTCATCGGGCTCGGCGGCAGCGCGACCGTGGATGCGGGCCTGGGCATGGCGCGGGAGCTCGGCTTCCGCTTCGAGGACGAGGCAGGTCGTTCCATCGAGCGGCCCGTCGACCTCCCGCGGCTGGCCCGGATCGTTCCGCCCGCCGAGCCGGCCGTCCCCAGCACGACACGGGTGATCGCGCTCGCCGACGTGACCGCGCCCCTTCACGGCCCCGACGGGGCGGCGCGCGCGTTCGGCGCCCAGAAGGGCGCGGACCCGGATGGGATCGAGCGGCTGGCGGAGGCGCTCGAGCGGATGGAGGAGGCGTGGCGGGCGGACCTGGGAGCGCCGTCGGACCTGGCCGTGCGTCCGGGCGCGGGAGCGGCTGGCGGGCTCGGCGCCGCGCTGGCGGCCTTCCTGGGCGCCGGAATCGCCTCGGGATCCGAGTGGTGCTCCCGCCGGGCTCGCCTCGAGGAAGCGCTCGTCGGCGCCGACGCGATCGTGACCGGTGAGGGGCGGTTCGACCGGCAGAGCCTGGGCGGCAAGGCCACCGGCCACGTTCTCGCGCTCGCGGAGGCGGCCGGGATCCCGGCCGCGGTCGTCTGCGCGAGCCACGAAATGGGGACGCGGGAGGCCGGCACGCCGGTCGTCGACGCGGCGGCGATCGGAAGGCCGCCCGAAGAGCTCCTCCGGCGCGAGGACCTCGTCCGGATGATGGGCGTCGTCCTCGACCGCTGGGAAGCGGACCCCGCGCGGGATATATTGGCGCCCCGATGAGAGTTCCCGCCCTCCTGCTGACCGCGGTCCTGGTCGTTCCCGGATGCAGCGGAGGCTCCGGTCCCACCGATCCGCCCGATTCCCGAGAGATCCTGGTCATCGCGATCGCGCGGAGCGATCGCTCGCTCCCGCCCGAGGACACGATCGAGGGGTATCTGGCCTTCTTCTTCGATCGGGATCGCGAAACCCTTCTGGACGCCGTGGCGATCGTGGATCGAGTGAACTCCGACGGATCGGTGTTCTCACGGCAGCTGCGCACGCTGATCACCCCAGGACTCGTTCCCGGAGTCGGGTATTCGGAGGGCATCAACGTGGATCCCGGGCGAAGGTTCCGGCTCGAAGCGACCGTGACCACGTTCGACGGGAGCACGATTCAGGTGACCTCCGCGATCGTGACGGTGCCGTCCGACTTCGAGATCGATGTTCCGGCCGAGGTGACCCAAGGGGACCCGCTCCCCGTCACGTGGTCGGTGACCGGGGCCGAGAGCGTGAACGTGGCGGTGGACGGTGGAGTGTTCTCCGAGCACGTGTCCGCGTCCCAGGGCGCGTTCACCATTCCCGCTTCGGCGTTCACCGGCCGGCCACAGGGGCAGGAAGTAAACATCGAGATCACCGCCTACAACACGTTCTACGAGCCTCTCGGCGCGGCGATCAGCACGCTGTCCGACGCCGAAGCGGCAGCCGAGAAGTTCCGGGGAATCGACAACGTGGACGGCGCCGTCGGCGTGTTCGGAGCCGCGTACACGCTCGGCCACGTCGTGACCGTTCGCTGAGCGGCGCTCTGGAGCGCCGCGCGAAACCATCCAGGGAAGGAGCGATCGCATGCGTCCACTTCTTCACGCGCTGATCCTCTGCTCGATCGCGTTGTCGACCGCGTTCTGCGGAGGCGGCGAGCGAGACGGCCCGGAGCCGGCCGAGGAGAACGGACCGGCGTCCTCCGACACCTCGGCCGTCGTTGAATCCCCCGACGCTCCGCCCCGCGACTCGGGAGGCGCCAGCGGTTCCGCGGTCTTTGCGGCCAATTGCGCCACGTGTCACGGGGAGGGGGGCCGAGGAGACGGGCCCGCGGCCACCGGTCTCGAGCCGCCGCCCGCCGACCTGACCGATGGGACCTGGACGACCGGAGACGGATCCCTTCAGGCCGTGACGAACACGATCGAGCACGGCAGCCCCGGAACCGCGATGATCGGCTGGAAGGGCACGCTCACCGACGCGGAGATCGCTGCCGTCGCGGCACACGTCAAGGAGCTCGGTCGGTAGCCTGAAGATCACCTGCCGGAACGTCGAGAAACGGTTCACCCTGGACGGGCGCACGATCCGCGCGCTCGACCGGGTGTCCTGCGATCTGGAATCGGGCGAACTGGTGGTGGTCATGGGCCGGTCGGGCTCCGGCAAGACCACGCTCCTCAACGCCATCGGTGGGCTCGACCGGCCGACCGCGGGCAGCGTGCTGGTCGACGACGAGGAACTGTACGAGCGCGGTGACAGGGCGCTCAGCCGGTATCGCAACGAGCGGGTCGGGTTCGTGTTCCAATCGTTTCACCTTTCCCCCGAAGAAACCGCGCTGGAGAACGTTCTGGTCCCCTTCCTGTTCGCCCGGCGACCCCCCGGCGACGCGGGGGAGCGGGCGCGGCGTGCGCTCTCGGGAGTGGGTCTAGAGGAGCAGGTCGACCAGCCGGCGGGGACGCTCTCCGCCGGGCAGAAGCAGCGGGTCGCGATCGCCCGCGCGATCGTCAACGAGCCGGACTTCGTGCTGGCGGATGAGCCCACCGGTAACCTCGACGATCGGACCGGCGCCGATATCGTCGGGCTCTTACGCAGTTTAGCCGGCCAGGGGCTGGGCGTCGTGATCGTCACTCACGATCCCGCGGTCAGCGAGGTGGCCGATCGCGTCCTCAGGATCGTGGAAGGGCGGATCGCGGGGGAGGACGCGTGATCGGTCCCGCGCGAGCGATCCGGAGGGCGGTGCACAACCTGGGGCGCCACCGCGCACGGGCGGCGCTCCTGGCCGGTGGCGTGGCGATCGGGGTGGCGATGCTCGTTTTCCTGCTGTCCTTCGTAGCGGGAACGCGGCGGGCGCTCCTCGACCGGGTCGTCAGCTCGCTGCCCATCACCCACCTCACCGTCGTGCCGCGGTCGATCTCGCTGTCGGTGCTCAAGTTCGAGAGCCCGTTCTCGAGCCTCGACCCGCAGGCCGCAGAGCGGATCGCGGCCCTGGAGGGCGTGGAGCGGGTCATGCCGATGGCCGCGCTCAAGCTCCCGGCCCAGTTGCGCGCGCGGTTCTTCGGTCAGGGTTTCGTGACCGACACGGGCGTGTTCGGGATCGACCCAGCGCTCGTCGAGGACCAGATCCCGGCCGGATCCGGGTTCACGGCCGAGGCTGGGGAGGAGCCGACGATCCCCGCGGTCATCTCCGGAGACCTCATCGACATGTACAACACCGGCTTCGCCAAGACCAACGACCTGCCGCAGCTTACGCCGGAGATCCTGGGCGGGCAGCAGGCGCTGCTCTACCTGGGAACGTCGTCGTTTCGCCCCGGGGCCGAGGAGCAGGTGCGAGCTGTCCCCATTCGACTCGTCGGGGTGAGCGACCGCGTATCGCTGGTCGGCGTAAGCCTTCCGCGCGCGATCGTCGAGCGGTGGAACCGGGAGCTCGCCGGCGAGTCGACCCCCCAGTACGTGCAGCTCACCGTGGTAGTCGAGCGTGCGCAGGAGGTCGAGGATGTCGCCGCTCAAATCGATGCCATGGGCTACGAGGTGACCTCGGGGCGCGAGATCGCCCAGCGGATCCGCACGCTGACACGGGTGCTTCAGGCGGCCTTCGGACTCATCGGCCTCGTCGTGCTGGCGGTGGCCGGCGTGGGAATCGGAAACGCGCTGCTGTTGTCCGTCATGGAGCGACG
>DASQEN010000278.1:0-9243 GCA_035633635.1 Gemmatimonadota bacterium | reverse complement strand
CGGCTTCCCCGGGAAGCTTGCCGTTGATCCGCAGGACCTTCATGCCAGGTCCGACCTCGTCGGCGGGAAGGAACCCGATGGCCCCGGGCAGGACGGTCACGAGCTCGCTGGTCATGTCGCTGCTGTACACGATCTTGGGTTTGGAGGAGACCTCGGCCCGGAACACCTTCGCGATCCAGTACTGCAGGAACTCGGCCTCTCCCATGCGATAGATCTTCGTCAGCACGACGTCGCGCTCACGCGTCACCGGCGCCCGGACGAGCAGGACGATGCGCGAGTTGTCATCCCAGAACTGCTTCTCGCCCAGGAAGATCTTGCGCAGCTCGAGGAACGACAGGTCGCTCGTGCTCGTCCGCGGGTTGGTCACGATCGCGATGGCCGACTGGGCGGCCGCAGTTCGCGCTCCCAGCGTCGCCGAGGCGAGCCCGAAAATGGCCAGAGCTACTACCGAGCGGAAACGCACGCGCGCCGCCATCAGTGCTCCCCGAACGTGAACGATACCTGCGCCCACAGGCTCTTCTCGCGTTCCTCGTCATCGGCGAAGCGCTCGTCCCGGTACTCGATCTTGATTGCGGCCAGCGACGCGAAGTCGTAGCGCACGCCCGCCAGGAAGCCCTTGTAGTCCAGACCGAAGGGCGCGAACAGGGGATCGTCGTCGTCGACCGTGATCCGCTCCACGCGCGCGTACGGCTTGAACTGGTCGATCGGCAGTGGAAGGCGATAGGCGGCCTGGAGATACCAGGCATCCGTGTCGGTCGTCTCGCCGCCGCCGTCCGGCTCATGGCGGATGCGCGCATATTCGGCCAGGATCTCCGGCCTCTCCCGCGTCAGCGCGAGATGGGCGGAGTAGATCTGCTCGTCCACGTCGAAGCCGCCCTCGGCCGTGGCCTTGTCCACGTAGAGGGCGCCGCCCAACTGCAGCCCGAAGATCCGGGCCGGGCGGGAACGCACGGTAGCCAGCAGCGCGCGGTTCTGGTTCGTGTCCCCGGAATCGCCGCCGCGGGCGATCGCGTCGCCACGCCCGTTGCCCACCCCGGCCGCGTACCCGAAGCCAAGCGGGCTCAGCGGGAACCCCCCTTCGACCTGGAGCCCCACGAAGTGCACCGGCAGGACGCGGCCCCCGAACTTGATCATCTCCGGCCGCGAGACGCTCGTCTGGAGCCACAAGCCGTGATGGAATGCCGTGTTCCAGTAGCTCACCGGATTGTGGTAGCGGCCACCCGACAGCTTGACCTGGTCGTTGAAATCGTAGCGCAGGATCAGCCGCTCGACCTCGATCCGGTACTCGTCAGGCCGGGCGGTGGCGCTGACCTCGCCGAAGAACGTCAGCCTCTCGGTGAGCCCGGAGGTGATGTGCCCGGCGAGCTGCCCCAGGACGAACCCCTCGTCGACCTTGCGCTCGGTCTCGACGTAGTTGATGTCCGCGAAGCCTAGGATCGTCGTGGGAGGTACCGCGGATGCTTCGTGGCCCATGAGCCCCTGCCCGAGCGCGGTCGCCTCCCAGAGGAGCCCTACGACGAGCAGGGCGCAGGCGGCGATCGAAGCGCGGATTGAGCCCAAGATCTCTCCAGAGACGGGAGGAAACCTGAACGTTAGACCCCTGCTCCCCCTAGATCAATAGCGGCCCTCCGGGGTACTAACGTCGGAATACCGACAACTTCGTCCCGAGATCGGGTCTCGGGAGGCCCGAAGTGGAAGTGCGCTTCCACTATCGCGGAAGCAGGGTTCCACTTAGCCGGGTTTTTCTCGTGGAACGAGCCCCTTTTCTTGACCCTGGAGCCCGGGCTCGTATACGATAAATCCTACTCGATCGAAAGAAGCCCCGATCGAGCCCCGGAAGTTCGCCAGCCGATTCCCCTGACAGGCCAAAGGGTATCGGGACCGCGTCGAGTTCGACGCGGAGGGGGAGAGATGTCGATGCTCCAATCGACCAGTCCGATGGGACTGACAGAGCGGAGCCGCATCCGAGATGCGATTCACCTTGATCTACTTGAAACCTTGATGGACATGGATGGAGAGATGGAGATTCAACGGCAGAATAAGCGTCAGAACACTGTCATAGATCTGACACCATTCTCTCTTATGGTCAATTACGTTTTTCCGGTTCCGTGTTTCGCATCATGACATCGAGCCGTCCAGAGCGAGGTCCTGTGGGACTGACGGGGCGGAGCCGTACCCGTATCGACGACACACGCGCGCTGACAGCATCGAGCCCGCGCGCCCCGAGCCAACGGGCGATGTCCCCTTTCCATACCGCTCCCCTGGACCTCGTCGACCGGCATCTGTGGTACGCCTGTCGCACGCGCGCCCGGGCCGAGAAGAAGGTCGACCGCCTGCTCACCGCGGCGGGCGTCACTTCCTACGTGCCCCTGATCGAACGGCTGAGGAAATGGTCGGACCGTTCGAAGCAGGTCACGTTCCCCCTGTTCCCCGGCTACGTGTTCGCCCGGTTCTCGCTCTCTTCTCTTCCCGAGATCGTGCGAACCCCGAACCTCATCGAGGTCGTCCGTGTCAACGGCTCTCCCACGCCAATTCGTGAATCGGAGATCGAGTCGATCCGCTCCCTGGTCTTGGGGGCGCACAGGATCGGCGAGGAGCCGTCGGCACACGACTACCTCGTGAGCGGTCAGGAAGTCCGGGTCATCCAGGGTCCATTCGAAGGCCTGCGAGGAATCCTGACCCAAGTTCGTGGAAAGACGAGGATCGTCGTTCGTCTGGAAGCCATACGCCAGGCGGTCAGCGTCGAGATGGCAAGCCACTTCGTCTTGCCCGTAACGGGCCCATAGCCGACTAGCATCACCCCCAACCTCCTACGCCCAGCGAAAGGGGATCCCATCTCCCCACGTTCCGATAGGCTGCTCGCCGCCGCGAGCCGCTCCCTCTCCGTCGTCCCGAGAGAGAGAATCCAGGCGCTCCAGGGGAGCGTCGCTCTCCGTCGGTCCGTCATCGTCCTGTTGCATCTCGCGCTGGTGCCGATCGCCTACTGGATCGCGTTCCTGCTGCGCTTCGACGGATCGGTCCCGCCAGACTACGTCTCCCTCTATACGGATACCTTGCCGTTCCTGCTCGTGCTTCGGCTGGGCGCCTTCGCTGTCTTCCGGCAGTTCAGGGGATGGTGGCGCTACGTGGGCATGCACGACCTGGCCGCTCTCGTCAACGCGCTCTCGTGGAGCACGCTGCTGTTTGTCGCGGCGATGTTCCTCACCGGTCAGATTCGCGGATTCCCCCGCTCGATCATCCTCCTCGACTGGGGCGTCGGTCTCGTGCTTTTCGGCGGCATCCGGTTCGGCGTTCGATGGTTCCGAGAGGGGAAGATGGCCCGCAACGGGACGAACGGTAAGGGTGAGAGCAAGCGGACCTTGATCGTCGGGGCGGGAGATGCCGCCGCGCAGCTCATCCGCCAGGCTCGACTCGATCCGGGCTCCGGCATCCATCCCGTAGGGCTCGTCGATGATAACCCGAGCAAGATGAACATCTACCTGCACGGCGTGCCGGTTCTGGGGACCACTCGCGATCTGGAGCGCCTGGTGGTCGAGCACCGCGTCTCGCTCCTCGTCGTGGCGATCGCCGCGGCGACTCGCGACGAGATGCGGAAGATCGCCGAACGCTGCGCGGGGGTGAAGGTCGAATTCAAGATCGTGCCGTCCTTGCTCGAGCTGATGGATGGCAAGGCCCGACTCAGCCAGCTGAGATCGGTCTCGGTCGAGGACCTGCTCGGTCGCCCGTCGGTGCGGCTCGACCTGCAGCAGGTGGACAGGGACCTGCATGGGAAGGTGGTCATGATCACCGGCGCTGCCGGCTCGATCGGGTCCGAGCTCGCGCGTCAGGTGGCCGCCTTCGGGCCGGCGCGCCTGATCCTTCTCGAGCAGGCGGAGAGCCCGCTCTTCTTCATCGAGCAGGAGATCTCGGATGCGCATCCCGAGCTGGAGGTCGTGCCGATCATCGCGGACGTCACGGACTCGCGGCGAGTCGAGAGGGTATTCGCCGATTTCCAGCCCGGGACGGTGTTCCACGCGGCGGCCTACAAGCATGTCCCGATGATGGAGACGAACCTGGAAGAGGCAATCCGGAACAACGTGATGGGAACTTTCTACGTGGCCCGGTCCGCGGTCCGACACCAGACAGCCAAGTTCGTTCTGATCTCCACCGACAAAGCCGTCCGCCCGTCCAGCGTCATGGGCGCGAGCAAGCGGGTCGCGGAGCGGATCGTGCTGGGGTGGCCCGAGTTCCGCCGTTCCCCCACCGACTTTCGCGCGGTCCGCTTCGGAAACGTGTTGGGATCGCAGGGGAGCGTGATCCCGGTCTTCCGCCAGCAGATCGCCAATGGCGGCCCGGTCACGGTCACGCATCCCGAGATGCAGCGCTACTTCATGACGATTCCCGAGGCCGTCCAGCTCGTCCTGGAGGCGTCGGCGCTGCCGGAAGCGGCGGGACGGATCTCGATGCTCGACATGGGCGAGCCGATGCGGATCCTCGAGATGGCGGAGAACCTGATCCGCTTCTCCGGCCTCGAACCCTACACCCAGATGCCGATCATCTTCACGGGGGTCCGGCCGGGGGAGAAGCTAATGGAGGACCTGATGTCCGAGGTCGAGCACGCGGTGCAGACGCCGGTCGAGAAGGTCCGCGTGGTCCAGACCGACGAGATCGATGAGGCCGGGATCCGCGACGGGCTGGCGGCGCTCGACGTCGCGCTCGAGGCGGGTGACAGCGATCACCTGCTCGATGCGCTCTGCGCGCTGGTGCCGGAATGTACGTTGCCGCTCTCCGATCGCGGCAAGCAGGCCTCGACGAGGCTTGCCCGGCGGCTGGACCGACTTGGGCCGATCAGAGCCGACGGGAGCCGTTCAAGCGAGGAAGTCATGCGGGACGGGACCGATCCACCCGTAATCTGGTTGACGAAATGACCTTCCGGTACATTGTCACCCCTCACGAGGAAAATCGAATGCTGAAGCCCTTGTTCGCAGTGCTGGTGTTGCTCGCCCTCGGTCTGCCGGCGAGTCTTCTTGCGCAGGAGATCGCTGCTTCCGATCCCGGTCTCCAGCCTGGAGACCTCGTCGAGATCACCGTCTGGCAGAGAGACGAGCTGAGCGGCGAGTTCACGGTCGCGCAGGACGGCTCGCTCGTCCATCCGCTGTACCGGCAGGTCCATGTGACCGGGTTGCCAGCCAGCCAGGTAGAGGACCGGCTGCGAAGCTTCCTGGGCCAGTTCGAGGCCAACCCGCAGGTCGTCGTCCGGCCGCTGTACAAGGTCGCGGTGGCCGGCCAGGTGTTCAAACCGGACATCTACACCGTTCAACCCGGAACGACGGTCAGCCAGGTGGTGACCCAGGCGGGAGGCGTGACCGAGACCGCGGATACAGACGACGCGCAGTTGACCCGCGGCACGCGGGTCACCGAGATCGACTTGAGAGACCTCGCGACGATCCAGATGCCGGTGCAATCCGGGGACCAGATCCTTGTAAAGGCAAAGGGCGGTGCTGGGCTCGCCGCGGTGGTCCCGTGGATTCGTAGTGGGCTGCTATTTGCTACCATCCTATGGCGTGTGAATCGATGAGCGACATGGAACTCAGACCGCAACGGGCGATGGTCGAAGGGCCGACTGCGTTTCCCCGTGCCGAGGCGGCGTACCGGGTAGAGCCCGAGCCGAGCGGGATCGACTTTGAGGAGGTTCTCGGAGCATTCCGCCGACACGTCTGGTTTATCCTCGTCACGACCGCGGTCACACTCGGGGTCGCGGCCTACATGGTCAGCAAAGAAGTCGATCAATTTATGGCGATGGCGGTGATCCGACTCATCGATCGGAACCAGGCCGTGGGAGCGGAGACAGCCGACGACGTTCCGCTCGGAGACGCCGACCCGCTATTATCCGAGATGATGGTCCTGAAGGGGCGCACAGTTCTGGGCCAGGCGGTCGACCGAGAAGGACTCCGCCTGTTCAATACCGCGACCTGGGTTCCGGCGAATTTCACGGAGGACGTCGAGATCACACTCCCGCCGGATCGATTCGGTACGATCCGCCTGGAGTTCGAGAAGGACGGCGTCTCGTACGGGCCGGACGAAGACCGGCGAAGAGCGGCGTATGGGGAGCCGATCATCCTGGACGGCGTCCGATTCGTGGTATCCGCGCCCCCAGCCATGAAGGCGGTCACGCTCCGCGTCGTTCGTCGGGATGTGGCGATCGACTATCTCCAGGCCGGTCTCGTGACTGCGGTGCAGCAAGGGACAGGCGGAGTGGACGTCAGCTTCACCTCTACCGATCCGTTCGCTCCTCCGCGGGTCGTCAACGCGGCCGTGCAGGTCTACCAGGAGGTCAACGCCGAGCTGGCGCGCCAGAACGTCCGTCGGCGCAGGGCTTTTCTCGAAGAGCAGCTGCGGACGACCGACTCGCTCCTCATGACCGCTCAAGCGGGTCTGAGCGGCTTTCGCGCCCGGGAACAGTCGTACAGCGCCGCGGGGAGGTTCTCCGCGGAGCAAGGCAACCTGATCCAGGTCGAGATCCAGCAGGCGCAGATGCAGGCTGATCTGCGCTTGCAGGAGAACACCTTGAACCGGGTCCAAGCTCGGGCAACGGGGCAGTCCAGCGACATGAGCTCCCTAATGGCGTCTGGAATCGGGATCTCTCCGGTGGTCAGCCAGCTCTACTCCCAGCTGGTCGGCTATCGCACTGAGCGGGAATCGATGCTAGCCGGTCCCTGGGCCTCTGCTCCCAGCCATCCGGATGTGCAGCGGCTCGACACGCTGATCGCGGCAACTGAGGAGAAGCTCCTTGAAGCTGCGCGCGATCACGTCGCCTCGCTGCGCGCACAGATCGCTTCTCTGGGGAGTCTCCGGGGCCGGGCATTGGCTCAGATGAGCAACCTGCCGCGCACCGAGGTCGAGGAAGTGTACCTGACCCAGAACCTCGCGGCACTCCAGCAGATGGGCGATCAGCTGCGAGATCAGTACCAGGCCGTCCGGCTCGAGGAGGCGGCGCAGGCTGGACTGGTGGAGATCGTCCAGCTTGCGACCTGGTCGTTCCCCATCCCGTCCAGTCCATGGAACAAGCTCCTCGTGGGTCTACTCGCCGGGCTCATGCTCGGGGGAGGCTTGGCGCTGCTGCGGGAGAAGCTGGATCATTCGATCAACCGTCCGGAGGAGATCGAGGGAATCCTGTTGCTCCCGAACCTGGCCGTGATCCCCCAGGCGACCCCGTACCTGCTGGAGTCGGGCGCCAACGGGGGTGGACGCCGGTCCCCTCTGGATCCGCCGGGGGCCGAGGCCTATCGAGTCCTACGCACGAACCTCCTGTTCTCGCAAGGCGGCCTGAAGACCCTGGTCGTCACCAGCGCGGCCCCGGGGGAGGGGAAGACGATGACGGCCGTGAATCTCGCCGCCGCAATCGCCCGACAGGGGCGCAAGGTCCTGCTCATGGAATGTGACCTCAGGCGTCCCAGCCTGAAGCGGTACTTCGAGGAGCGGGCAGGCCACGACCTGAGCGACGTTCTGCTGCATGACCGGGCATGGAGAGAGGCCGTTCGTCCCTCCGGAATCCCGGGTCTCGACCTCCTGCTCGCGAGCCGAACTGTGCCACGCGCCGCGGAGTTCCTGGCTGGAGCGGGGATGAAGGAGCTGCTCGACCAGCTTGCCAGCCAGTACGACATGGTGATCCTTGACACGTCGCCGCTTTTGGTGGCTGCAGACGCGACGGTTTTGGGGGCGATCGTAGATGGGGTCTTGCTGGTCGTGCGAACCACCCACACCGATCGCGGCGCTGTCCAGCAGGCAGTCCACCAGTTGAGCCTCGTGGGGGCCAATATCGTGGGAACGGTACTGAACGATCCCGAAGGCGCGGTCGCGCGGTACGGTACCTACTACGATTACAGCGCGGCATACGAGGGGGAATGACGATGGACGGTTCGTATCTCTTTCAAGGTTATGGCGCCAGTGTTCGAGTCGACGCTCCCGCCGATATCACGCTCGCCGATCTGCGGAATCAGGTGGCCCCTGAGCTTTCAACCGAGAAATGCGCGGATGGGCCATCGGACCTGCACCTCACCCGATGGAACGGCGAGTACCATCTCATTCACGGAGAGCGCCGCTACGGACCGTATCGAACATTGCACAATGCGCTCCGCGGCTTGTCGAACGGAATCCACTTCATGATCGGCAACCGTTCCCCACTGACCTTCCTCCATGCAGGCGCGGTGGAGATCGACGGTTGGGCTGTCGTGTTCCCCGGGCGCAGCCGCTGGGGAAAGAGCACGCTGGTATCGTCCCTGGTCGACCAGGGATGTGGGTACCTCTCCGACGAGTATGCGGTCGTTTCCTTGGAAGGGTCGGTATTCCCCCTCTCCAAGCCGATTCGCATCCGAATAGGGGAAGAAGGTGCCGTCGATGTGAACCATGTTGGCGCGAGCGCTCCTGGGGGGTTTCGTTGTGCAGCAGTGATCCTGACCAGGTACGAGGACGGCGCGACATGGGAGCCGCAGCCTCTGACTCCCGGACAGGCGGCGCTCGAGACGCTTTCCTCTGCCTTGCAAAGTCGGGATGAACCTGATCAAGTGCTTCACGCAGTCGCCGCCCTGGTGGGGAATGCCGGGTGTTACCAGGGCCCACGAGGTTGCGGCGAGCCCACGGCAGCGATGATTCGCAGTCTTCTCGAGGTCGAAAACCTGAGTCGGGAAGCGAGGGCTTGAAGTTGGCGAACGCTCGTTTTCCTAACGGCGGTATTCCACTCGAGATCGAGGTCGTGGCGAGCCCCAGGCAGATTTCCTGCGAGCTTGCCGACGAAGCCGTGATTCTCAACCTCGAGGATGGAGTCTATTACGGTCTCAATCCCGTAGCCTCGCGCGTATGGGAGCTTGTCCAGGAGCCCAGGACGGTTCGCGAGATCCGGGATTCACTTCTGTCGGAATACGACATAGAGGAATCGACGTGCACACAGGATCTGCTCGACCTCCTGGGTCAGCTCCAGCGATGGAAGCTCATCGAGTTGCGGGATGGAAACGGTTCTTCACCGCTCTGAATCTCTTTTTGTCCTTTCCAGTCGGATTCACGTTTCTCGGACGGGAGGCCGCCGATCACTGGTAGCCTCCCGTCCTCACTCCAGGGCCATTCTCCGGAGATCAAAGGAAACATCGAGGAATGACGCACGGTGACATCGGGATCAGGTCGAAGATGAGTGCCGAGGGCCTTGGTGCGAGCGGCATGCTTCATCAGATGCCTCCCTTTTCCCCGGAAATGGAGCTATTGCTCTGTTGT
>DASQEN010000277.1:0-5825 GCA_035633635.1 Gemmatimonadota bacterium | reverse complement strand
TGTAGATCGCGATCGACGCGGCGAACTTGATCGGCTTGATCCACGGACTCAGACTCGTCACCGTCCGGGAATCGAACGGCAGGACGATCAGGAACAGGACGAGTGCGGCGACGTGCGCCAGCGCGACCGCGAAGAGCAGGCGGTCGCGCCGACGGAGCTCCCCGAGAAATCCGGCAAGCGTCATTCTTCGACCGAGGATTCCGTGGCGGTGACGGTTCCGCGCAGGGTGGCGCGGATGAAGAAGTAGAGTAGGAGCCCCACAGGTCCGAGGAAGAACGTCAGCGCCAGGCACGGGAGGACTGCCAGGTGGGGGATGGCGAGCCGCTCTGCGTCTCGCACCTCCCAGGCGCCGACGAACAGGTCGAACGCGAGGTAGTGGACCCAACCGGCGAGCAGGAGCCAGCGGTCCTCGAAGAGCCGCGCAACCTGCTCGAGCGAGCCGAAGCCCCCTTCCGCGCCGAACAGGTTGACGAGGATGAGCCCCAGGTAGAGGCCGGCCAGCGCCAGCGGCAGGAACACCGCTGCGATCCCCATCGTCCAGCGCCAGCGTGGGAGGGCGGCCAGCAGTATCCAGCCGACCGCGGCCAGAAGCCCGGCCAACGAGAACAGCGATTCGGGATTCACGGAGTCCACCTCGGATGCAATATATTAAGCGCATGAACATCGAGCGCCTCGCCCGGCCGCTGTCCACACTCGGGCTCTTCGCGATCGCGGTCCTGTTGACGACCCTGGGGGTCGTTCAGGTCATCGAAGCGGGGACCCATCCCGGGCTCCTGGCGGACGCGCTGACGCTCGACCTGATCGTCACCGTTCCGCTCGCATACTGGTTCCTCGCCGTCCGCGGAGCGGGATGGCCGCGCCTGTCCATCCTCCCCGTCTTCGTCCTCTGCGTGGCGACGACCCGGTTTGTCCCGGGTCTGGAGCAGGGCCGGCTCCTGCCCTGGCTGGAATGGGTCGCGATCCCAGCGGAGCTGCTCCTCCTGATGTTCGTCGCGCGCCGGGCGGTCGCTATGTCGCGCGCCCTGAGGCGGAGCGAGGGCGGCGATGGCCTCGAATCCCTGCGGCAGGCCGCGCTCGAGCTGGTCGAGGCCGAGCGTGCGGCGGAGATCGTCGCTTACGAGGCTGCCGTTCTCTGGTATGCCCTGGCCGGCGGCGGAAGCCGCGGGACGCAATCCGGCGCCGAGGCCTTCGGCGTGCGCCGGCGAAGCGGCTACGGCCCGATCCTGGTCGCGCTCCTCCTCGCGCTGACGGCGGAGGCGATCGCCGTCCACCTGCTCGTCCGCCACTGGAGCCCGATCGCCGCCTGGATCCTGACCGCCCTTACCGCCTACGCGGTCGTCTGGCTGATCGGGGACTTTCGCGCGCTCGGTCGCCGTCCGATCCTCCTGACCGACGACGAGCTGATCGTCCGTCTCGGGCTTCGATGGACGGTGCGCGTCCCGCTGGCCAGGGTCCGCGCGGTGCAGGGGAAAGTGGGCTCGGGGCCACCCGATCCGGGCCACCTGCGCGCTGTGATCTTCGGGGCCGAGCGGCAGGTCGTGGAGCTGGACTCCGAGCTCGTTGCGACGGGATTCTATGGCATCCGCCGCCGCGTCCGCTCGATCGGTCTTTCGGTCGACGAGCCGGAGCGGTTCATCGATTGTCTCGAGAGCCGCCTCGGTCCGCCCGACGCCTGATCGGGGGACGTTTCGTCCGCGCGCGCTATACTTCCTTTCATGGCGATCATCGACGAAGAGCTGTTCGTTCGCTGCGCTCGCTGCGGCTCCGAAGTGGCCACCGGCATCCGGCGCACCGAGCTGGGGCTCCGCGAGCGCCCGCCCGGCCGCAGGAAGATCCAATGTCACCGCTGCGGATACCTCGGCGAATACGACGACGCGGCGTTCTACCACCGTACGATCGAAGTGGATCGCGAGCGGGTGGAGGCCTAGCTGCCGACAGTGCGTGCATTCTCGGGTGCCCCCTGGGAGGGCCGCGTGGGATACTGCCGTGCGGTGCGCCGTGGGAACCATTTGGCCGTTTCGGGCACCGCCCCGGTGAACACCGACGGGAGCGTGGTCGCGCCGGGCGACGGCTACGCGCAGGCGGCGCGCTCCCTGGAAATCGTGCGGGCGGCGCTCGAGGAGCTGGGAGGAAGCCTCGCCGACGTTGTCCGCACCCGCATGTTCGTCACCGACATCGCCCGCTGGGAAGAGTTCGGCCGCGCCCACCGAGAGGCGTTCGGGGCGCATCCTCCCGCGACCACGATGGTCCAGGTGAGCGCGCTTATCGATCCGGCAATGCTGATCGAGATCGAGGCGGACGCGATCCTCTCCGGCGAATGACCTCCGAGCGGCTGACGTTCCGCGGGGCGTTCGGCGACGACCTCGCCGCACGGCTCGAGCTTCCCGGCGGCGAGCTCCGAGGCCACGCCCTCTTCGCCCACTGCTTCACGTGCTCCAAGGACTTGCGCGCCGCGCGCGAGATCTCGCGCGCGCTCGCCGGTCGCGGGTTCGCGGTCCTCCGCTTTGACTTCACCGGGCTCGGTGAGAGCGAGGGCGACTTTGCCGAGTCCGACTTCTCGTCCAACGTGAGCGACCTCGTGGCAGCGGCCGACTTCCTCCGCGCACAGCGCGAGGCGCCCCGCCTCCTGATCGGGCACAGCCTGGGAGGCGCGGCCGCGATCGTCGCGGCGGCGCGGATCTCGGAGGTTAGGGCAGTGGCCACGATCGGCGCGCCTAGCGAGGCCGCGCACGTGCGCGAGACACTCTTGCGGGCGAACCCCGAGCTCGAGGGGTCCGAGGAAGCCGAGGTCGAGCTCGCCGGACGCAGGTTTCGGATCCGGCGCGAGCTGCTCGAGGACCTCGAGAGGCAGACCGTCGAAGCCGCGGTCGCGGGGCTCGGGCGGCCGCTCCTCGTCCTTCACGCGCCCGAGGACGAGATCGTGGGGATCGAGCACGCCGAGCGGTTGTTCGCGTCGGCACGGCAGCCGAAGAGCATGGTCGCCCTCGACGGGGCCGACCACCTGCTGACCGGCACCGACGACGCGCGCTGGACGGGCGAGCTGCTGGCCGGGTGGGCGGGCCGCTATGCGGACGAGAGGGGTGCGTCGCCGGGCGCCGAGCTCGAGCGGGGACAGGTCGTCGTCACGGGCGGCGCGTCTGGCTATGCGGTCGAAATCGCCTCGCCCGGCCACCGATGGGGGGCCGACGAGCCGGTCGAGAAGGGGGGCACCGACACCGGTCCCACGCCCTACGACCTCCTGCTCTCCGCCCTTGGCTCGTGCAACGCGATCACCGCGCGCATGTACGCCGACCGCAAAGGGTGGCCGCTCAAGGGCGTCCGGATACTCCTCGGCCACTCGCGCATCCACGCCGAAGACTGCGCGGACTGCGAGACGAAGGAAGGCATGCTCGACCGCATCGAGACCGAGATCGAGCTCCTGGGGCCGCTGGCCGACGGGCAACGCGAGCGTCTCCACGAGATCGCCGGCAGGTGCCCCGTGCACCGGACGCTCGAGTCGGAGATCGACATCCGGAACCGCCGGAAGTAACCGACCGCATCCGACCTCGCAGAATGCGGTCGGGGTTCGTGATCCTGCGACCTGCAATGTGGTCAGAACGAACAGTAAGTCCTTGCCCTGCAAGAGGTTCATGGGTCTCATCCCGATGGAACGGCACTTGCACGATATCTTGGGGCGGCACGACGTTGAATGCCCCCTCGCGGGGTGCAAGGAGCAAACGATGGACATTCCCCTCCCCCTGACCTCCGTAACGCGGTCGCGACGCGGCATCACGCTCATCGAGACCCTGATCGTGATGACCTTGATCGGCATCCTGGCGGCGGTCGCGATCCCGCGCGTGGTAGGCACATCGGACCCCTACGAGGCCGTGGACCAGGCGCGCCGGATCCATGCCGCGCTGGCGAGAGCCCGCGCGGGGGGGATTGCGGAGCAGCGCCCGTACCGCTTCGTCCTCTCCTCCGGCGGGGTTTGGCGGGTCGACGTCGAGACCTCGCCGGGTACCTGGACGGCGACGTCCGACTCGGCCACGGCCAGCGGCATGGTCACGCTGGACGGCGCGTCCAGCGGGACGATCACGTTCTATCCGCGCGGGCGCGTGGACGACACCCACACGATCGCGGTGGACGTCGACGGCCACGTGCAGACGATGCGGATCTTCGCCAGCGGGCTCGTCCGGTGGCGGGTATGAGCCGCCTGCTCGGTTCCGCGCGCGGCTTTACGCTGGTCGAGGCGTTGGTGGCCATCGTGATGCTGGTCGTGGGAGTCCTCGGCGCCGCCTCGCTGACGGCCGCGCTCATGCAGTCGAACCGGGACGCAACGGACCGGACGCGGGCGCTCGAGCTCGTGCGTCACAAGGTCGAGCACATCCAGTCGCAGGGGTACTACGAGGTGGTCACGGGGGGCGATACCCGATCGGTCGGCGGCATGACGTTCACGCGGTCGTGGACGGTGACGCCCGACAGCCCCATCGCCGGCCTGCGGGACGTCCAGGTGAACGTCACGTGGACGGACCAGGACGGCACCCACACGGTCCGGACGCGGACCTTGAAGGGGCTATGACGATGCGCGGAGAGGAGGGTCTCACGCTGGTCGAGGTGATGGTGACCCTGGTCATCGTCTCGGTCATGGGACTTGCTCTGGTCGGATTCCTGCGCTCCCAGCATCAGACGGTGGCGCGCCAGAACGACGGCGTCCTGGCCACCCAGAATGCGCGCGCCGCGGTCGACATGCTGGCTCGCGAGCTGCGGAACGCAGGCTACGACCCCCGCGGGAGCGGCGATGCTGCGCTGACCACCATGGAGGCCGACAGCGTGGCATGGACCGCCGATCTCGACGAGGACGAGGGCGTGACGAGCTTCGATCCGGTCGCGGACACGTACGAGGAGGTTGCCTACTGGCACGACGTGGGCTCGAAAACGCTCGTCCGCTGGGCGATGCCAAGCCTGGGAGGAGCCGGAATGCCGGTCAGCGATGGCGTGGACTCGCTCCGGCTGACGTATCTCGACCGGACCGGGGCGGTCACAGCCGACTCCTCGCTTGTCGAGCTGGTCCGGATCCGTCTCTGGTACTCGACCCCGGACGGCGTCCAGGCGGGCGCGATCGAGTCCCAGGTCGCGCTCAGAAACAACATCTATGGGAGGTGAGGTCCAAATGACGGATCGTGGGAGGTCCCGTTTCTCCAGCAACGGGTTCGCGGTCGTGGCCGTCCTGATCGTGTTGATCGTACTCGGGCTGATCGGCGGCGCGGCGCTATCCCTGTCGACCGGTGACGCGCGCGTCACCCAGCTGTTCTCCCGCAGCGGCGAGGTGGACGCCGCCGCGACCGCGGGTCTCGAGCGCGGGGCGGCGCAGTTCGAGGGTGTGGGACCCGGCGGCTTCCCGCTGAACGACTCGATCAATGGCTACGACTACGTCGTGAACATCTGGGCGGACACGTTCGACTACAACGGTGACTCGGTCCGCGATAGCGTCTACCTGGCTGCCGACGGCACGTTCAACGAGGACGGGAACGGGCGGACCGTCTACGTGCTGGAGTCGACTTCCACTCGGGGGTCGTACCGGGCCGTCCAGCGGATGCGGGTCGCGCGGCTCACGCTGGTGCCGGCCGTTCCCCACGGGGCGCTGTCGTCGAATTCCTCGATCCAGCTCACCGGGGACATCATCGTCGACGGCCGCAACCACACGATCGCCGGCGCGATCATCGACTCGACCGATACCAGCTACACCAAGGTATGCGATGAGAACAAGCCGGCCGTGATGCTGACCGATATGGCCGACACTACCGACGTCAAGAACGCCAAGCAGAACAGCGGCCCGACGCGCCGCG
>DASQEN010000276.1:0-30786 GCA_035633635.1 Gemmatimonadota bacterium | reverse complement strand
CGTCGTATCCGCGACCTCGACCGCCAGCCGCTCGCGCAGCATCCGCCTCGCGTTCTCGTTGCCAGGATTCAGCTCCAGCGAGCGGCGGTAGTTCGCGATCGCGCGCTCCCGATCGCCGGCCGCGAGGTACGCCTCCCCCAGGCTGTCGTACGGGTTAGACGCACCGGGAAACATCTCGACATTGAGCTCGAAGATCCGGATCGCGGTGTCGACGTCGCCGCGGCGGAGATAGATGTAGCCGAGGTCGTTGAGCTCGTCCTCGTCGAAGTCGTACCGCGAAGCCGCGCTGTCCCGCAGCGCCCGGTACGCCGCGACCGCGGCCTCCACACCCTCCAACTCCTCGATCTCCCCCATCACGTCGGCGATCGGACGGCGCGGCTCGGGAGGTGCCTGATCGTGGAAGATCGCGACGATCCCGCGCAGGATCTCTTCGTTCCTCGTGCCCGCCGTGTTGTCCATGACGATCACAGTCCGGCGCTCCTCGGGGATCCGCCAGAAGCCGGTCGTGAAGCCGAAGATCCCACCACCGTGCTCGATCACGTGAACGGTATCCGGCCCCATGGGGACGTCCCGGACGAACCATCCATATGCATAGCGCGCCGGGTCCGGCCCACCGGTCTCGGCGTGCGGCGAGAAGTAGGCCTCCCAGGTCGCGGCTTCCCGGAACAGGCCCTGGCCGTAGAGTGCCTGATCCCATTTCAGCAGATCCCCGACGGTCGAGTACATCATCCCCGCAGAGAACGGGATGGTGGTGTCGAGGTAGGGGGCGTGCTGGTAGCCGCCCGGGACGCGCACGTATCCGAGAGCCTTTCTCTCGACCACGTCGGGAAAGTGGTCGTAGCCCGTGTCGAGGAGGCCCATCGGCTCGAGAATCCGCTCCCGCAGAACCCGGTCATAGGGCTCCCCGGTCACGTGTTCGATGATCACGCCAAGGATGTGGTAGCCGGAGTTGTTGTAGTTCCAGCTGGAGCCGGGCTCGAACTCGAAATCCATGCCCGAGAAGACAGACAGCAGCGAGTCCGCCGGCTCGAACGGCTCGCGCACCCGGTCCTGCATGAAACCCGGGAGACCGGTGTAGCTGGGGATGCCCGAGGTGTGGCTGAGGAGGTGGTGGATGGTCACGCGACCCCCCTGCGCCGCGGGATACTCGGGCAGGTAATCGGTGATCTTGCCCTGCAGGTCGATCTTTCCCTCTTCGACGAGCTGGAGCACGATCGCGGCTGTGAACTGCTTGGTCACCGAGCCGATCCGGAACTTGGTGTCGACCGTGTTGGGGACATCGAACTCCATGACCGCGTCGCCGAAGCCGCGCTCGTAAATCGCGCGTCCGTCCTCGGCCACCAGTACGACCCCGTTGAACAGGTGAATCTCGTGATACCGGGAGACGAGCGCGTCGATCCGCTCGACCATGGATTGAGCCGAGACGCTCGTCACAGCGGACAGGGAGGCCGCGAGAGAGAGGGCCATGGCCACGGCGATCCTGCGAAGACTGATAGACCTCGGATTCATACGGTTTCCTTCCTGGAGTCGTGTCGATGCAGATTTGCAGCGCGATCAGTAGACGCGCCGCGGTCGCGACCACGCGGGCGGCTCGGTCGCGAACCAGACTCCGGCCACCGCCGCGCCGCCGCCCAGAAGCAGGGTGAACGCAGCCCACATCCCGGCAGCCATCGCCCCTTCGGCGCGCGCGGCGAGCTGGCGCGCAGCTTCGGATCGGATCTCCTCGAGGTCCTCGATATCCTCTTCGTCCAACCCCTCAACCGGTTCCGTGGCCATCTCGGACTGGAGCTCGGCTTCGCGCAAGACGCTGTAGACGCTGTCGGTGGCGACGGCGAGCGGCCCGCCGAGGACCGTGCTCACGGTCGTGGTCAGGACGTAAAGAGAGGCGAGCGTGACGAACGCCCAGACCAGGACCCCCAGGAAGACGCCCGCGGGAGCGAAGGGCCCACCCGCGATCCGGCCTGCGACCCAGCCGCCGAGAAAGAAAGAGAGCAGGGCCGACAGGGTCCACCAGACCCCCACCGCGCCGGTGATCGCTCCCGACTCGGCATCGTCGCCCGAGACGACGTCGACCGCTCCCAAACCGAGCCCCAGTGCGAGAATCGCGAGGACGAGGCCCACGGCGAGAGCGACGAGGCTCCCGGCCACGACCGCGCCCCAGGCGACCCCGGCGGGGAAGGCAACCGTCTCCGACGCCCGCGTCTCGAAACCTCTCTCTTCGATCATCGCTTCCTCCCCGCTGGAGTGAACGTCAGCCCCCGCTCACGGCCTGAACGATCGTCAGGCGGTCTCCGGCGGCCAGCGGTACGTCGAGTCGCGGCATCCAGCGCGTGAGCCGGTCGTTGTGCAGGAGCAGCACGTGAGGGCGGATCTCGCCGGTTTCGGTGAAGACGTGCGTCGCGAGTACCGGCCAGTCACGGCGGATCGCCTCGTGAGCGGTGTCGAGGCGGTCCGCTTCGAACCCCACCTGCGCGCGGCCGGCCGTGCAATCACGGAGAAGCCTCGGCACCTCGAGCGTCACCTGAGCCAACGGGCACCTCAGTCGTAGGTCTCCGCTCGCACGCACAGGACGCGCGGCAGGCGAGCGGGTAGGCGCTGCCAGCTCTCACCGGCGTCGGCCGAGGCGAACACGTCTCCGCCGGTCGTGCCGACATAGACGCCGGTCGGCTCGTGGAGGTCCAGAGTCATCGCATCCCGCAGGACGCCCGAGAAGACCGGCTCGTCCGTCGGCCCGGCGTCCAGCCGGCGCCACGCGTCGCCGCCGCTCTCGGAGCGCCAGACCACCGGTCTTCCCTGATCGAAGACGCGGTTCTCGTCGGAGACCAGCGGCATGACGAACAGCTCGCCGCGCGGTGAGAGAACCATCGGAAAGCCGAATTTCAACGGCAGGTCGCGGTCGATCGCTTCCCACGTGCCGCCCGCATCGTCGCTGCGGAACACGCCGCTGCTTCGCGTGCCATCGGAAGTCATGGTGTGAGCGTGGAACTGCATGAACAGCCGGTCGGAGTTCGACCCGTCGAGGACGATCTTGTGGATGCAGTACATGGCGTCCTCGTCCGGCGAGCCGGTCATCGTCATCGGGGGCAACCCCACGTTCAGGGCATCCCATGTCTCGCCGCCGTCGGTCGTACCGAAGACCCCCACGGCGCTGATCCCGACCCACATGCGCCGCGGCTCGTGCGGATCGATGAGGATCGTGTGGAGGCAGAGCCCCCCGTTTCCGGGCTGCCAGTGAGGTCGCGAAGGATGTCGCGTCAGGCCGTCGACCTCCCCCCAGGAGGCCCCGTCGTCGTCGCTGACGTAGAGCGCGGCATCCGCGACACCCGCATAGAGCCGGGAGGCTTGGGGCGCGCGGACAAGCTGCCAGATGCACCGCAGCGGGTGCTCCGCGGGCTGATCCGGCGGGCGCAGGGGGGTCTGCGTCCACGTTTCGCCGGCGTCCCGGGTCTCGCGCAAGGTCGCGCCCCAGGCCTCGTGCGAGGTCCCGACGAGAAGATGATCCGGATCCTCGGGGTCTATCAGCATCGAGTCGACGCGCCACTCCGGGAGGAGCGGGCGATCGACGCGCCAGGAGCGGCGGTCGCTGTCCGACTCGAATCCGTAGACGCCCTTGACCGTACCCACCCGAAGTACGACTCGCTCGGCCATGTGTCTCCTTCGGTTTCCGGTCATCGAAGAGGAAGCCTGTCGCAACCTGAGTCGCGGATCGGGCGGCGGCAAGGGGAGATCGCAAGCTTGCCACCTCAAGGCCCTTCCGGCCATCTGGGCGGGATCTCGTCCGCGAGGGCGAGAATCGCGCTGGCGAGAGGGTCGCCGACTCGAACTTCGCGGCCGGGGACGATCCGCGGGTCGAGCAGGATGCGGCCGGGTTCGAACAGGACGATGACGCTGGAGCCGAGGTGAAACGCCATCAGCTCGTCGCCCGCGTCGATCGCGATCGGCGGATCGTAGCGGCGGGAGTCTACAACCTGCCCGCGCCCGCTCGTGACGCGTCGCCGATTCGTGACCCCGCCGTGCGGGCCGTTCCAGCCCGGGTCGAAGACCGACTCGATCCGGCCGACGTTCGTCGCGCCCACCGCGACCACGGCGACATCGCCGGACGTCCCATCCAGATCGCACACCAGCCGCTCGTTGCGCGCGAAGAGACCGGGCACCGAGGCGACGGCAGGAGCGTTGACGGGCAAGAGGTTGCCGGGCACGTGCCGCGCGGCGACCAGGCGGCCGCGGCAGGGCGCGTGGATGCGGTGGTAGTGCCGGGGCGCGAGGTAGAGGGTGACGAACGGCCCGCCGTCCAGGCGCTCGGCCAGCTCGGCGTCGCCGAGGAGCTCAGCGGCCGTATAGTCGAGGCCCTTGGCCTGGACGAGCCTTCCGCGCGAGACCATGCCCACCTGCCCCACGACCCCGTCGACCGGCGACCCGGCACCCGATGGGTCGGCCCGCCAGGGCCGGGCGCCTTCCCGGAGCCGGCGCACGAAGAACGCGTCGAGCGTGGCGTACTCCTCGAGCGGACGCTCCGCCTCGTCGGGATCCGCGCCCGTCACCTTCGCGAACCCGGTGAGGACGGGGCGTCGCATCGGCCGTGGGATCGGGAGGTCCGCGAGACGCCCGGCGAGGCGCGACAGCGCGCCCTGCGGGAGCCGCTCGAGCGCGGCGATCGCGCCGCGCCAGAATGCGATCCGTGGTCCGTCCATGGGTGGCCGGTATCTTAGCCCTCACCACCCCGGCAGCCACTTCCCGAATCCGGAGGCAGATCCCATGAGGCGCCGTCTCGCACTCGTCATCACCGCGCTATGCGTCACCGCGGCGCCGGCGCTAGCACAGGAACCCGAGACGGAACCGGGCGAATCGGCGGCGATCCGCACCGCCGTGCAGGGATTCAAGGCCGCGCTCGCTGCCGGCGACTCGACCGCCGCCATCGGCTACCTCCACCCCGACCTGGTCGTCTACGAGGGGGGCCACGCGGAGACGCTGGCGGAGTATCGGTCCGGCCACCTCGTGGCGGACATGGAGTTCGCGGCCGCGGTCGAGACCGAGGCGCTGACCCAGGGCCTGATCGTTCGACCCGGCATGGCGCTGTGGGTCAGCGAGACCGAGACGAAGGGCGAATTCCGCGGTCGGGCGATCGAATCTGTCGGCACCGAAACGATCGTCCTCTTGTCGACCGACGCAGGGTGGAAGATCCTGCACGTCCACTGGTCGAGCCGCTGAGGGCGGGCGGCCCAGGGACGCTCTACAGCGTTTCGATGAGAGCCTGGAAGTGGGGGTGGTCGCGGATCGTATCGAGATCGCCATCGTGGTCGAGCCACTCGCGGGCGAGGGGTCCCGCGCTCGCAGCTCCCTCCAGGCAGTCGATCGCCTTCTCGGCGTCTCCAGCGACGGAGTAGAAGCACGCCAGGTTGTAGAGGGCGGAACGGTTGTGGGCACTGAGCGGCACGGCGCGAAGCGCCCACTCGTTTGCGAGATCGAATTCACCCACCTGCCACACGGTGCTCGCGCCGAGGACCAGCGCCCTCAGGTCGTCCGGGTTCAGCTTGAGATGCCTCTTGACGAGTCGCGCGGCACGCTCCGAGGCTTCGGTTTCCTCGGCCTTCTTCCCGAGCGAGCGATAGACCTGGATGACGAGGCTGGGGGCCTGGTAATCCTCCGGGCGCACGGCGCTCGCCCGTTCGAACATGAGGGCGGACTTTTCATACTTGCCCTGCATCAACGTAGTGCGGGCGAAGAAGAAGTAGGCCTCGTAGAGCGTCGGATCGAGACGGATCGCGGTCTCGAGCTCCCGCTCGGCCTCCTCGTAGTTCTTCTGTAGGGAGAGAGCAAACCCGCGCGCGGCGTGGCCCTCGGCCAGCTCGGGATCGAGCTCCAAGGCCCTCAGGCTCGCCGTATCGGCACGTTCCAGGTGCGCCTCGTCTTTCTCGAACCACAGGTACAGCATGGTGGACGTGTCCGCCAGGCCCGCATGAGCCAGGGCGTACTTTGGATCGATCTCGATCGCCCGGTTGAACATCTCCAGGGCCGGCTTGAGATTTCCCGTTTGATCATGAAAGAACCTGCGCCCCCGCAGATAGCAGTCGTACGCGTTGACGTCCGTGGTCGAGGTCTTTTCGATCACTTGTTCCTGCTTGGGACTCAGCGTGATCTCGAGCGCGTCGACGATGTGGTGGGCGATCTCGTCCTGGACAGCGAAGACATCCTCGAGCTCGCGGTCGTAGGTCTCCGACCAGAGGTGAAAATCGGAATCCGCGTCGATGAGCTGGCCGGTGATGCGGATGCGTTTTCCCGCTCGGCGCACGCTGCCTTCCAAGACGGTCTTGACGCCAAGCTCCTTGCCGATCGCGGTCACGTTCATGTTCTTGTTCTTGAAGGCGAACGACGAAGTGCGGGCGGAGACCTTGAGCTGCGGGATCTTGGTCAGCAGGTTGATCAGCTCCTCGGATATGCCGTCGCTGAAGAACTCGTTCTCGGGGTCGGAGCTCATGTTGGTGAACGGCAGCACCGCGATCGACTTGCCGGTTTCGGCGACGGCTTGATCGGTGGGGCCGGTCGTGGAGGAGCGCGATCGCTCGAGCAGGACGTTGTAGACGCGGATCGGTCGCGCGATGTTCTTGACGCTGAGCTCGCCCCGGTCCTCGAACCGGACCTGTACCCGGTCCCGGACCATCTCCCAGACGGCTTGCGAAACGCAGATGCCCCCCGGCTCGGAGAGGCCTTCGAGACGCGACGCCACGTTTACGCCGTCACCGAAGATGTCCTCCTCGTCGATGATCACATCGCCCAGGTTGACGCCCATGCGCAGCTGGAGGCGCTTCTCCTCGGGCACATCGCGGCTCCTGTCCGCCATGCTCTCCTGGATATCGATCGCGCACTTCAGGGCGTCGACCACGCTCGGGTACTCGACAAGCATGCCGTCCCCGGTCGTTTTCACGATCCTTCCGTGATACTTCGCGATCAGCGGATCGACGGCCTCGCGGCGGGCTCCTTTCAGGGCCGCGAGCGTACCCTCCTCGTCGAGGCCCATCAACCGGCTGTACCCGACCACGTCCGTGGCGAGGATGGCGGAAAGCCTGCGATCTACTGCCATTGGGTCCACGGGAGACGGATCATCGCGCTCTCATCGAAGGATGTACGAAGGAGGACCACTGCGCCCGAAGGCCCATCAAGATAACACTTATCCACGGGGCGACATTCCCAGGCCGGCGAGTCGCTGGCGGACCTCGGCGACGCGCGCGGCCTGCGCCGGATCGGTCTCCGACCAGGCGGTGAGCAGGAGCTCGTAAGTCTGCCGTGCCTCCTCCCTTCGGCCTTCTTCCTCGTAGGCGCGGGCGAGCGGATAGAGCGCCGTGGTGCCGAAGTAGTACGTCAGCGACTCGAGGTACCGGATCGCGTCCTCGGGGCGGCCTAGGTCGGTCGCGATCCCCGACAGCCACCAGCGGATCCACGCGTTCTCGCGGTCCCCCGCGACCCGCTTCTGAGCGCTCTCGAGCACTGGCCAGGCGCCCGCGGCGTCCCCCCGCCGCCACATCGCATATCCCTCGAGCGCATCGGCGACGGCGTCCAGATTCTGCGCGCCGAGCGAGTCGTTCTCCACCGTCCTGTCGGCGGCCGCCGCTCGAATGAGACGGACCCCCCGGCGCAGGTCCTCCGGGCGATCCAGGTCCACGGCCGCGGCCGCGAGGAGGAAGGTGGCGGGACCGCTCGCCGAATCGGGAGGCAGGGTCAGGGCGCTTTCGAGGAGCTCGGCCGGAACGGGCACGTTCGCCATTCGCGCGAGCGTCGCCACCTCGGCCTGCTGGCGCGGGCTGAGGTGCGGGCTCCCGAGAAGCTCCGCGCAAGCGGAGAGCTTGCCTCGCTCCAGTTGATTCAGGAACAGGTTGAAGGAAGCGAGGCCTCGCTCCTCGTCGTCGATGTCGCGCGCGAGCAGCAAGCGGAGTGCGGACTCCTGATATGCCAGGTGAGTCGGGTGGCTGAGCCTACCGACGACCTTGCAGCGGAAGCAGCTGACGTTGAGCGTGTCGAGCGCGTGCAGCGCCGCGGCGCGCGCGTCCGCTGAGCCGAAGGCGAGTGCGAAGTCGATGCCGAAGACGACGTCGTCCTCCGACCCAGGCGCGTGCTCGCGGAACCGCGCGATCAGATCGGCGGCGCGGGCGCTGTCGGACTCGACCCCGAACGCGAGATCGATGGGATGCAGATACGCCGGCGTGAAGCGCGGGTCGAGCTCGATCGCGCGGAAGAAGGCCCGCTTGGACTCCTCGATGTCGATAAGGTGCTTGCCCCCCTCGTGGTAGAGGATCTCGCCGAGGAAGAACCAAGCGTCGACGTCATCCGGATACCGCTGGACCAGATCGCGCGCGAACTCGACCGAGCGCATCGAGCCCTGGAACCACAGATCCTCGCCCTCGACGAGCAGCCGCTCGCGTTCGGGCAGCCGGTCGACGTATCGGCGCGCCAGCTCGGCCTCCTGCGCCGGGAGATCGCTGAACTCCGTCTCCGACCACCAGCCGTACGTCTGGCTGAGGCGCAGGTGGGCGAGCGCGAAGGTGCTGTCTGCTGTGACCGCCGACTTGTAGGCCACGACTGCGTTTTCCCAGTCCGACCGACGGAAGTGTCCCTCGCCTTCGAGGTACGCCTTGAGGGCGGGGACAGATGACGTGGTGACCCGGCTCAGGTTGAGCGAAGGGACGCTCCCTCCGCCTTCCTCCAGGAGTGCGCCGAGCAGGTCGATCGAGAGCCGGTCGATGAGCACGAACAGGCTGTCAGGCGAGCCTTCGGCCTGCGCGTGGCCGACCGGCTCGCCCCGCTCGATGTCGTACAGGTCGGCGGTCAGCCGCATCCCGGCGCCGATCGTAACCACGTCGCCCGCGACCGCGTAGCGGGCGCCGGTCTTGCGGGCGACGTCGAGCAGCGTTTCCAGATCGGCACGCTGGCCCTCCGGGACCGCTTCGGCCCAGCGGGCCAGGACCGTGCGGTTGTCGATGGCGCGGAACCCGCCGGCGCCGTCGAGGTTGGTGGCGAGCAGGTCGACCATCCCCTCGCGCCACTGGTCGAGCTGGGGATCGTTAACCGTGAACGGAAGGACCGCGATCCCGGGCGCCGCGCTCTCTGCCAGCGCGGGGCCGGGCGCGATCCGCTGCATGCCCCAGCGGCCGCCGAGGAAGAGGACCACGACGAGACCGATGACGGCGAGCGCCCCTACGGCCACGATCCCGGCCTGGCGGTAGGACATCTCGGGGATCCAGCGGCCGGTGCGGAAGCCAGGCCCCGGTGGGAGCTCAGTGAGCGCGAACAAATGCCACGCCCCCGGGACTCCCTTGAGCTCGCGCTCGCCCCGGTCCTCGAACTTGAAGCCCGCCCCCACAACCAGCTCACGCACCGTGCTCGACACGAGGATCTCGCCGGGCGCAGCGGCGGCGGCCACGCGCGCGCCGATGTGGACGCCGAGGCCTCCGAGGTCGCGCCCCCGGCCGTCGACCTCTCCGGCGTGAACGCCGCTCCGGATCTCGAGGCCCAGGTCCTTCATCGACGTGCGGATCGCGTCGGCGCAGCGGATCGCGGTCGCGGGTCGGTCGAAGACCGCCATGAACCCGTCGCCCGCCGTGTTCGCCTCACGGCCGCCGAAGCGTCTCAGCTCCCTGCGAACCCGCGCGTGGTGATCGTCGAGAAGCTTCCGCCACTCCCGGTCCCCGAGCTCGGCGGCGCGCCGGGTGGAGTCGACGATATCGGTGAACAGGATCGCGGTGAGAGAGCGGCGGGGCTCCATCGTCCCGGGGCTACGGCGAAGAGGACGCGGTCTCGGCGACGACGTCGATCCGCTGGGCGACGAACAGCTCACCATCGGGCGCTCGCGCCTCGAGCCGATACTCGCCGGGCTCCGACGGACGGAACTCGAAATCCATCGTCTCGCCCACGCTGACGACGCGATCGGCGAAGCCCATCGTTTGCTGTCGCTCGGGAAGCGCGGCGCCGTCCTTGGCGACCGCGCGCCACATCACGGGGAAGCCATCGCGCACGAGACGGATCCGCGCGCGCGCGTTGAACAGCGTGATGTTCATGAAGCGGAAGCGATAGGTTACGCCCGTTTTTAGCGCGATCGGATCGGGGTTCGGGGAGCCGTTCAGAAGCGGGGACATGTCCGGATCGGACCCCGTGCTCAGCAAGTACACGCGGTCGGTCTCGGGATCCCACTCCTCGCCCGCGGGCAGCACGATGAAGCCCCCATAGAGCCCTGCGCTCTGCTGGCGGATGTCGTTGAAGTGGGTGTGATACATATAGCTCCCCGAGCGCGGCGGCGTGATCCGCATCTCGAACGAGTCGCCGGGCAGGATCGCGGGCGTGGTCGCCCCCAGGTAGCCGCCGATCCCGGCCACGCCGTCGAAATAGCTGTCGATCTCGAGCCCGTGCCAGTGGACCTGGGTGGGTTCGTCGATCCGGTTGATCACTTTCACGCCGGTCGGTTCCCCGACCCAGGTCACGAGTGTCGGCCCGGGCCAGGTGACCGGCCCCGAGGGGGGTCCGCCGTCCTCGCCCGCCAGCGCGAAGCCGAATCGGCGCCGCTCCCCCGGAAGCGAATCGCTGTCGACGAAGAGCCGCAGCCGTCGCCGCGGCAGAACCTCGTGCGAGTATCCTTCCGGCGGGCGGACCGTAATCCCCATCACCAGGCCGCCCATTCCTTCGATGACATGATGGTCGGGATCCTCGGCGTGGATGCCGTGCAGCAAGGCGTCGTCGCGCGCGGCGCCGTCCGCGTAGTCGCCCGGAAGGGAGTTGGGGACGACGTGATAGCTGATGTGACAGTGGAACGGCCATCCGCCGGGGCGATCGGCGTACCACGAGATGTCGGCGGTCTGCCCGATTCCCACGAGGTGGGTCGCGTTCAGGCTCCGCTCACCCGGCCAGAGCGGTTCGGCGCGCTGGATGTCGCCCACGGCGTCGACCTCGAAGAAGAAGCCGTGCAAGTGCATCGGATGCACGCGGTCGGTCAGGTTGATCATCCGCCAGTGGATGGAATCGCCGAGGTCGTAGGTGAGCCGCTCGGTGAGCGGCCACGGCCGGCCGTTGATCGTCATCGTCTCGGTCTGCCAGTCGAGCTCCTGGCCCTCAGGAGGGCGCTCGAACCAGATCGAGAGGATCATGACCTTGTCGCGGACCGGCGGGTTTCCCGGCGGATCGACGATCAGCGCGCCGTTCAGCTGGCTGTCCTCGAACAGCCGCGAGTCGGGGACATCGAACGCGAGCCGCGACGCGGTCGTCGTTCCCCAATAGAAGTAGGTGCCCTCGACGTCGGCGACGAAGCGGGCCTCGCGCTCCTCTCCCGCCGGGACGACGAGCGAGTCCATGTCGGCGACCCGCCGGGTGGAGAGTCCGTGGATCACCAGGGGTACGTCGAGTGGGTTCGAGACCAGAGCGCGGATCTCGGTCCCGAGCGGCACGCGGATCAGCGGGCCCGGGTTCTCGGGGTCACGGCCGATCTCGCGGAAGGCGAGGACCTCGACGCCGGGGCGGTCGTCCCCCAGAAAGCGCCATTCGCCCCGGACGATCTCCAGTTGGAGCGTCAAAACCCCTTCGGCCCGCGTGCCGGCGGGGCGGTCGTTGTCGTTCCAGCGGATGCGGGGGAGATTGTCGCGCGCGAAAACCAGCGTCGCGCAGGCGACGAGGCTCAATCCTGCCAGGGCAACGCGGATCCACGAAGCCGGTCGAGACATGGGGCTCCTTTTCTTGGGAACGACCTCATGGTACGCAGCGAATGGGCCGATCGGCAAGTGGCCAGGCCCCTCGGGCCGCCCTCTCAGGCCCGGGCGGACGCCGACACCCAGCGCCCGCGCCGGAACGCCCGGCCCGCGAGAAGCGGCACGGCCGAGTAGGCCACCGCGATCGCGATGAACACACCCACCGGTCCCATTCCCGCCCGCGAGAGGAACCAGGCCGCGGGGAGCTCGAGCGCCCAGAAGCAGGCGATGTTGATCAAGGTCGGGGTGCGGGTGTCTCCCGCGCCGTTGAACGATTGCTCGAGCACCATTCCCCAGCCGTAGAACGGGAACCCGATGGCGACGATCCGGAGGCCGGTGACCGCCCAGCGCGCGGTGGCGGGGTCGCTGGTGAACGCGGCCACGATCCACGGCGCGAAGCCGATGAAGACGATTCCGACCGCTCCGAGCGCGAGCGCGCTCCACCAGCCCGCCAGCCGGACCGATCGGAACGCCCGTTCGGGCTTTCCCGCGCCGAGGCCCTGCCCGACCATCGTCGCCGCGGCGTTGGACAGCCCCCAGGAGGGAAGCAGCGCGAAAACGATCACGCGAATCGCGATCGTGTAGCCGGCGACGACCTCGGTGCCGTATCCCGCCAAGATGCGGATCAGCGCGATCCAGCTTGCCATGCCGACGAAGACCTGAAACGTCCCGGTCCCGCTGAGCCGCACCAGCCGCGCCATGAGCGACGGATCGAGCCTCAAGTGAGCGCGCCTCACTCGGACGCGGGCACCCGCACGCAAGAGCGTCGCGAGCTGGACGACCACCGCGGTGCCGCGCGCGATCGTCGTCGCCACCGCCGCCCCGGTCAGCCCCATCTCGGGGAACGGACCCAGGCCGAAGATCAGGAGCGGATCGAGAACGATGTTTATTCCGTTCGCGAGCCACAGAAGACGCATGGCGATCGCCGCATCGCCCGCGCCGCGGAAGACGGCGTTCAGCAGGAACAGCAGCATGATCGTCGCGCTTCCACCGAGCAGGACACGAGCGTAGCCGGATCCTCCCGTGAGGACCTCGGGCTCCGCGCCGAGCAGCCGCAGCAGGTCGGGCCCGAACAGGGCGCCGCACACGCCGATGACGACCGAGAGGCCGAGTCCCAGCGCGATCGCCTGGACCGCCGAGCGCGCGGCCCCGTCCGGATCGCCGGCCCCGATCCGTCGCGCGACCATCGCCGTGACCGCGATCGAGAGCCCGATGGCGATCGTGTAGACGAGCGTGACAAGCGATTCAGTTAGGCCGACCGCCGTGATCGCGGCCGAGCCGAGTCGCGACACCCAGAAGACGTTGGTCAGCGCGAACACCGATTCGAGCGCGGTCTCGAGCACCATCGGGATCGCGAGCAAGAGCAGCGCGCGGCCCACCGGGCCCTGGGTGTAGTCCTGCGACGAACCCCGCAGGGCCTCCTTGAGCGTGGCGAAGGTGCCACTCGACTGGGGCGGGGAGGCCTCGGAGACGGCCTCTTCGGTGGAGAACTCTTCAGAATCCGACAACGGGACCTCTGAACGGTGGACGCGGAAACGAAGATCCGAGGGGCTCTGTGAGATGTGCGCGGCGGCGCCGCGCGCGCCTCACGACTTCGTGACGATCAGCTTTACCACGTAGTTGGTGGGGTGGATCGGCGGGCCTGCCGCGTTCGGATACGGCATTACCTCGACGAGGCGGATGGTGAGCCCCATGAAGTCCGTGGCGCGTGGCTCGATCGCAGTGTTGAGGATGCGTGGCTGGGGCGCGAACTCGGCGATCTGGCTCGAGAGCTCGAGCCGGACGCCGGCGTTCCCCTCCCATGGGCACTGGACTCCCGTGGGGCACCGAGAGTCCTCAGTCACGCTCTCGAAAAAGATCAGCACGTTCGTGCCATCGACGACCAGCATGTCGTGGACCGCCATCGTGAACTCGCTGTCGAAGGCGACCTCGCGGTCCGCCCCAACCCCCTGGTCGCGGGTGATGACCGTTCCGTCCTCGACGCACGCGGTCGCGACCAGCGCGGCGACCAGGATTGTGGCATATCTCACGGCGTGGCTCCTTCGTCAAGACGTACTCCGTCCGCCTTGAATCTGCCGATTCCGTGCTCCCGCGACCAGCGCCCCGCGTTCGAGGGATGACGGCGGAGCGATGAGCCGAATGGGATACTCGCGATGGCATTCCGGGAAGCGATTCGATACGATCATCGCGGGAGGCTCATGAGCATGGACACGGTCTCGGCAGCCGCAGCGGGCACGCACGACCTCGGGGGCGGGCTCGTCGTCCACCGCTTGGGTTTCGGAGCGATGCGGGTGACGGGCGAGGACGTGTGGGGGCCGCCGGACGATTGGGACCGGTCGATCCGGGTGCTTCGCCGCGCGGTCGAGCTCGGCGTGAACTTCCTCGATACCGCGGACTCCTACGGTCCGGGGGTGTCCGAGGAGCTGATCGCCGAAGCGCTCCACCCGTACCCGGAAGGTGTCGTCGTGGCAACCAAGGGTGGGCTGACACGGCCTTCCCCGGGGGAGTGGCCGCGCGACGGCCGCCCCGAGCACCTGCGCGAGGCGCTGGACGGGAGCCTCCGGCGCCTGCGGGTCGACCGGATCGATCTGTATCAGCTCCACGCGCCCGACCCGGATGTCCCGTACGAGGAGTCGGTCGGCGCGCTCAAGGACTTCCAGGACGCGGGGAAGGTCCTGCGTGTCGGGGTGTCGAACGTGGATCTGGACGAGCTCGAGATCGCGCGCGGGATCGTCGAGGTGGCCAGCGTGCAGAACCGGTTCAACCTGAAAGACCGTTCCTCGGAGGACGTGCTGGACCGGTGCCAGGAGCTGGGGATCGCGTTCATTCCCTGGTTCCCGCTCGCTGCCGGAAAGCTCGCGAAGGGAAGCGGGCTGCTCCGGCGGAAGCCCGAGCCCCTCGCTCGCATCGCGAAGCGGCTCGAGGCGACTCCCGCGCAGGTCGCGCTGGCGTGGCTTCTCGCGCGCTCACCCGTCATGCTGCCGATCCCCGGAACCTCGAGCCTCGACCACCTGGAGGAGAACGTGCGCGCCGCCTCGATCGAGCTCTCCGCCGAAGAGGTCGAAGAGCTGGCGGAGGTTGGAGAATGAGGGCCGCCCTCTAGTCGGATTCCGCCGCGAGGAAGGGGATGGCCAGGCGCTCGGCGAATGCACGGCCGCCGAGCGGTGCCTCACCGAGGTTGGCGGTCAGCGCGACCACGACCTCCTGCTCGGGCCAAACCCAGAACAGCGTCGTTCCCCCGACCGACCCGCCTCCATGGCCGACCATGCGCCGCCCCGCTTCGTCTTGCGAGACGTACCATCCGATGCCGTACTCGGTCTCGCGGCCGTCCCGGGTCCGCTGCGGCGTCCACAAGGTCTCGAGCGTTTCGCGCTCGAGCAGCTCGCCGTCGAGGAGGGCGAAGGCGAGCTCGACAAGCTCGGTCGGCGTCGAGAGGAATCCGCCGCCCGCCCACTTGTAGCTGTTGTCCACGAAGGGCGCGTTGAGGACCGCCCCGTCCAGGGCCTTCTGGTAGTACCGGGTGCGGAACATGACCAGGCTGTCGACCTGATCCGAGACCATGTCGGAGAGACCCGCGGGGTCGAACACCTCCCGGCGCATGTACGCGAGGAATGGCTCACCAGCGGCGCCCTCGACCACCGCGCTCACCAGGTTCCATCCGTAGCTCGAGTAGCTCCAGCGCGTGCCGGGCTCGAACAGGAGCGAATCGTCGGCGAAAATCGTGAGACCCTGGGCGACGGTCGCGTAGTGCCGCGCACTTTCGAACTCGGCGCCCCGATAGTGGCGGATCCCGGCCAGGTGGCCGGCCACGAGGCGGGTCGTGATCGGCCAGCGCTTCGCGGGGAAGCTTGGCACGTAGGTCTGGACGGTGGCGTCGAGGTCGAGGTGGCCCTGCTCAACGAGCCGGCCCACGGCGATCGAGCTGACGGCCTTGGAGACGCTGCCGATGCGGAACTTCGTGAGCGGCGTGACGGCGACTCGGTTCTCGAGATCGGCGAAGCCGAGTCCCTCCGACCACACGACGTCGCCGTCGATGCCGACCGCCACCGAGAGGCCGGGGATATTGGTCGCCATGCGGAGCGAGTCGAGGATCTCGTGCCCCGTCTCGATCGCTGCCACGTAACGTTCGGGCGTCGCGCGGACGGCAGCGGCGTGCGGGGCCGCGGCAGGCGTCTGGAGGGCGAAAAGCGGTCCGGGAGCCGGCATCGCGGCCGCCGCGCAGAGAAGTAGCAGCGCGGCGAGCCGCTGCTTCGGGAAGCTCGGTCGCGATCGCGGATCGCGCATTGGTCCTCGATGGCTGGTGACGGGGGACGAGCGAAGTGTCGACATACCCACCCTATCGCGCATGCTGGCCGCGGGTCAAGCCGGGGGCCTCGATCGCGGACGAGAATGCGCCGGATTTGTGCCCCCGGCTCGCGCGGACGCTAAAATTTGCGCCCATGGACGATCATGACGCTGCTCGAGGGGGAGTTCCGCGTACTGTGAAACGGACGGGTCTCAAGGCGCTGGTCGCCGCACTCGCGATCCTCGCGCTCCCGGGCGCGGCGGTCGGGCAGAGTTCGCCCCACGCCCCACTCACCCGCGCCGAGGCGAGCGATTACGTCGAGACATCGACGTACGACGACGTGTTGACGTTTCTGGAGGCCGTCGAGGATGCGAGCCCGGACGTTCACGTCGGAGCGTTCGGGTATTCGTACGAAGGGAGACGGCTCCCGCTCGTGGTCTGGGGCGCGTCCGGCGCAACGCCCGCGGCGGTCCAGTCGAACGGCAAGACGCGCGTCCTGGTGCTGGCCAACATCCATGCCGGTGAGGTGGAGGGGAAGGAGGCGGCTCTCGATCTCCTGCGCGAGATCGCGCAGGGAGACCACGCCGCGTGGCGCGATTCGCTCGTCCTGCTCGTGGCGCCGATCTACAACGCCGACGGGAACGAGCGGGTACGGCTCGATAACCGCCCGCTCCAGCTCGGGCCCGTGGGCGGCATGGGGCAGCGCCCGAACGCGCAGGGCTACGACCTGAACCGCGACTACATGAAGCTGGAGACGCCCGAGGCGCGCTCACTGGTCCGGCTGTTCACCGAATACGACCCTCACGTGACGATCGACCTCCACACGACGAACGGGACCTACCACGGCTACCACCTCACGTACTCGCCGCCGCTCCATCCGGGCACCGACCCGGAGATCGTCTCGTACGCGCGCGAGCGCTGGCTTCCGGAGGTCACCGCCGCGCTGGCGCCGGAATGGTCGATGTGGCACTACGGGAACCTGCCCGGGGACGAAGGATTCGAAGCCCCGCCAGGATGGTACACGTTCAGCCACCAGCCCCGCTTCGGAAACAACTACATAGGCCTCCGGAACCGCTTCGGCCTCCTCTCGGAAGCGTATTCCTATCTTCCGTTCCGCGATCGGATCGAGGTCACAGAGCAGTTCGTCGAGTCGCTGCTGGACTTCGCGAGCGAGCATGCCGGCGAGATCCGCCGTCTCGCCGAGGCCGCGGACGCGCGGGACCTGTCGGGGATGGAGCTGCCGGTCCGCGCCGAGCACGCCTGCGGCCCGGACGTCGAGATCCTGATGGGCGAGGTGGCGGTCGAACACAACCCCTATACGGGCGAGCGGATGCTGCGCCGCCTGCCGGTCCAGCGCCCCGAGCCGATGCCCGACTGCACCTCGTTCCGTGGAACCGAGACCTCCCGCGTTCCGTCGATCTGGATCGTACCCTCGGATCTGGAAGGGGCGATCGAACGCCTGGTGGCGCACGGGATCCGCTCGGTCACCCTGAGCCACCCGGTGACGATGGACGTGGAAGCGTTCGCGATCACGAGCTCGACCCAATCCGAGCGCGAGTTCCAGACGCACCGTGAGCGCACGCTCGCGGGCCGCTGGGAGCCGGCGCGCGAGACCCTGTCGGCGGGCACGATCGTGGTCCCGACCGCGCAGCCCCTGGGCCGGCTGGCGTTCTACCTGCTGGACCCGCGCAGCGACGACGGGCTCGTCGCCTGGAACGTCCTCGACGAGGCGCTGGAGGGAGCGGAGCGCTATCCGATCCTGCGCGCCGCGAGCCTGCTGCCCCCGGGCAGCTACCGGGAGCGGTCGCCCGCGGCGGAGATCACTTCGGGGCGGTAGTACGTCATCGTGACGATGCAGCAGTTGCGAGTGGGGCCGAAGGAGGCGCTGAGCGCGATCCGAGCGGGCGACGCGCCCGGCTCTGGTCGCGAGGGGACGTACCGCGCCTCCCAGTAAACGAGTGAGTCCGCCTCGCGCTGGCCGAAGTCGGTCCGCTCGACGAAGCGCACGGTCTGGCCGTCCCAGGAAGCGTCGCTGAAGTGGACGATCCACCAGCGCCCCCAGAGCTCGAACTCGAAAAAGCCCGACAGCGTGCCGGCATCCCGTTCGACCAGCGCGTCGAACGTGCCCGGCGGCGTCGGCAGATCCACCGACCAGGCGCCGAGAACGGGGCGCGGGTCGACCTCGAAGCTCTCGCGCAGCGGATCGGTCACGGCGCCCTGGCCGCAGGCGGCGACGATTGGTGAAGCGAGGAGCAGGAAGAAGAAGAAGCGGTGCACGAAGACAAGGATATCGCGACGTGGCTGCCGCGCCAAACCCTCTCTCTCGTATCGGCGGTGTCTCAGTCCTCAGACTCTTCGGGGTCCTCCGCCTCCTCCGATTCGTCGGGTTCCTCCCAATCGCCGGTCAGATACTCCCCGCCGTTCTTTTCCGCCAGCTCCCTCAGCGCGCTGCTGGCATCTCTGTCCTCGGTGAATCCCGCGGTGTGGATCACGATGCCGCCCTCGGCGTTGAGGGATGCCACCACCTCGAGCAAAGCGGCCGCGTCGGGCGGCGCCTCAGCGAGGACCACGACGATCGTCTCGGGGACGAGCGCGATCGCCTGTTCGATCCCCGCCAGGAGCTGCTCAGCCGTCGGTGGAACCCCGGACGGTGCCGTGCCAGGCATGCCGGGGCCGGCCATCCCCATCGTGGCCATCGACATCAGACCTCCGCCCTCGGGCTCGTAGAGCTCGTCGACCAGCTCCTCGGCCGCTTCTCGCGCGTCATCGTCCGCAGCGATCAGCGCGCCGTTCCAGGTTTGGGGCCCGCCATCGAAGTAGACGATGCTGAAACTCTGGTCGTCGTCCAGCCCCTTGATCGCCGCCCGGACATGGCTCTCGGCCCGCCCCGCACGGTCGCGCCGCTTGGCGAGCCCCATCCTCACGAGAGTTCCTGCGGGCCCGGCCGCCATGAGCGCCACCTCGCCGCCCTTTTCGATCGCCTTCCGCTGGGCGTAGTCGGCGGCTTCCTGCGTGGCCATGTCCTGCAACTGGTCGCTGATGCCCGGCATTTCGGCAGCAATCGTGAAGTCGACGACGAACACCAGGCTCGGCGTGTCGCGGACGTCGAGACCGTACACCTTGCCCTTCTCGCCACCGCCCAACAGCCGGTCGAGCCCGAACTGTGCCCCGGCGGGCGTAGCGATCCACAGAGTCGATCCGAGCGCGAGCGCTGTCGCCACCCACCACCGGGCGGTCGGCAAACGATGTCCACGATACGTCATGGTTCATCCCTTCCTTCGCGGAGAAAGCTCTCCGATGCTTGGGCTTCGCCGCGACGAGACGCGCATCATTTTTGAGGGCCGGTCGATCGTGATGGGCGTTCGAGTCAGATCCAGGTCTGAGAGCGGCCAGAGCTCTTCTCGCAAGCTAGCGTGGTGTCTCCGATCTAGCTTTGGAATTCGAGGGGCGCTCCTCCGGTCGCGGGCCGCCGGTTCCGCTACCGCGCACCGCGAAGCTCGAGCGCGTAGATCGATTGCCAGGTCCCTCCTCCGTTGTCCGCTATGAGAAGGAGCGATCGACCCCCGCGCGAAAGCCGCGGCCCCAGCGCCATCCCCTCGAAGTTCGAAACCGGCAGCCCGAAGCGCCGCTCCCATAGCAGCGTCTTGGCGGCCGGCGTCCAGTCTGTTCTTCCCGCGAGGCCGGAGCGGAACGGGGATTCCGAGACATCGGTGGCCCGGGACGGATCGGCCAGATAGATGCGGATCCGGAAACCACCCATCCCCGAGGGGTCCCCCGCCAGCGCCCGCTCGAGCACGAGCAGACGGCCGTCGGCGAGCGCGACGAGCGCGGACACTCCGCTACGGTCCTCTCCGACAGCCGCCGGGGGGTTCGAGATCGCGTGACCGACCGGATCGGTGACATAGGCGAGCTGTCGTACCGGCCGCAGCTCGTCGTCAAACTCCTGGAGACGGACGATCGAACCTTCGGAGGGAGATGCCTGTCCGCCGTCGATCTCGAGCGCCTCCTCATTCGCCGTCCACATCGATTTCCCGTCATCGATCCGGGCTAGGGCCTCGAATCCATAATTGCGGCGGATCGTCGCGTAGACCGTGAGAGCCCCCTCGCCGTCCGGAGCTATGCGGGCGATCTCGCGGCCGCTGGCCGGATCCACCTCCACCAGCGACGGACGCGATGGATCGCCGGCATCCCGCTCGTCGGCGATCCACACGGTTCCGTTTTCCCGGTCGTAAGCCACGTCCTCACGATCGGACCTCTGCGGCCCCGAGAGAACCCGTCCGTCGGCGTCCCGCAGCGGTACGGGAGACGCGAACGAGACCGACTGCACGCGCCCGGTCAGGGGGTCGACCGCGATGTCGAGGAAATAGAGGGCGGCGTGGTCGTCCCCGACCGCCACGTACCGATCTCCCTCCACGCGGGAGAGCCCGCTCAGCTCCTCGGCGACCAGCCGCGGGTCGGCGGACCCGCCGCCGGTGAAGTTGTAGCGGCCCACGTCGACAATCTCGACCTGCGCGGCGGCCTCCGAAGAGCGACAGGCAGAGACGACGGTGGCCAGGGCGAGCGCGAGGACGACGCCGGATGGAATCCGCATTCGGGCATGATAGGAGATCGGGAGGGTCGAGGGGAATCCCGAGTGCCTCGCTTCAGGCGAGTTGGGCCCTCAGGGATCGAGCCACTTCGTCATCAGGTGCCTCTCGTGATCGACGAAGCCGCGCCTCAGGTAGAGCCGTTTCCCGTCCGGATTGTCATGGTCGACCTCGAGGTGGAGGGCCGCGATCCCCTGGCTCCGGCAGGCGGACTCCATAGCGTCGAGGATATGGCCGCCGACGCCCTGGTCCCGCCACGTGGGGCGCACGAACAGCTCGTCGACGAACGCGTCGCGGCCGCGGTACTCGAGGCTGAAGCCGCAGCAGAGCACGCCGTAGCCCACCACATCGTTGCCGGCGCGTGCGAGCCAGGCCCCGCCGTGGAGTGGTTCACCCCACAGCGCGTCGAGTGCCCGCCGCACTACCGTCTCGTCCCAGGGCAGCCGCTCGCCGGCATAGAACTCCCGCATCAGCGGCAGCAGCTCGTCGATGTCGCTCGGCGTGAGTGGCTCGATGTGAACGTCGGACGGTAGGGCGGCCATGAATCAGCTCGCTCGCAGGAACAGTTCGTAACGCTCGGCGAGGAAGTCTGAATTCGGCTGATCTTCGGAACGTCGCGGAATCAACAACCGTTCGCCTTGGAATCCCTGGAGGCCATGGGTGAGCATGGGTCCATCGACCTCTTCGAGAATATCGATTCTCACGTCGATGCGGAGATCGGGCCGGATCCCGAGAATGTGCTGGTCGTAGGCGGCGTGGTGCAGCTTGCAGAGCGAAAGGCCATTGGAGACGACGGGCTCGCCTTGCGGATGCTTATCCGAAAGAATGTGAGTCGCGTCCAGCAGCTCCCGATGTCGGAGCCTGCAGATCGCGCAGCATTCGCGATAGGCTTCCAGAACCCGCTCCCGGAAATTGGCCTGATGCAGGCGTTTTCTCACAGGCACGGTGACGTAAGCTCGGCGTGGCTCGGCGGTCTCCCCCGCGCTGACCGTGTCCATCTCGACCAGGAGTTGGTGATCCTCGAGAGGGATGTGAAAAGTGAGGCTCGGACGGTCATCTTCTTTGACACGGACGGGCCAGAATGGGAGGTACCGTCCAGGAACAATCCCACGCAAATAGATTAGAGGTGCCTTCCTCGACATCGCCTTTCGGAGCCCGACGTTTTCATGGTGCATCGGATCGTCTCCTCGATACCGATAGTGTAGGGTCCCGTCGGAATCCAGCGAATCGTCGTAGGGTGCGTGTTTACCGGGCTTGGGTGGTGTGGTCCTAATCGTAAGAGGAACTTCCGGTAGGATTTTGGGCTTAAAGATCCCCTGTGGAGCAAGGAGGGGGACCCGTCTCCCACGGAATGTGAATCCCGTGCGCAGGAGATCGAACGGAAGAGTCACGTCCGCCGATTCCGAGAGTCGATCCTCGAGGAAGGCAAAGGCGGCCATGCGCACCGCTGAGTCCAGTTCTTCCGGCGTTTCGGGCATCATCCCCGGTGCTTGCTCGGGTAGAAACCGGAATCTAAGTTCGCTCGAGCCATGCCGCTCGACCTCCATGACCCGTCCCAGCGCGTCTATCACGATGTCCTCGAGGGGCTCGGGAATACGCCCCTGATCCGCCTCAACCGGGTCGCGCGCGGAATCCGGACCCCCGTCTACGCGAAGGCCGAGCACCTGACCCCGGGCGGAAGCGTCAAGGACAGGATCGGGATTCCGATCATCGAGGCCGCGGAGAAGTCGGGGCGCCTCAAGCCCGGCGGCACGATCGTCGAGGCCACGGCTGGAAACACCGGGCTCGCGCTGGCGATGGCGGCGGCGATCAAAGGATACCGCTGCGTGTTCGTGATGCCGGACAAGATGAGTCTCGAGAAGCAGCGGCTCCTCAAGGCGTTCGGCGCGCGGATCGTCGTCACGCCGACCGCGGTCCCGCCGGACCACCCGGACTACTATCTGAACACCGCCCGCAAGATCGCCGAGGAGACCCCCAACGCGGTGTTCTCTGACCAGTTCTACAATCGCGCCAATACCGACGCGCATTACGCGACCACGGGTCCCGAGATCTGGAAGCAGACCAGCGGCACGGTCGCGGTGTTCGTCGCGGGAATGGGAACCGGCGGCACGATCAGCGGCGCGGGCCGCTATCTGAAAGAGCAGAATCCGGAGGTGCGGGTGGTCGGCGCCGACCCGGTGGGGTCGATCCTCAAGCGGTACAAGGAGAGCGGCGAGATCGGCGAGGGCAAGACGTACATGGTCGAGGGGATCGGCATGGACAAGATCCCCGCGGCGCTCGACATCGAGGTCGTCGACGAGATCCGCAACGTCTCCGACAGGGAGTCGTTCCAGATGGCGCGCCGGCTGACACGCGAAGAGGGGCTCTTCGTCGGCGGATCGTCGGGGACGATCGCGCACGTGGCGCTCGAGGTGGCGCGCGAGCTGGACGATCCCGACCGCTGCGTCGTGACGATGCTTTGCGACGTCGGCGAGCGGTACCTGTCGAAGTTCCACTCCGACGAGTGGATGCGGGAGAACCGCATGCTGGAGGACGAGCGGGTCGAGGTCGCGTACCTGCTCGAGCGCAAGGCGCGCGGCGAAGCCCCGCCCTTGATCGCGATCGATGGCGACGCCACGGTGCGCGAGGCGCTCCGGCTCATGGAGAAGTACAACGTCAGCCAAATCCCGGTGATCGAAGAGGCCGAGCAGCTCGGTAGCCTCTCCGAGGGGGCGCTTCTCAACCGCGTCCTGGCCGAGCCCGAGGCGATCGACAGGCCGCTGTCGGGATACCTGGAGCCGCCGTTTCCCACCGTCGACGAGTCGACGAGCATGAAGCTGGTGATCGGGCACCTGACGTCGGGGGACAGTGCGCTGCTGGTGTGCAGGGGCCGACAGTTCGTTGGCATCCTGACGAAGTTCGACGTCCTGCATTACGTGACGAACGGAGGCGGGGCGTGAAGCAGCGGACGTGGATCTGGATGACGGCGCGCGATCCGCTCTACCGGGTCACGGTCTGCGAGGCGGGACAGGCGGCAAAGCTGTGCGTCGCGAAAACCGCGCAGGTCGACGTCCTCGATTTTCCCTGAGACGGCCGTGACCGCGTGAGCGTCGACCGCTCGCGGCTTCCCACCGAAGGGATCAATCCCCGCACGGCGGACATTGACACGCTCGAGCCGCGTGCGATCCTCGACCGGATCCACGCCGAGGACCGACGCGCGGTGGAGGCGGTGGGCGAAGTTCTGGACGACGTGGCGGCCGCGGTGGAGCGGGTGGTCCGGGCGTTCGAGTCCGGCGGCCGCCTGATCTACGTGGGCGCGGGGACGAGCGGTCGGCTCGGCGTACTCGACGCGACGGAGTGCCCGCCCACGTTCGGCACCGACCCGGACCTGGTGCAGGCGGTCCTGGCGGGCGGCCCGGAGGCGATGTGGCGCGCCCGCGAGGGTGCCGAGGACTCGGTCGAGGACGGCGCAAAGGCGATCGCCGAACGCGAGGTCGACGAGCGAGACGTCGTGCTGGGGATCGCGGCCGGCTCGACGACCCCGTTCGTGATCGGCGCGCTCCAGGAGGCGATCCGGCGCGGCGCGGGGACCGTGTTCCTGACCTGCGTCCCGCCGGCGGACGTGCCGATCGCAGGGGAGGTGGACGTCGTTGTCGCCCCGCTCACCGGAGCCGAGGCGATCGCCGGCTCCACCCGGATGAAGGCCGGCACCGCCACCAAGCTCGTGCTCAACATGGTGACCACCACCGCGATGGTGCGATTGGGGAAGACCTACGGGAACCTGATGGTCGACCTGCGGGTCACGGCCGCCAAGCTCGAGGACCGCGGCCGTCGCATCCTGCGCGATCTGCTGGGTGTGACGTACGAGGAAGCGGAAGTTCTCCTGGGGGCAGCGGGGGGGAGGGTGAAGACCGCGCTCGTCATGCATCGCCGAGGCGTCGGCCGCGAGGAGGCCGAGCGGCGGCTCGATGAGGCGGGCGGCTTCCTTCGGAAGGCGTGGGAGGAGTGAGGAGGCGCCCACCGGCGGTGGGCGCCCCGACAGACCTAGCGGTTCGTGGCCACCTCGAACGTGATCTTCGCGTTGACCCGGTACGCCACGATCTTCCCGTCTTCCACGACTCCCTGCATTTCCTTGATGTAGACCGCCTTGATGCCCTTCACGGTCTCGCTCGCCTCGGCCACGGCCTTGCGAGCGGCGTCCTCCCAGCCCTTGTCGGACTGCGCCAGGACCTCGATCACCTTGTGCACGCTCATCCACACCTCCCTGTATCGGTCTGCGGTACCCGCCCGAGATACCACGGGGGGACGAAAAGCGAAAGCCCCCTTCCGGAGAAGGGGGCTCTCTGACGCCACCACCGCGGGGCCGCGGTTGCTATTCGACGGCGGCAGCGTTTCCTGTCTCATGATACGCGCCGAGGCAGCGTGGGTTCCGCCCGCACGGAAAAATTCTGTCGATGATGCGCGTCACCACGAAACGGGTTGGCCGCGATCCACGGCCGGCCTACGTTGGGATCCGATGAGCGCAGCCGGAATCGAACGCGCCGCAACGCCGATCGAGCGGCTCGCCGCCTCGCTTCGTGGAGCGGACGGGGCGCTCGTCGTGGGGCTCATGTCGGGCACGAGCGCCGACGGGGTCGACGGCGCCTGCTGCCGCCTCGTCGGGGAAGGCCGCTCGCTCCGCTGCGAGGTGCTGGGCGTCGCCGCAACGCCCTACGACCAGGCGTTGGCCCGAGCTCTCCGGCGACCGGAAGAGCTCGACGCGGCGGCGGTGGCCCGACTCTCCGTCGAGGTCGGGGTCGCGTTCGCGGGGACGGCGCGCGCAGCGGCGGCCGCCGGGGGCGTTGAGCTCGACCGCGTGGCGCTGATCGGCAGTCACGGCCAGACGCTCTGGCACGACCCGCGCGGCGCCGTCGGCGGGGTGCGGTGCACGCTCCAGATCGGCGAGGCGGCCGAGATCGCCGAGCGGACCGGCGTTCCCGTCTGGCACGACTTCCGACCCGCCGACGTCGCCGCGGGCGGGGAGGGTGCCCCGCTCGTCCCCTACGTGGACTGGGTGCTGTTCACGCTCCCCGACCGCTGGACCGTGTGCCTCAACCTGGGCGGCATCGCGAACGTCACGATCCTGCCCCCCGCCGCGGGGATCGACGACGTGGCGGCGTTCGACACCGGGCCGGGCAACATGGCGCTGGACGCGCTGGCCGAGCGGCTGCTCGGCAGCCCGCATGACCCGGAAGGCGCCGGAGCGTCGGCGGGCGAGGTCGAGACGGGCCGGTTCGAGGCGGCGCTCGCCGATTCCTACTTCGCGCTCCAGGCCCCGAAATCGACCGGCCGGGAGCGGTTCGGCCCCGCCTGGACGGAGCGGCTGTTCGGCCCGCTCGACGGGCTCGGGGAGAAGGAGGCGCGCAGCCGGCTGGCGACCGCGGCCGCCGTGACCGTCGAATCGATCGCGCGCGCGCTCGGGGGCCAGGCGGGCACGCCGCCGGTACCCGCCGACGCGCGCGTGCTGGTCTCCGGCGGCGGTCGGAAGAACCGCGCGCTGATGGACGGGCTCGTGCGGCGCCTCGCCCCGCGCGAGGTCCTGCCGGTCGACGAGGTGGGCCTCGACGGCGACCACAAGGAGGCGGTCGCGTTCGCGATCCTGGCGTACGAGAGCGCGCTCGGCCGCGTGGTCGCGCTGCCCGGCGCGACGGGCGCCCGCCATCCGGCGCGGCTGGGCAAGCTCGCCCTCCCTCCACCCAGGGCTGGCGAGTGACGATCGGTTTCCCCGAGGCCGCTGCCTTGTCCCCGGCGGAGATGGCCGGGCAGCTCGTGTGCGTGGCGCTGCGCGACTACCACGGCGAGGCCGCGACGCGGGACGCGTTCCTGGCTTCGCTCGATCGACACGGGTGGGGGGGCGTGATCGTGTTCGGGGGCGACCTCGCGGCTCTCGGCGACCTCCTCGCCGAGGCGCGCGAGCGCTCCCCCATCCCGCCGCTCGTCACGGGGGACTTCGAGCGCGGCCTGGGCCAGCAGTTCCCGGGCGCGGGGACGCGGTTCCCTTCGTTCATGGCCTTCGGCGCGGCGGGCGACCCCGCTCTGGCGCGCGCGGCATGGATCGAGATCGGGCGCGAGCTCGCCGCCCACGGTTTCCACGTCGACTTCGCGCCGGTCGCCGACCTGGCGGTCGAGCCCGCGAACCCGATCGTCGCCGACCGCGCGGCGGGCGACGATCCCGCGCTCGCGGCCGCCATCGTGGCTGCGGCGGTCGAGGGACTTCAATCCGCAGGCGTCGCGGCCACGGTCAAGCACTTCCCGGGTCACGGCCGGACGACGGTCGACAGCCACGAAACCCTGCCCGTCGTCGAGGCCTCGCGCGAAGTGCTGGAGGCGTCCGATTGGATCCCGTTCCGGGCCGGCATCGCGGCCGGCGCCCGGCTCGTGATGAGCGCCCACGTTGCGTTCCCCGCGCTCGAGCCCGACGGCGCGCGCGACCGCCCGGCCACGTTCTCGCCCTGGCTCTCGACCGGGCTCCTGCGCAGAGATTGGGGCTTCGAGGGGCTCCTCTGCAGCGACGCGCTGATGATGGGCGCGGTGAGCGGCGAGAGCCCCGCCGTGGCCGCGCGGCGCGCTCTGGATGCGGGCATCGACTGGCTGCTCTACCCGCCCGAGCCCGAGCGCGTCCATGCCGATCTGTCCGCGGCGCTGGAATCGGAGACGGCCCTGCGCGAGACGTGCGAGCGCGCGGCCACCCGCCTCCTCGAGCTCAAGCGGTGGGCGATCCGCGACAGGGCGGCGGCCTCCCCTCCGCGCTCGCGCGCCGCGATCGCCTCCACCTCCGCGGCGCCGATCGCCGAGGCGGTGGCCGGCGCCGCGATCGTCGCCGATCCGCGCGAGCCGCCGCCGGGGGCCGCATGGCCGGACCGGGCGCAATGGGTCGTGATCCTCGACGGCGGGATCGGGCTCGACGAGGTCGTCCTCCAGGACGATCTCGCGCCCGCGGCGGCGAAGGATCTCCTGGTCATCGACACTGGTGCCGGCTCGGATGCCGTCCTCGAGGCGATCGCCGAGGCGCGGGAGCGGTGCGCGCGAGCCTGGGTGGCGTGCGCGGTTTTCAGCCCGGTGCGGGCGTGGAAGGGACGCGCGGGCCTGTCCGCCGCTGCGCGAGAGGCGGTCCGCGTCGCGACCGTCGATGCGAGTGAAGCGGTCTTGATCGTCTTCTCGAACCCGCGTATCGTACGCGAGCTCGAGGCCCCGTCCCGCATCGTCTGGACGCACGGGGAGGCGCCCGCGAGCCAGCGAGCGGCGCTCGACTTCCTGCGCGGCTCGCTCCCCTCCCTCGGACGTCTCCCTGTGCGGCTGTGACGCGACCGTTGAACCTTCGCTCCCTCGCGAGAGTATGATGCGCATGCCGATTCGGATACGGAACCTTTCGCCAGCCCTGGCCGGGCTTCTCGCCGTGCTGGTCATCGCGTCGACCGCGCACGCGCCGCGGCCGGTTCGGGCCCAGTCGCTTCAGGACGACCCGTTCGCCGTCCCCGTGGGGCTAGAGCGCGCGGTCGAGTTCTGGAAGCGGGTCTACGGCGAATGGAGCGAGGACGAGGTCACGTTCCACGACCGGGACGACCTCGGCATCGTCTATCGGACGATGGACCAGGAGAAATCGGAGACCCCGTCCGGCTATGCCGCCAATGAGGCCGCCCAGGAAGCGTTGATCGACCACTACCGCCGGATCCTGGTGGATCTGGCCGCGCGGAATCCGGACCCGCGCACGCTGAGCGGCGAGTACCGCGAGGTGTACGACCTGTTCGGCGACCTGGGCAGCCCCGCGCGCTGGCGTCAGGCCGCCGACCGGATCCGCGTCCAGCGGGGCCTCAGGGAGAAGTTTCAGCGCGGCCTGATCCACGCCGGGCAGTTTCGCGAACACATCCTCGCGATCTTCCGCGAGGAAGGCGTCCCGGAAGAGATCGCCTGGTTGCCGATGGTCGAGTCCACGTTCAACGTCGAGGCGCGCTCGAAGGTTGGGGCCGCCGGGGTGTGGCAATTCATGCCAGGAACCGGACGGCTGTACATGCGCGTGGACGCCACCATCGACGAGAGGCTCGACCCGATCATCGCCGCGCGTGGGGCCGCCCGGCTCCTCAAACAGAACTATCGGGGTCTCGGCTCGTGGCCGCTGGCGCTGACGGCTTATAACCACGGTTACTACGGCATGCGTCGCGCGGTCGCGCAAGTCGGTACCAACGACTACATGACGATCCGCCGCCTGTACGACGGGCCCGCCTTCGGCTTCGCGAGCAAGAACTTCTTCGCCGAGTTCCTGGCCGCGCTCTACGTGGCCGAGCATGCCGAGCAGTACTTCGGTATGCACGAGCCGTTCCAGACGCTGGAGTTCGACGTCGTCTCGCTGCCGGTCGGGATGCCGCTACGGGACATCGCCAGGGCAGTGCAGGTCGACGAGAACCGGCTGTGGCAGCTCAACCCTTCGCTAACCGACGACGTGTGGGCCGGGCGGCGCTCCGTGCCGGCGGGGTTCCGGCTGCGCGTTCCGCCGGGATACGGCCGCGAGGCGCCGCTCCAACTGGCCGCCTCGGCCGCGAGCCGTGACACGCGCTCGGTGCGATCGACACAGGGCACCGGCGAGCTCACGCGGATCCACACCGTGCAGCGCGGCGACACACTGAGCTCGATCGCCACACGCTACGGGCTGTCGGTCGGTGAGCTGATCGCGCTCAACGACCTCGACGATCGCGACGTCATCCGGGTGGGACAGAAGCTGGTGCTTTCGAAGTAGGCGGCCCTGTCGGTCTCAGGCAGCTCGCGTCTGCGGACAAGCGACGCTCAAGTCTCCCGCTCCGGCTCGGTGAACTCCACTTCCTCAACCGCTCCGCTCATCACATAGGCGCGCTCGAGATTGAGCGTGCGGTTCAGGGGATCGGTGGGAAAGAGGAAGAAGCCGGGCTCCTCGGGCCGGTAGTCGTACGTCAGACCCACAAGCGCCTCGCCCCACGCGGTCCTGACCCTGAGCGCCCTCCCGCCGACCGACGGCGGTCGCGTCATCGGCGTCAGGTCGTCCTCCGGCTCGTACCGCCGGTCGCGATCGAACGCAAAATCACGGACGAAAAATACCGCCTGGGTTTCGGTGAACTGGATCTCCCGATGCTCCCCGGTCTCGCCATCGGGACCGGCCAGCCGGAGATGGTAGGTCACCTCGAGCGGATTGAAGACGCGCGAAAATCCCTTGACGCGCGTTCCGTCTGCGAGAAGGACGACTACCCGGTTGTCCATGCCCTCCACACTAGCCACCGGGCTTCGGCGGATCAACCTCCTCCCCGATTGCGCCGGACGCGCGATCGCCGGCCGGGAGGAGGTCGACTCGCGCCACTGCCTGGCTGGTCAGGTACGCGCGCTCGAGGTTGAGCGCGCGCTCGAGCGGTTCGGTGGGGAACAGGAAGAACCCCGGACGGTGAGGCTGGTAGCCATAGGTCAGGCCCCGCAGCACCTCGCCCCAGACCGTCGTGACCTCGATCGCCCGCCCGCCGGCCGAGGGAGGAGCGGTCACCGCACTCAGGTCGCCCTCCGGCTCGTAACGCTTCTGTCTGTCGAACGCGAAGTCCCTCACGAAGAAGGCCGCATGGACGTCCGGCATCGCGAGCTCGCGTTGCTCTCCGGTCTCGCCCTCAGGCCCGGCCAGGCGCAGGTGGAACTGCGGCCGCGCAGGGTTGAAGTCTCGCGAGAAGCCCTTGAGGCGATTCCCGTCGACCAGCAGAACGATCATGCGGGTTTGTATCGCAGGCATTTCAGTGTCGCACCGCAGGCACACTAGTCCCCTCGCTCCGGTGGATCAACTCCGCTAGGTTCCCGGCGCGGATGGCCACCCTCTCCTCCTTCTTCTCCCAGCTGCACTGGCTCGACTGGGCGGTGCTCGCGGCGTACTTCGCGCTCTCGCTTGGAGTGGGACTCTGGTTCGTACGCCGAGCCAGCTCCTCGACCGCCGAGTTTTTCGTCTCGGGTCGCGACCTCCCGTGGTGGCTGGCCGGCACGTCGATGGTGGCCACCTCCTTCTCGGTGGACACGCCGCTGCTCATCACCGGGTTCGTGCGCACGCAGGGGATCCAGGGAAACTGGCTCTGGTGGTGCTTCGCCATCGGCGGGGTGTTCTCGGCATTCGTGTTCGCGCAGCTGTGGCGCCGCACCGAGGTCATGACCGACGTCGAGCTCACCCAACTGCGATACTCCG
>DASQEN010000275.1:0-9481 GCA_035633635.1 Gemmatimonadota bacterium | reverse complement strand
GGGGCCTGAGGAGCGCGGCCTCTTCAAGCTCCTGGAAGAGCTCGATCACGAGCCGCCGGCGATCGACTGGGGCGCGGTCACGCGAGAATCCCGCTCCGGCGGGTCCGCCCGCTCGCTGATCGCCGCGAGCGTGGCGTTCCTGCTCGTCGCCACGGGGATCCTCTACGCGCTCCCCGGCTCGCCGCTCAGGAGCTGGGTCGACACAGTCGTTCGCGAGGATCCCGAAGCGGTCGCCCCGGCGCCTGTTCCCGGCGAGCCGGAGCTGTCCGGCATCGCGGTCGAACCGGCCGACCCGTTCGAGGTTCGCTTCGCGGGGTTCCAGGAGAGCGGTCGGGTCCGCCTGACCCTCGTTCCTTCGACGCGGCTCGAGCTCAAGGTGGTGGGGGAGGTCGTCGAGCTAGAGTCGGGTGCCGACCGTCTCGTCGTCGCGAACGAAGGTTCGACCTCCAGCTACGAGCTCCAGATCCCGAGCGGCCTGGGGTCGCTTCGGGTCCGGGTGGGAGGGACTGCGGTCTTCGACAAGCAGGGGGAGAGGATCCGCACTCGCCTGTCTCCCGACTCCACGGGTGCCTACGTCATCGACCTGAGCCGGCCCTAGCTGGGCTTGAAGGGCTTGCCGGGCGTGCCGCCCAGGCCGAGCAGCGTGACGCCGTCGTCTCCCGGCACGAGCCGGCGCTTCTGCGCGGGGCCGACGCGGGCGATCATCCCCGGCTCGAGCGTCCAGCTCTCGCCGTCGGCGTGCAGGACCGCGCTCCCCTTAAGGACGATGTAAACCTCCTCCTGGCCATCCTCGGAGTGATCGTGATCCGGATAGCCGTCCCAGTGGGCAGGCAGCCGCATCACGTTCATCCCCCACGCGGTCACCCCGAGACCCTTCCCGGCGTACAGGAACTCGCCGCCATGAGTCTCGCCAGCGTACTTCTCCAGCTCGTCGAAGCGCTTGATCGTGACATCGGGCAATGAAAACCTCCCCCGTTTGCGTGCTGTGAATGGCCGTGAGCCGGGCTGCCCAGCATAACCGCGCGACGGCCGGGGAGGTAGCACCTTGCGGACGGGCCGATCGCGGGTGATGTTGACCGGATGCAACCGCTCCTTGAGATCGAGGGACTGCGACCGGTGACGTCGGATAGCCCCGCCTCGCTGCGTCCGGTATCCGATCGCCCGATGAAGGGGCTCCTCGTCGCCCCAGAGTTTCCACCCAACTCGTTCTGGAGCTACCGGCACATCATGCCGATGATCGGCAGGAAGGCCGCCTTCCCGCCGCTCGGGCTCATCACGTTCGCCGCGTTCATGCCGGACAACTGGGAGTTCGAGCTGATCGACCTGAACGTCGAGCGCCCACCGAACGAGGAGCTGAGGGATCGAATGGCCGCCGCGGACGCGGTTTTCACCGGCGCCATGTCGGTCCAGAAGCGCTCGCTCCTTGATCTGCTGGAAGGTCCCGCCAAGGGGCTGGACACGCCCTGGGTCCTCGGCGGACCCTACCCATCCAGCTATCGCGACCAGATCCTCGACCCCCGCACGGCCTCGGACGCGATCCTCCACGAGGGTCTCGACGTGCTGGTGTGGGGGGAAGGCGCGCAGTGGGTGGACGCGATCTGCCGGATCCTCGACGATCCGGAGCTCGGACGTCATCGCAACGGGCAGCCGCTGCTCCTGATCCCCGAGGCGATCGCCAAGCAGCCCGCGGGATCGCGGAAGGCGCTGAACGACCGCTCGATCTTCCGCGAGCTCGACTACACCCCCCCACCCCGGTGGGACCTGGTCGACATCCACGATTACCGCGCGCTGATGAAGCAGACGACGGTCGGGTGTCGGTTCCGCTGCGATTTCTGCGACATCATCCAGTTCAACGGCGGGTTCACACGCGCCAAGACGCTGGAGTCGGTCCGCGAGGAGCTCGCGATCATGTACGGGCTGGGGCACCGCGGCGGGATTTTCACCGTGGATGACAACTTCGTGGGAAATCCCGAGGCGATCGAGGTGATCCTCGGGGAGATGATCGCCTTCCAACGGGAGCACGATTACCCGTTCTCGTTCTACACCCAGGCGAGCCTCGACCTGGGGAGCGCCAAGCTTCAGCACCTGCTGCCGCTCATGAAGCAGGCTGGCTTCAACGAAGTCTTTCTGGGCATCGAGAACCCGGATCCCACCGCGCTCAAGGGAATGAACAAGAAGCAGAACCTCATGGTCGACATCTCGGAGACGGTAGGCCGCATCCAGGACGCCGGAATCGAGGTCATGGCCGGGTTCATCTTCGGCGGGGACGAGGACACGCCTCAGACGGCCGACGCGATTGCCGACTTTGCGAAGAAGGTCGCGATTCCCACCGCGATGACCGGAATGCTGACCCCGATCCCGCACACGCCGCTGGCGGAGCGCCTCCGCGAGGAGGGGAGGCTCCTGGAGAGCGAGTTCTCGGGCAACAACTCCGACGACGATGTCCAGCTCATCCCCAAGCACATGACTCCCGAGGCGATGAAGACGAACTATCACCGCATCCTCCAGAGTCTGTTCGGACCCGGCGAGATCTACCGCCGCGCAAGCGATCTCATCGACCGGTTGAACCCGCACATCTTCCGCGGCGGCCACGTGTCCCGGAGCGACCTGCGTGCGGCCATGCTGTCGCTCTGGCGCCAGGGAGTGGTTTCGAGGGAGCGCAGGGCGTACCGGCGGCTGTTGTTGAAGGCGGCTCGGAGCGATTTCGCGCGCTATCGCGCGGCGGGGCGCGCAGTGGGCGATCTCGGGCGCAAGCTCAAGGGCCTGGCCGGTGAGTCGCGCATGCTCCAGCTGAGCGAGGAGCGGGCGAACGAGCTGTCCGCGATGATCGAGCGGGCGCGCGATGCCTTGATCCGCGCGCGCCCGGACCGGACTCTGGACGATATCCGCCACATCGTCGAGCGGGTGCGCGAGGGACTGGAAGCACGCAAGGTCGCCCGCGAGGACGCCGAGCTCCTGTACGGGCTCAACCGCGAGTTCTTCCACTACGCGAAGCGCGCCCACCGCTTCCCGGGCGTCTACCTGGTCAAGGCCTTCGAGCTCTCGATCAAAGGCATCCATTATGAGACCGTCATGATGGGGATCGTGCGGGGGGATTAGCCCGTACGGTATCGGACGGACCCCTGGCCGTGCGCTCGTGTAGTATCGCTTCCATGAGACCGATCCGGAACCTGACATTGCTCGCGATCCTGCTCGTCGCAGCATTGGTCGCGCCCGCCTGCGACGACTCCGGCGGACCCGCCGGGTCCGGAGATCCGACCTCCGTTACAGTACTGCTGACCGACGATCCCGGAGACGTCGTACACGCCTGGGTGGACATCGGCGAGATCTACCTGCAAGGTGGTGAGGGGGACGAGGAGGACGACGACGCTGGCGGGCGCGTGACCCTCCTTAACGGCCCGACCGGTCCCATCGACCTGCTCGAGCTCCTCGACGACCCCGAGGAGCTCGTCAACGTGGTCATTCCCTCCGGCCGCTATGGCCAGCTGAGGGTCGTGCTGGAGGGCGCCGCGGTGGAGCTCGAAAACGGCGAGGTCTACGCCACCGATGACTTCGAGCCGCCGGGTGATCCACCGATCACGGGTGAGCTCGTATGCCCGAGCTGCGGCACGTCGGGGTTCAAGGTCCTCCTCCAGGGCCGCGAGCTCGACCTCCTGGATGCCGAGGAGCTCCTCGTGCTCGATTTCGACGCGGGCGAGAGCTTCGCGCGGGAGGCGGGGATGTCGGGCCGATGGATCGTGACGCCGGTGATCAAGCTCTTCGACGATCCGGCCGACGCCGACGACTGAGCGTCACACGGGGACCAGCGCCCGAAGGGCTTCGTTCCTCGGGTGGGCGGCGAAAGCCTCGCGCAGCTCCGCTGGCAGGTTTGCCTCGAGCGACGCCATCGCGACCGCGGCGCGCCGCAGGAGGGCGTCGACCCCCGAGGATTCGCCAAGAGATTCCAGCACCTGGGCCTGGCGCTCGAGCGCGGCCCGCTCGAGTGCGATGTCCGCCAGCTCGCCAGCGAGTTCGGCAACCCGGCCAAAAGCGTGGGCCGATTCGATGGATGGTTCCTGCGCCGCATTCGCGTCGGCGTCCAGGAATGCCAGCAACGCGCTCAGCGGAGGCTGGATTCCGCTCATTTCCGGAGCGGGATCGGATACCGCCACACCAGCCCGGGCGAGCGCCCGTCGCCGCTGAGCCTCCGCCAGGGCCAGGGTCGACAACTGGTTCTCCTCTCGTGCAATCGTCGCCGCGCGATCGAAAGCATCGGCTGCCTCCATCCATTCCCCGCGGGCGGCTTGCCATCTCCCTTCCCTCAGCAGGACACTTCTCTCTGCTTCCTTCAAAGATAGTTCCTGCTGCAGGATTCGTGCTTCCTGCAATGCCTGTTCGGCATGGTCATCGGCCAATGCGCTAAGGTAGGCGTCGAAGAGGTAGCAGCGCGTATTGACGCGGTTCAAAGGTTCCAGAACCGCGTCACCTCGGCGCAAACAAGCGTCAAGGTGACCCAGCGCTGCTTCGATGCGACCCAGCGAGATCTCAATGTTCGCCTGATTCTGCTGAGTGACGTAGCGAGCATGTGCCCAGCCCATTTCCTCGAGCAGCTTCTCTGCACGCTGGTAAGTCTCGATCGCTTTCTCCAGCAGTCCGCGACCCTTGTGTACCAATCCCAGGTTGTTGAGCGCCTGGCACAGCAGCTGGCGGTCCCCGATCTCCTCGGCCAGTCCGAGGCAGCGGAGATAATGCTCTTCCGCCCCGTCCAGGTCGTCCCGGTCGAGCAAGAGGTTGCCGATATTGTTGAAGCTCTTCGCCATGCCGAGCTTGTCGTCGATCTCGGTTCGTAGCTCGAGAGCCGTCGAATGCTGGGCGAAAGCCTCCTCCGCAAGGTCCTTGTAATAAAAGACGGCCCCCAGATCGTTGTGCAGGTCAGCGTCGACCTTCCCGCCCGCTCCAGACAGGAGGGAGAGCCCGCTCTCGAAGAGTTCCTGGGCGGTGTCGAGCTGCCCACGGTACCATGCGGTCCTCCCACGGAACTCCCGTCCGCGGGCTGTCCACTCGTTCCGGTGCTCGGCTTCCCCGAGCGACTCCAGACGGAGGAACCGCTCGTCGGCCGCGTCCAGTAGGCCGCGATGCAGTAGCACGTTACCCAGTGTCTCTTCGAGGCGGGCCCTGTCGCCGACCTCGGTCAGGAGCATCGGGTTTTCGTCCACGACCTGCGCGGCGCGGGAGAGATATTTCTCGGCGAGCTGGAGGTCGAACCCTTCGGCTGCCCTGCTGCCGGCGATCCACAGATGGGGCGCTGCTTCGTCCCTGAGTTCCGCGTACCAGAAATGGTGCGCGAAGTAGATCGATTCTGCCTCCTTGCGATCGGCATAGTACTCCTCGCCTAGTCTGGCAGCCGACTCATGGAGAACACGTCGCAAGCGGACCAGCAACCCGGAGTAGGCCACCTCCTGCATGAGAGCGTGATGGAACGCGCATTCGCCCTTCGTGCCCTGCGGGACGTCGAGCAGGCTCTCCTCTTCCAGGACCGCGAGGGCGGCATCGAAGGCCATCGGTGCGCTCTCCAGCGCGTACATGCGGTGCAGAAGGGGTGCGGGGAAGCGTCCGCCGAGAACCGCAGCCATGTGGAGGAGGGACTGGACCGGGGCCGGGAGGAGATCCATGCGGCTCTTGATCAGCCCCTGGACCGTGCTCGGTATGGAGGCGATTTCCTTCTTGTCCTGTGTTCGAAGGGTTCGGACGAGCTCCTCGATGAACAACGGGTTTCCCTCGCTCCGGCGAATCAATTCACGGCGCTGCTCCACGCTGAGATCGCGGGTCAGATCGCCCAGCAGCTGGAGCGCGGCCTCCTCGCCCAGCGGCTCGAGGTGAATGCGGACGGAATCGGCGGGGAGCCACTCGATGTCATAACCCGTGCGAGCGGTCAGAAGAAAGCCCACTGGCGCCTCCAAAAGCGCGTTGAGCAGGAATCCGAGAAGCTCCGCCGCCTCCTCGCCGATCCAGTGGACATCCTCGATCCAGGTGACGACCGGTTGCTGACGGGATACGGCGCTGAACAGCGCCGCGAGGGCGACCCACCGGTTCTGCCGCGCCGCGGCAGGGTTGGCATTGAGCGGAGCGTCGTGACCCACTGCCGTGTCCGGGTCCAGTGCTCTGGCCAGATCCTCGATCGCCGATCGGTGATCCTCGGCGTCAGGCCCCAACACGGCGAGGGCACGTTCGACCGGGGGAGCCTCCCCGGCGGCCAGCAGGCGCGAGAAGATCTCGGTGGCGGGGGGCAGCTGCCCCGGGAGCTGGATGGGCGATAGAGACAGGGAAACCACGTGGATTGGGTTCGCGACCCGCAGCAGGGCCTCCCGGACCAGCCGGGACTTCCCTCCGCCGGGATCGGCCTCGATCAGGAGAGCCCGGCTTCCGTCCGCGCCGATCCCGGCCAGAAAGCCGATCAGCGCGTGGAGCTCTTCCTCTCGCCCGACGAAAGGCGCGGCAGTCTCCTCAGCGTCTGCCGTCGGCGCGGCGCTGCCCCTGAACCCCAGTATCTGGTATGCCCGCACCGGCTCGGACTTTCCCTTGAGCTCCAGCGGGGGCAGCTCTTCAGCGGAGAAACGGGACGACACGCGGTCGTAGACGGCCCCGCTGACCAGCACACTGCCCCTCTCGGCCTTGCCCTCCAGCCGCGAGGCTACGTTGACCGTGTCTCCCAGCACGGTGTACTGCATCTGGCCCTTCCCCCCCAAATGGGCGGCAACTACCTCGCCGACGTTGATCCCGACCCGGAGCGCCAAGGGGACGTCGGAAGTCCGGTTGTGATGCTCGATGACCTCTTGCATGGCGAGTCCGGCCAGGATCGCCCTCTCGGGGTCGTTCTCGTGCGCCAGCGGGGCTCCGAAGAGCGCCATCACCGCGTCGCCGATGAATTTGTCCACATACCCTTCGTACGCGTAGACCGCATCCGCGAGACTCTGGAGAAGGTCGTTCATGAGAATCGTGACCTCTTCGGGGTCCATCGTCTCGGACATCGCGGTGTAGCCCGAAATGTCGGCGAACAGGACGACCACCTCGCGCCGGTCTCCCTGCAGCTCCCCGCGGACGCTCTCGACCTTCTCTCGCAGGCCGACGACTTCGGCCTTCGCCTTGGCCTTCCAGGCGGAGATGGCGGCGAGCGTATTCGCCACCGCACCGGGTGCCAGCTCGGGGGACCCAGGCTGCGGGAGCGCCGCGGGGGTCCCCTCGGTCGCTGGTGCTCCGCACTGGGAGCAGAACTTCGCGCCCTGCGGCAGGGCATTCCCGCACGCGGTGCAGAGGGTCGGGCGCGGGAACCCACACTCGGAGCAGAAGCGGTCGCTCAGCGCGAGCGGTCGACTACAGGTGGGACAGTTCGAGGGCATGATGAGACAAGCTAATATCCGATCTCTTTTCAAACGACCAGCCAGGAGGTATACTGATAGGTAATGAGTGAGGCGAGGCCGGCCTTTCGGCAGGTTTGTGCCCGGTTCTCGCTCTCTCTTCCCCCAAGGTTGGAGGCCGGAAAGTGAATATCGATCGTCGCATCCTACCCGTGATCGTTGCTGCTGTGCTCTTGGTCGCCGGTTGTCAGAGCGGTGAATCACCGGTCAGCGGCGGCGAACGCGTGATCACGAAGGCCGATTTCGAGCCCCCCCTGAGTACCGTCGAAGGGATCAGCGCCGCGCTTGATCTCTGCAACGACAACGGGGATGGCCAGGGGACCGCGGCCTCCACCCGTTTCGAGAATGGGATTCGGAAGTTCAATTCGGGCGATATCGCAGGCGGGCAGAGCAGTATCCTCAGCCTCCTCCAGTGGGAGTACGAGCGCGTCGACCTGGGGAAGTGGCTCTGCAGCCCCGATGAATTCGTGGAGATCATGACCGCGATGGTGCAGCGCGTCGATCTTGACATTCCGATCACGTGGGACGGGGGACTCTGCACGGGTGACCAGGTCTTGGGGTGCAAGGTCGTGACCAACGACGGCTGCGCCGGCGTTCTGACGCCCGACCCGGCGGGGAAGGTCTACTACATCTCCTTTGACGAGATCACGGATGGCGATCCCTTCGATGCCAAGTTCCCGATTTTCAACTCCTATCCCCGATGGTCCGACATCCACGTCTTCGATATCGACGGAGGCGTGGTCGACCCCGCGGATTTCCCAGTGGCCAACCCCGCCATTGCGGCGATCGTCACCCAGGGGACGATTCCGGTTCCGGTTCCGGAGGAGGGCCTGGTTCTCGGTCACCTGAAGAACGAGGGGACGACCGACGAAGAGGTCGAGCTCCTGCCGCCGGCCTTCCTGGATCTGCTGTCGTGCAATCAGACGGCCGATGCCGGCCCCCTCAATCAGTTCGCTGCGCTGTTCCAGGTCAGTCCCCTGTTTGCCCTCGGCTCCAAGGCTGGTGCGCTGACCTCGTTCAGCCCGATCGGTCTGGTCGACGGGGGGTCCAATACCCAGGTCGGGATCGAGCCGGCCGCGACGACGCTGACCGACCTCCAGTCGGTGACACTCACCGCCACGGTCTCGGGCGTGGATGGTGTGGACACTGACGGCGGCGTGTACCCGGCGACGCCCATTCTCGCCGGCGACCCGCTCCGCTTCGTGATCGATGGGGTGCCGATGGAGAACGCGGTCACCACCAGCGCGTCGGGCCAGGCCACGCTGACGCTCACTTGCGGGTCCGATCTCGATTCCGGGGATCACGAGATCGGCGTCGAGTACTACGCCACGGATACCCACGCCGAGAGCTCCACGTCGGATGCGGACAGCCCGACCGGGGTGGCCACCGTGACGTGCACGACGCCCTTCAAGGTGATCAACTTCGACCGCGATCCGAACGACAACCCGCTCAAGAACGGCGAGATCGTGGACAACACCTATGCGCCGAGTGTCGTCTTCACCCGTACCGGAGGCGATGGCACGACGTGCGCCAGCGGCCACGTCTTTGCGGTCTCGGAACCCAACTCAGGGAACTTCGGCTCACCGCCGCGGGTCGTGTCGCTTTGCGATGCCAGCTCGGCGATCAGCTCGACAACCCACGGATGGGTCAGGGCCACTTTTGCTTCCCTCCAGAGCGAAGTGTGTATCGCGGTCTTCCCCACGACGAAGGTAAAGAATCCGCCGCAGGGAAGAATCACCGCCTACTACACGAATGGCTCGAGCGCCTCGACCACGGGTCAGGGCAAGCTCCTCTGCGTCGCCAAGAAGGGGAGCGCGCTGATCAGGTATGTCGAATTCTCCGGTTATAACGGCGTGGCCAAGTTCGACAACCTGCGGTATCGGTAGGGAAAGCTCAGAGACGCCCAAGAAAGCTCCGAGGGGTGGGGATTCAGCGGAATCCCCACCCCTCTGCTTTTTTGACCGGCGTCGGTAACGAAACCGCTCCGGTCATCCAAGCTTACTTGACGTGGCGGTCGTCGCTTCCGGTCGAGGTGACCGAAGCGGGGGACGTGACGGTCGGAGGCTCGACCGTTGTCCAGGTGGACG
>DASQEN010000274.1:0-2225 GCA_035633635.1 Gemmatimonadota bacterium | reverse complement strand
GAGCGGGTGGCCCGCGAGCTGATCCAGGGCGGCGTCGTTCGTCGTCTCGATCCCCCTCCCGGAAAGGAGTCCGCGAAACCGGGAGGGTCGCCCAACTTCCCCTCCGGCCATTCCTGACATATTGTAGGTTTTGCCCCGATTTGGGCTGGCGTGCGGTTTTCTCCCACGATCGTGCAGCCGACCCGAATCGGGACATTTCGTCATGCTTCACGCCCGTCAGTTTGACTTCGCTCTATCCCACGCCCTCTATAGGCTCCCCGGAATCATTTTTCTCCGTCAGCGCGTTGGGGTCGGATACCTTGCAACGCGGACGGAGAGATTCACGTCTGACCCAGGAGAAAGCACTTGCTGACCGATAACGGGGGCAAACCTACACAAGCCGGACGCGCGTGGGCGCTCGGGTACCGTCGAACGTCCCGCGTGTCGATGAGACCATGCGCATAGGTGTCGGCGAAACCGAGCGCCCCGAAATCGAAATCAACACGGGCCTCGCCGAGAAACAAGAAGTGGGCTCGAGCGAGGCACCGGGGTTCCAGGACTCCGAACCGGCAGGTCACACGGCCTTGCGTTGCCTGGTGGCTGTAGCTGCGCACTTCGGCATCTCCACGTCCTCCGACAAGCTCGTTCTCGAACACGGCCTCGCGGCGCGGGAACCCTCGCCAGCGCAGATCGTTTCCATCGCGCAGAAGCTGGGATTGCGGGCGCGGGCTGAGCGTCTTCCCTTCGAGCGCCTCGTTGCGCTGGACCGGGCGTATCCCGTCATCGCACGGCTCGACAACGGCAACAGCGTCGTCGTCGCGGCGATCAATCAGACCCCGGAAGGAATCCGTGTCGCTGTGTTCGATCCGCTCGCGAGCCAATCGGGGGTTTTCCCGCTGGAGTCCGAGCGGTTTCAGGAGCGGTGGACCGGGGAGGTCATCTTCGTTCAGCGCGAATACCGGCTGAGTGATCCCCACCAGCCGTTCGGACTGCGCTGGTTCATTCCCGAGCTACTGCGCCAGGGGCAGGCGTTTCGCGACGTGGCGATCGGAAGCCTGGCCCTCTATGTCGTCGCGCTCGCTGTCCCCATCTTCTTTCAGCTCGTGATCGACAAGGTGGTCGCGCATGAAAGCACCTCGACGCTCTATGTCCTTACCGTCGGCGTGCTGCTCGCCCTGCTGTTCGAGTCCGTGTTCGGTTTCGTCCGGCAATACCTCCTCCTCTGTGCATCCAACAAGATCGACGTGCGACTGGCCACACGGACCTTCGGTCACCTGCTCGCGCTTCCCATCGACTACTTCGAGGGGTGTTCGGCGGGCGTCGTGGTGCGCCACATGCAACAGGCGGAAAAGATCCGCCAGTTCCTGACAGGGCGACTCTTCCTCACGCTTCTCGACGCGTGCGCGCTGCTCGTCGTCGTTCCGGTGCTGCTCTTCTACAGCACGAAGCTGACTGTGATCGTCTTCGTCTTCGCGGCTGCGATCGCCGCCATCGTGGCGTCCATGATCGGTCCGTTTCGTCGGCGGCTGCTCGACCTGTACAACGCCGAGGCCGAGAAGCAGGCCATGCTGGTCGAGGCCATTCACGGCATGAGAACCGTGAAAACCCTTGCGATCGAGCCGATCCAGCGCCGCAAATGGGACGAGCGGACCGCCGCAGCCATCCGCACACACTTCCGGGTCGGGCAGATCGGGATCTCCGCCCAGGCGGCTACCAGCTTTCTTGAGAAGGCCATGGTGGTTGCCATCATCGCCTTCGGCGCGCAGTCCGTGTTCGACCATCAGATCACGATCGGTGCGCTGATCGCCTTCCAGATGCTCTCGGGGCGTGTCGTCACTCCGCTCGTGCAGATCGTCTCGCTGGTGCAGGAGTATCAGGAAACAGCGCTGTCGGTGCGCATGCTGGGAACCGTGATGAATCATCCGCCTGAACAGCGGCGCACGTCGGGGCTGACGCCGCGTCTGATCGGCGCGGTGGAACTGGACCGCGTCGGCTTCCGCTACGCGCCGGGAGGCGCACCCGTGCTGGACCGGGTTTCGCTGCGCATTCCCGCGGGGGCGCTGGTCGGCATCGTCGGCAAGAGCGGGTCGGGCAAGACCACGCTGACGCGCCTGATGCAGGGACTGTATCCGGTTCAGGAGGGGGTCATCCGCTTCGACGGCATCGATATTCGTGAGATCGATCTGCCTCACCTGCGCCGTAACATCGGGGCGGTTCTGCAGGACAGTTTTCTATTCCGGGGATCG
>DASQEN010000273.1:0-16422 GCA_035633635.1 Gemmatimonadota bacterium | reverse complement strand
CGGTGAGCGGTTCGAGCTCTCGTTCGAGGCCGGGCCCGGAGGCGAGGGCGAACGGACGTTCCTGCTCGCCTCCACCGGCTACTACATGGAGTGGATCCGCGGCGCGTGGCTGGAGTCGCCCGCGGCTTCGTTCGATCCTTCGGACGCCGCGCTCGTCGAGGCCCTCCGCCGCTGGAGCGGGGCGCGCCCGACCTACGAGGCGGCCTTCCTGAGCGTCCGGTTCCCCGTGGAGGTGGGACGATGACCCGCGCGGCGCTTCTCCTCGCGCTCCTCCTGGTCCAGGGATGCACGTTCGGGACACGGGAGTCGAGCTTCACCCGCCCCGGCGGCGAAGAGGTGACGGTTTCGCTGGGCGACAATCACGAAGTCACCGGCGAGCTCCTGGCCGCACGCCGTGAGGGGCTTCTCCTGCGCACCACCGGAGTATTCGAGATCCCCTGGGACGAGATCGAGTCGACGTCCTTCGACCGCCTGAGGGACGTCCGATGGCCCGAGCGTTCGATCCCGAATTCCCAGACGCTCGAGAAGCTCCGACTCGTGAGCCGCTTCCCCCAGGGCCTGGACGAAGCAATGACCCGGCGTCTGCTCGAGGCCTATGGCCAGGAGGGCGTCCGGGTTTGCCGTGTCGTAGACGAGCGCCTGGCGTGCGAGGTGGCATCGTGAGCCCGCGCGCGCAGCTCGCGATCCTCGGGCTCCTCGCGGTGACCGCTCCCGCCCGGGGCCAGAGCTCGGCCGAGGTCCCGCCCGCGGACCCGGTCGTCGCGGCCGTTCGCGCGGCGACGGCGCGCTACCAGGACCCTGCCGCGGCCGAGGAGGAGGGCTACCGCCGGATCGGACCCGACATCCCCGCGATGGGCGAGCACTGGGTGCAGGTCGCGATGCTGTTGGATCCGGCCGTCGACGTGGAGCGCCCGGAGATCCTCACCTACGTGCCGGTGGACGGACGACCTCGCCTCGTGGGGGTCGCATGGGCCGTGGCTCTCCAAGGAGACGATGCGCCGCCCCTCCTCCACGGCGTTGAGGCGCCCTGGCACGCCCACGACGGACCGGTCGAGGAAGAGCTCCTGCAGGTCGGCCACGCCGGCCACGGGGCGGAGACCGGCTCGCGGGTCGCCGTCCTCCACGCCTGGGTGTGGACGCCGAGCCCCGCCGGCACGTACGCGGCCGAGAACTGGGCGCTGCCCGCGCTCCGCCTCGGTCTGCCGCCGGAGGCCGAGCGGAACGACGAGGCGGCTCGCGCGCTTTCGCTCGCGCGGGGCGGCCACGCGTTCCTCGGCCGGCAGGTCGCGCTGCTGGCCAAGCTCGACGACCACACGGCGGCTGAGACCACCGGCATCCTCGCCGACGCGGGCGCGGCGGTCGACGCCGTGCTGACGGGCGTGGGTCCCGAGGGGCTCGCATCCGGCGACCGGCTCGATCTCGTCGCGATCTGGCGCGAAGCCCGCGAGCGGGTCGCCGCCGCTGCGGGCCCGGACGGGGCCTCGATGGTCCGCGCGATCCTCGGCCAGGGCAGTGATCTCCTCGGACTCCGCGCGGAACGTCGATGCGGATGGTCTTGCGGCGCGTCGATCGGGGCCCTGGGCGGAGCCGTTGCGGGAGTCGCACTCGCGGTTGGCGGCCCGGCCTTCTTCGCCCCCGGATGGCTCGTGGCCGGCATCCCAACCGTGATCGGCGCCGGTATCGGCGCCGTCATCGCGAGCCGGAATCGCGAGACCGACAATGGGATCTGACGTTCACCGAAAGAAGGCATGCATGAAACTGCTGTCGATCGCCTGGATCGCCGTCGCGCTGTTCGCGGTCCCCGCCCGCGCGCAGGACGCGCGCCTGGCCCTGCCCACCGCAACCTACGCGCTCGCGCCGGCCGGGCAGGAAGCGCTTATCGACATCGACCGCCCGGATCTCGACGTGGAGCGCTCCTGCACCCGGGCCCTCCGTGGCGCGGTCATCGGAGGCCTCGCCGGTGCCGGGCTGGGGTTGGTGATGACGTCCAACTGGGAAGGGCGGTGGAACGTGATCGTGGCGACGCCGCTCGCCATGCTGGGCGCCGGGACCGGGGCCCTGATCGGCTCGAAGCGAAGCGCCGACTGCGGCGAAACCTGACGTTCAAGACCGGGGGCCTCGTGAATTCGTCAAAGGCGTTGGTCTCTGCGATCAGCGGATCAGCATGGTCGCGAGGCCGAGGAAAATGCCCATGCTGGCGACGTCGGTCGCCGTCGTCAGGAAGATGCTGGACGCTGTGGCCGGATCGGCGCCCAGCCGCTTGAGCGCCATCGGAATCAGTGCTCCCGACAAGCCGCTGATCACGCAGCTAGCCGTCATCGCGATCGCGACGATCAGTCCCAGGAGCCACGCATCCGGGTTGTCCTGCGATCGCGCGAAGAAGTACATGCCGGCCCCCGCGGTCACTCCGACGAGCACACCGTTCAGAAAGCCCAGCAGACCCTCCTTGAGCACCAGCACCTTCTCGCGCCCCGGCCGCAACTCGCCGAGCGTCATGCCCCTCAGCGCCACCGCCAACGCCTGGCAGCCGGTGTTGCCCGACTGACCCGCCAGCACCGGGAGGAAGACGGCGAGCACGACGATCTCGTCGATCGTGTCCTGAAAGACCCCTACCACCGCCGCCGCCACGAACGCGGTCAGCAGGTTCAGCTGGAGCCACGGATGACGGAACTTCAAACTCCGCGGCCAGGGGGTGGAGAGCCGCTCTTCCTTCTCGACGCCGACCATGCTACCGGCCTGGGCGCTGATCTCGATCGCCTGCACCTCGAACATCGTTTGCCCGCGCACGAGCCCGACCAGCCGTCCACCGGGCTCGCACACCGGATACACGGGGTAGTGCTTGTTCAGCACCGACCTCATCGCATCGGTGAGCTTCATTTCGGGTGTCAGGAAGAACGGATCTCGCAGCATGATCTCCTCGAGCCGCTGCGTTCGCTCGCTCAGGAGCATCTCGCGCATCACGACGACCCCGACCAGGTGCCCGTCATGGTCTGTCACATAGAGATAGGTGATGAGCGCCCGCTTCACGAGGGTCCGCAGCTCGTCGACGGCCTCTCCGATCGTCGTCTCGGGATGCAGGACACCGACCGGGGCATCCATCAGGCTACCGATCGTGTTCTCCGGGTACTCCAGGTTCCGCCGCCAGGTCGTGCGCAGCTCCGGACGCACCGCGCTCATGACCGCCGCCCGCCGCTCCTCCGGCAGCTCCTTGAGAACCGACCACCGTATCGCGGGGTTCACCTTCTCGAGCGCTGAAACCCCGATCTCCACGGGATACGATTCGAGGAGCTCCACGGCTTCCGCGGGCGCACGGCGCGTGATTCTTTCCGCGAGGTGGTCCGGCGAGGTCGGTATGCGCGCTTCGGCGACGGTGTTCATGACCCTCCGTTCCTGCTGTAAGTCCTACCGATCAAGGGCTCTAAATGCGGGAACTCCTGCCAAAAAATCAATCTTGGCCGGAGGCTTGTTGCAGTTTGAGAGAGGGAGTCACGTAGATGGCTGGAGGCCATTACAACCTGTGCCCCTCTTCCACGCGGGGAGAGGGGCACAGGCGATCAACTTTCTTTCGAGGAGGAACAACCCTACTTCGCCTCGATGGTGACCTTGTTGATCTTGCCGGTGAACTCGTTGTCGCCCTCCACGTAGTCTTCCGTCACCGTCGTCTCGTTGTCCGTCCCGACATCCACCCCCTCGTCGGCAGAGTACATGAACGGGTGCGTGCGCGGAATCCGCACTTCGCCCACGCCCGCGTCGTCCACGAACAGCCGGCCCGTCCCGCCCGACCCCGGAGCGCCGCCGTCGTAGGCGAACTCGAATCGCACCGTATGGGGTCCCGGCGGCAGCGCCTGTGGCGACGAGGCCGTGGACCACTCCAGGCCACCCCAGTTGTAGGCGTAATGCGGCCGGCCCTCCTTCATGTACAAACTCCAGCCGCCGAAGCGGATTAAAAGAATCGCCACGCGCCTCGATGGCTGTCGGCAGTCGGATACGGCCCCGACTATTCGTAGGAGCTACGAGATATCGTGGGCTTGCTGAGCAAAAGGGTCCACGATTCGGAGAACAAAGGGCTTGGAGCCTAGGCTTGGAGCCACCGAGCGGATTCGAACCGCTGACCTGCTCATTACGAGTGAGCTGCTCTACCAGCTGAGCTACGGTGGCTCTCGGGGACAGCCTGTGAGCCATGGTGTGGTGCCTGGGGACGGAATCGAACCGCCGACACGGGGATTTTCAGTCCCCTGCTCTACCATCTGAGCTACCCAGGCGAAGAATGCGAAAATTAGACGCGCTCGACGGGATCGTCAATCGAGGGAGCTCTCCCTATCTTACCCGCGATGAGCGCACCGAAAAGCAGGGGAGCGAAGAAGAACAGCGGGGACCTGGATCCGATCCTGCGGGCGTGCGCGGGCGCCCTGCTCGGCGCCCTGCCGCTTCTCTACACGATGGAGATGTGGTGGTACGCCCGCGTGGTCTCGGAGCCGTTCCTGGTCGCCATGGTTGCGCTCGGCGGCGGGATCGTGGTGCTATCGATCCTGTTCGGAGGCTTCCGGCGCGGTCGGATCGCCCACCTCGGCATCGACACGTTGATCGCGTTCGGCATCGGGCTCTGGATCGCGCTTCTCACCCTCCTGGTCGTGGGCCGCATCCAGCCCGGCGAGCTTCCGCTGCGGGCGGCCATGCGGATGGTCGCCCTGGAGGCGATTCCCTGCGCGATCGGGGCGGCACTGGCGATGACCCAATTCCGCCCGCGGATGCGCACGTCCGAGAACGTCGACCGGCGGATCCGAAAGCTCTCCCAGGACCGGCAGAAGATCCTGGCCACGCTCGTGGGAGCGGTCTTCTTCGCGTTCAACGTTGCTCCCACCGACGAGCCGTGGAAGATGACGATGGAGGCGGAGCCGGCCCACTTCCCGCTGATCGTCCTGTTCTCGGTCCTGGTCTCGTACCTGATCGTGTTCGAGGCGGACTTCGCCGAGCGCTCTCCCGGCTACACGTCGGGCACGCTGGGGCATCCCGTCACCGAGACCGTGGTGTCCTACGTCATCTCGCTCGGGGTCTCCTACATGTTCCTCATCGGATTCGGGCACGTCGGAGCCGAGACACCCGTCTACGCCCAGGTCACCGCCACCGTCATGCTCGGCTACGTGACTGCGATCGGCGGGTCGGCGGGCCGCGTGCTGGTGTCGGAGTGAGCCCCGCTCGCGAGACCTCCGGCGGCAAGGCGGAGGCCCCATCCCGGCTCAGCCGGAACGTCGCGTTCGCGAGCGCCGCGTCGATCGCGATCCTCGTCGCGTATCTCTCGTTCGAGGCGTGGGGGGACAGCGCGCCCGCCGTGATCACGTTCGAAGTGGTCGCGGAGGAAGGCTGGACCGAGGGACCGACGGCGTACGTGCCGATCGACGTGCGAAACACGGGCGGTCGGACGGTCGCCGAGGTCGAGGTCGAGACGCGGTTCGAGATCTCCGGATCGGAGCCGCTCGTCACCCGCACGGTCATCGACTTTCTGGCCGGCGGCGAGCGCCGCCGCTTCTACGCGGTCGGGCCCTCTGGCGCGATCCCTGCCATGCGGTTGATCGGATTCCAGGAGCCCTGAGTACGATCCATCCGCTCACGGATTGGTCTTGCGCCGACCGTCCAGATCAGCGATATCCTATTCCGCACCATCTTCAGAGTTGCTCGTGGTAGCGGCGGGGTCACGCTGTGCCCCGAGGGTTTCTTCCCCCATCTCAGGAGGACTTCGTGTCAAGACTTCAGGCGACCTTGCTCGCGTTTGCGGCCTTTGCAGCGCTGGCCTTTCCCGTAGCGGCCGGGGCACAGGAGATGGAGGAGCCGGATCCCCCGGTTCTCCGGCTCTCCTTCTTCATATGCGACCTCAGCGGCGGCAACGACGATGCGATCGATGAGGAGATCGAGACCCGGCAAATGCCGATCTGGAACGCGCTCGCCGACGAGGGGATGATCGAGTCGTACGGTTACTTCTTCCACTGGTGGGCGGACCAGTGGAACGTCGCGATCTACACGATCGCCCCGACGATCCAGGCGATCATCGACGCCTCGGCGGAAGCCGGCGACCGTCTCGAGGCCCAGTACGGGGAGGACGCGCCGTCCGCGATAGCCGACCATTGCCCGCAGCACCGGGACGGGTTCTACACGATGGGGCCGAACACCGACATGGACGACGAAGAGGGAGCGGCCGGCGGGAGCTGACCGGCATCCCGACGATCAAGGATCACGCGCGATCGATCGCGCTTCGCGGGGCGGTGCCGCCGGGCGCCGCCCCTTACGGCTCGAAGTACGGCGCGATCACCTCGTTGAAGACGCCGACCGGCTGGGCGCCCAGAACCTCGCGGCCGTTCACGAGGAAGTACGGGGTGCCGCCGACGCCGATTCGCGCTGCCTCGGCCTGGTCGGCCGCCACCTCGCTGGCCGTCTCCCGCCCGGTCAGACACTGCGTGTAGCTCGCCTCGTCCAGCCCCACCTCGGAGGCGGCGCGGTCGACGACCCCCTCGCCCAGGCGCTCCTGATTCGCGAACACGTAGTCGGCGTACTCCCAGAACTTCCCCTGCCGCGTGGCGCACTCCCCACCGATCGCCGCTTGCTCGGCGTGCGGGTGCCCGCCCGGGAAGAACCGGTTGACGAAGATCCAGCGCACCTGGTCGCCGTAGAGCCGCTGGAGCGCCGGGAAGATCTGCTCGTGGAACGTCTTGCAGTGCGGGCACTCGAAGTCGCTGAACTCCACGATCGTAACTATAGCGTCGGGAGCGCCCCGTCGCGGGTCGTTCGAGATGTCGACCCCGCTCGGCGCGTCGGGACCTGCCGAGAACAGGCTATCGGCAGGGACGTTCTCGAGCGAGGCCGCGGCTTCCACGGTCGGACCTTCCCCCGCCAGCGGCTGGGGCGCGGTCCCGTCGGTTGTTGGGTCGGGTGCCGCGTCGGACTCGTCCGCGGACGGCCGCACCAACAGCCAGACGACGAACGCGACGACGACCAGGCCCCCGAGGACGATCACCCAGCGGCTCCAGGGCGAAGGTGCTTGGGCGGTGGGACGCTTTCCCTTCGGCATCGATGGATTTCCTTTCGTGGATGTCAGCAGGCGGCGGCCGTGACGCCCAGCTCGGTCGCGTAGACGTCGATCCGGTCGAACACCTGCCCCGAATCGGTCATCTGCATCAGTTCCCCCCGCACGGCGCTCGCCAGCGGCAGTTCTCTCAGGTATCCCTTGTAGTGCTTGCGGAACTCGATCACCCCGCGCGACGGTCCCTTGTGCTCGATCGAGAGCTCGAGATGCTCGAGGCACGCCGCGAGTTTCTCCTCGGGTTCGATCTCCGGCACCCGGCCGGTGTCGCGATACGCCTTCGCCTGCCGGAAGATCCAGGGGTTGGTCATCGCCCCCCGGCCGATCATCACGCCGTCGACCCCATACTCTTCGAACATTCGGATCGCGGTCTCCGGATCCTTGACGTCCCCATTGCCGAACACAGGGATCGAGACCGACTCCTTCGCCCGGCGGATCCACGCCCAGTCCGCCTCGCCCTTCCGCTGCTGGGCGCGCGTCCGGCCGTGTATGGTGAGGGCCTTCGCCCCGAGACGCTCGAAAAGGTGCGCGTTCTCGACGATCCGGATCGAGTCGTGGTCCCACCCGAGCCGCGTCTTGACCGTGACCGGCAGGTCGACCGCGTCGACGATCCCCGCGACGATCGCCGCCATCTTCCGGGGATCGCGGAGGAGGCCCGAGCCCGCGCCACTGCACGAGGCGACGCTCTTGGTCGGGCATCCGATGTTGATGTCGACGAGGTCCGGCCCCGCCTGCTCGGCGATCCGCGCGGCCTCGACCATGACGTCCACCGCGGCCCCGTAGATCTGAATCCCGACCGGACGCTCGCCTTCGGCGAGGCGGAGCTTCTCGAGGCACACCCGGATGTCGCGGATCAGCCCTTCCGAGGAGATGAACTCCGTATACACGACGTCGGCACCCAGCCGCCGGCACATGAGCCGGAACGGCAGGTCGGATACGTCCTCCATCGGCGCCAGGAGGAGCGGCCGATCGAGCGCGAGGTCTCCGATCTTGATCATAGACGTGAGAATCTGTCGCCGCCCCGAGCGCGGCGTCAAACGCCGGGGCGGTTGGGCCAGCGGTCGGCGCCGGCACGGAAGCGGGCCGTTTCGGCGGCCTGCCGCCCCGGACCCCAGCCCAGGACGGGCGCGGCCACCTCCACGATCCGGTCCAGTGTGGCGCCGCCGAGCGGGATTCCACCAGGAAGGGCGAGGAGCCGGCGGTCGACGAGGTCGTCCAGCGTCTCGACCATCTCGCGCGCGGCGCGGTCGACCTCGGCGGCCGTGTACGGGAGGTCCGGCCCCAGCGAATCCGCGCCCGCCGGGTCGACGCGCCACCGGGCGAAGACATCGTCGGCGTCGGGCCCGAAGAGCCCGCGCGCGCGGGTGGCCGCCACGGGGTCGGTGCCAGGCGCAGGGCCCTCGCCGCCCAGCTCGGACGGCACCAGCGGCCGGCGCGCGGTGACACACGGGCCGGCCGCGAGGCCGGCTTCCGCGACCAGCCGGTCGACAACCTCTTCGGCCATCGCCCGGTACGTGGTGAGCTTCCCGCCGGCCACGGTGAGGAACCCCGGAGCGGTCTGCTCGACGATCTCCTCCCGCGAGATCGCGCCGGGGTCCTTCCGCGAGCCGGCCCGGACGAGCGGGCGCCAGCCCGCCCACGCACCCACCACGTCATCGACCGAGATCGGCTCGGCCAGCGCGTCGGCGGTCGCCTCGACCAGGTAGCGGACGTCCGACTCCGGCGCCGAGAGGTCGTCCACGTCGCCGCCGTCGGTCGTGTCGGTCGTGCCGATGTACGTCCAGTCGCCGGCGGGAACGGCGAAGTACAGCCGCCCGTCGCGCGCGAACAGCGCGGTAGGGTCGCGGAGGGGAAGCCGCCCGCGTGGCACCACGCAGTGGACCCCCTTGGTCGGCGAGAGGAGCGGCTCGCGCGATGGCGCGACCCTTCGCCGCAGGCGGTCTCCCCACGGCCCTGCGGCGCTGACGCATGCCCGCGCGCGGAGCGTGAACGACTCGCCGGAGCGGCGGTCGTGCACGTCGGCGACCCACCCCTCGCTCCAGCGGTTGACGTCCTCGACCGCGCAGTAGCTCGCCGCGACCGCGCCCGCTCGGCGCGCGTCGGCGACCGTCTCGATCACGAGCCGCGCGTCCCGCACGCGCGCATCCCAGTAGACGCCCGCTCCACGCAGGCCAGCCGGGGAGAGGAGCGGCTCCCTGGCCCGAACCCCGTCAGCGTCCAGCATCTGATGGCGGCCCAGCCGGGTCTTTCCCGCGAGCGCGTCGTAGAACCAGAGACCGACCCGGAGCTCCCAGGACGGGCGCGACCGCCCGGAATGGACCGGCAACAGGAACGGGGTGGCGCGGGTCAGGTGCGGGGCGATCGAGAGCAGCACCGCGCGCTCGGCGAGCGCGGTCCGGACGAGACCGAAGTCGAGGTGCTCCAGGTAGCGGAGTCCCCCGTGCGCGAACTTGGTCGTGCGCGAGGAAGTACCCCCCGCCCAGTCGCCGGCCTCGACGAGCGCGACCGAGAGCCCGCGCAGCGCCGCGTCCCGCGCCACGCCCGTGCCTGTGATCCCACCACCGACGACCAGCACATCGAAGGTCTCGGCGCGAAGCCGCTCGATCGCAGCCGTCCGGTCCCACGTTTCCGTTCGGCGAGCCCTCGTCATGTCCGCAGTCTCCGCCCGTGCATCCCGCAGGTCAACGGCGTATCTTCGGGTCGTGCTTTCGTTCACGTCCGCGCGGTCCCCGCCGCGCGTTTCGTTTTCGGGGAGGATGGACATGCTCGAAGAGTTGCGATCCCGGCTTCAGGGCCAGATCGAGGAGTTCGACCGGGAGCTGCGGATCGAGCTCCCCAAGCGGATCGCAACGGCGGTCGCGCTCGGTGACCTGCGCGAGAACGCCGAGTACAGCTCCGCGCTGGAGCGACAGGAGTTCGTCCGCGCGCGGCTCTCGCAGCTGACCCGCCGCCAGAGCGAGCTGTCCTCGATCGACCTCCGCGACGTTCCTCGGGACGTGGTCGGCTTCGGATCGCGCGTCGCGCTCGCCGGTGAGGACGGGGAGCGGACATCGCTCCGCATCGTGTTCCCGGAATTCGTCGACATGAACGACGAGATGATCTCGATCGCCTCGCCGATGGGCCGCGCGCTGGTCGGGGCGCGTCCGGGTCAGCGAGTCACCCTCGACACGCCGAGCGGAGGGCGCGCCTATGTCGTGCTCGAGATCGTCACCCTTCACGGCGAGACCCTGACCCAGGAGGGATCCTGATGGCGGAGTTGACATGCATGCGATGCGGGGAGACCCGCGCGGGCCTCGACCGGCCGCCCTACCCCGACGCGCTGGGGCGCGAGATCGTCGAGAAGGTGTGCACTGTCTGCTGGGAGGAATGCAAGCGGATGCAGGTCATGGTCATCAACGAAAATCGGCTCGACCTCTCCGATTTGCGCGCTCAGGAGATCCTCGAGAAGTCGATCAAGGACTTCCTCGGAATCGAAGGCTGATTGACGCAGGTTGATTACTTCCTCGTCGCTTCGGCGCCTGCTTCGATCCGCCGCGCGATCTCGTCGACCCGGCCGCCGGGCCCGAGGCGATACGCGGCTACCAGCCGCTCCCCACGCCAGCCGAGTGCGTTCCCCCTGTTGTCGTCGAACGGCTCCTCTTCGGTCCACCGTTCGGCCAGCTCCGGTGCACCCACGACTGTTACCGGCATGTCGAAGAGGAGCGTGTCGTACCAGGAAACGCGCGCGTAGACCCGCCGATCTCCCGTCATGTTCTCTCCCGCGACGCGTCCCTGGTACTGTGCGTGGAGCCAATGCTCGACGTGATGGCGGGAGCCGAAGACGGGGTCCTCGAAGGCGGCCACGTCGCCGGCCGCCCACACACCTTCCGCTCCAGCCTCGAGGCGCTCGTTCACGCGAACGCCCCGGCCCGGTTCGAGAAGCCCGGTTCCGGCGAGGAAGTCGACGTTGTACCGGACCCCGACGCCCGCCGCAACGAGCGGGGCGCGCAGCAGGTCGCCGTCCGCGGTCTCGACGGCCAGCTCCGTTCCGTCGGCGTGGATCGCCACGACCGTGCGCTCCATCCGCAGGTTCACGCCGCCATCCATGAGGACGCGGCCGATCGCTCGACCGACCGGTTCGGGGGCGAGGTGACCCCAGAACCACGCCTCGCGGGCGAGGAGCGTGACCCTCACTCCCCGGGACACCAGCGCGCAGGCGATCTCGGCGCCGATGAGCCCGCCCCCGATCACTACCGCCCTGTCCGCACGCCGCGCCGCTTCCCGCAGCCTGAGGGCGTCCTCCACCGTGCGCAGGGTAAGGACGCCGGGCAGGTCGAACCCGGGGACCGGCAGCGCGAGCGGGCGCGAGCCCGTGGCGACCAGGCAGCGCGTGTATTCCATCCGGCCACCGCCGGCCAGCTCCACCACGCGAGCGTGGGGATCGAGCCGCTCGACCCGCTCGCGGGTGCGGAGCTCGATGCCCATCGTTCGAAACGCCTCCGCCGGCAGGACGAGCGCCTGCCCGGGGGTGAGCTCGTCGGATTTCAGGAATTCCTTGGAAAGGACGATCCGATTCGTGAACGGGACGGATTCGTCAGTCAGGACGATGACCCGTCCGCTCTTGTCGCGCCGGCGGATCGCCTGCGCTGCCCGGCACCCGGCGGGACCGGCGCCGAGGATCAGGTAGTCCGCGTCGGCCACCCCCCGCTCAGCGAGCCGTCAACGCGTGCGCAGGGCAGCGACGATCTCCCCCGGGTCCGGGAACCGGCGGGTGACTTTCTTGGAGTGGATCAACTCGCCGTCCGATACGACCTCGAACACGCCGCCCCCACTCGGGATCAGCTTGACCTCGACGTCGTTCAGCTCCGCTTTCAACTCGGCGGCCAGACCGGTCGCCTTAGGTTCGTAGTTTCAAGCCGTGCAGTACTCGATCGTGACCTTCAACCGCACTCCTCCTTCATCTCCAGTCGCAGGGACAGAGGCCGAAGAACCGGTCCTCCCGCGCCTTGCGGTACGCCTCCTCAAGATCGACTCCGCGGCGTCGAAATCGCGCGATCTCGCGCACCTTGTTGACGTCGCTCTCGCTCCACCAGCGCGGGTCGCTCCCGCCGAGGTGCCGATCCGGGCTCACATAGCCCGCCTTCTCGATCTCGTCGAGCAGATCGAGATCGAGGCCCGCCACGCGGCGGATCAGATCATCGGTGCGCACGTCGATCGACGCTACCCGCCCGGCGAGCACCCGTCAACCGACAGGTGGTGCCCATCGGCGGATGATTTTCCCGATCCCGCCGACTAGTTTCCCGCTAAATGGAGCCTGACCTATCCGGTCTCGACATCCTGTTCCGGCTTCTGGCCGTGCTCCTGCTCGTGGCTGCCAACGGCTTCTTCGTCGCCAGCGAGTTCGCCCTCGTCACCGTCCGCCGGACCCGCATCGACGAGCTGGTCCAGGAAGGCCACACGCTGGCGCGTGCCGTCAAGCGTGCGCTCGACGACATCGACGCCTACATCGCCGCCGCGCAGCTCGGCATCACGATGGCGTCGCTCGGCCTGGGATGGATCGGCGAGCCCGCCCTGGCCGCGCTCATCGAGCCCCTTCTGGGCTGGCTCCCGGGCACCATTATCGCGACGATCAGCGCTCACACGATCGCGATCCTGATCGCGTTCGCAATCATCACCTCGCTCCATATCGTGCTCGGGGAACAAGCTCCAAAGACGATGTCCATCCAGCGCTCGGAACGTGCGGCGCTGATCGTGGCTCTGCCGACGAAATGGTTCCTCACCATCTTCAAGCCCTTCATCTGGATCCTCAACAAGTCCTCGCTGCTGGTCGTGCGCGGGTTCGGGTTCGCCGAGACAACCGCCGGCCATCTCGTCCCCCACTCGGAGGAGGAGCTCAAGATGATCGTCAGCGCGAGCACGGCCGCCGGAGTGCTGGCGCCCGAGGAGGAGGAGATGATCCACAACATCTTCGAGTTCGCGGACCTGACCGCCAACCAGGTCATGGTCCCGCGCACCGAGATCGTGGGGCTCCCCCTGACCGCGCCGCGCGAGGAGATCGAGACCACGCTCCGGCAGCATGGGTTCACCCGCTATCCCGTATACGACGGATCGTTCGACTCCATCGTCGGGGTCGTGAACGTGAAGGAGCTCGTGCAGATGCTCGACGGCAGGAGCACGCTCGATCTGCGGCGCGTTCTGCAAACCCCGGTCGTGCTGCCCGAGTCGGTCCGCGTCTTCCGCTTGCTCGCCGCGATGCAGGCTCAGCGGCGACACATGGTCGTGCTGATCGACGAGTTCGGCGGCACGGCCGGGATCGTCACCCTCAGGGACGTGCTGGAGCGGATCGTGGGCGACGTGCGAAGCGAGAAGCAGGCGGGATGGCCAGACGTCGAGCGGATCTCGGATCGTGAGGCGCTGATCGACGGGCTGCTCCTCATCCAGGACGTCAACGAGCACTTCGGCCTGGAGCTCGACGAGGAGGAGTACCACACGATCGGTGGATACGTGTTCGGCGCGCTGGGCCGCCGTCCGGAGGTCGGCGACGTGATCGAGGCGCCCGGCTGCCGGCTGGTCGTCGAGGCGCTCGACGGAATGCGGGTCAGCCGCCTCCGCATCGACCTCGAACAGCCCGCCCCCGTCCCCGGAGATTCCTCGGCGGAGGGTTGATCACGCCGGGAATCGGGCTCCGCAGGGTACGCGCTTTGTGCTAGGTGCCGTTGTAGCGGAAAACGAACAGGCCGCGGTTCATGTCGCTGACGACGATCCGCCCATCGTCCGTCCAGTCCACGCCCCACACTCCCTCGTACAGGAACCCCTCCTTCTCGTGCGACGGGCTGAGCGATCCGGGAGGCTGTCCGACGTCGGCGTCGGCGCCCGTGTGGGTGTCGTAGAAGCCAACGAGCCGGGGACGGATCGGATCGGACACGTCGACCACCTCGACCCCGTGCTTGTAGTGCGAGAGGTAGGCGAAGTGGCCGTCCCGCACGTGGAAGTGATGCGGGATCGTCCCCAGCCGTGGCTGATACGTGCCGATCAGGACGGTCCGGGAGAAATCCGAGACGTCGAAGATCCGGACCGGCGCGTTCACGATCTCGTCGGTGACGTAGAGGATCTGGCCGTTGCCCGTGAGCCAGGATGAATGGGTGAGGACTGCCCCGGGGTAGTGGACGCGGGCCGCCACCACGGGATGGGCCGGGTCTGCGACCCCGGCGATTACCAGCTCCGCGCTCTGGCCCGGAGAGAGCGCCATGTAGGAGCCGAAGAGCCGCCCGTCCCGGACGTGGATGTCGTGCGCGGTGGCGTTCAGCGCGAGGATGGAAGAGAGCGGGGCCGGATTCTCCGGGTCGGAGACGTCGTAGAGATGGATCGCCCTGGTGACCTGGGAAGCGAGCGCGAGCAGCGAGCCGTCGACCCACACGGTGTGGGCGACACCCACGGCGCTGGTCGGCACTCCGCCCAGGACGCGCGGCGCGGCCGGGTCACTGATATCCAGCATCGTGACCGCGAACGGATAGGCGCTGGTCTCGTTGGTGACGTAGGCCACGCCGTCGGCGGCCACTACGTCCTGAGTGAACATGTTCGGCGCGGTGAACCTGCCGACCTCACGGATCCCGCCGTCGAGAGCGACGATCGAGATCCCACCCGCGTGCCGCCTGGTGACGAGCGCATGTCCATCCGACACCCAGACGTCGCCCACGCTCTCGTCCTCGTACGCGATCATCCCCTCGAGCGTCATGTTCCACGACTCGCGATAGCGAACCGTCACCTGGGCGGTGGCCCGCTTCACGACCGTGCCACCCGACAGGATGCGGGCCTCGAGGGTCGTCGTTCCGGGCCTGAGCGGCGCTGTCGTCGTCTCGGAGCCGCGGCCGAGCGAAACCGGCTGCCCGAGGTAGAGATCGGTCAGCGAGCGCCATTCGACGTCGACGGGTGCGCCGTCGATCTCGGCGCGAAGCGTTTCGGAAGACCCCCAGTCGACCGTGCGACCGTCCCAGACGATCGAGATCTCGCCGTCGGGGACCGTTCCGTCGTCCGGGTCGTCGGGCGAGGCGGGGCCACTTCCGCTGCAGGCGAGAGCCAGCGCTAGGAACGTCGACGTGGCGAGGGCCAGTGGGCAGAAACGCGGAGATATACGAGGCGTCATCACCCTTGAAACCCCGCACGTCCCCTCCGGGTTGCGAGGACCTCAACCATGGTCGGCTAGCGCCCCGTCCAGCGCCGCCAGAAAGCCGGTCAGTTGCCGGGGCGTGATCGTGAGCGGAGGGGTGAGCGCGATCACGTTCCCGTGCCGGCCGCCGGCGAGCGCCAGGTATCCGCGCGCGGCGAGGCCCGCGGCCACCGCCTTCGCGAGCGGGGCGTCCGGCTCGCGGGTCTCGCGGTCGGCCACGAGGTCGAGCCCCCAGAGCGCGCCCACGCCCCGCGCGTCCCCGACGGCTGTGTGTCGGCGGCGGATCCGCGCGAGCCCCGTCCGGAGCGCCCGTCCGATCGCGCGCGCCCGGGCCGGGAGGTCGCGTCGCCGGATCTCGGCCAGGGCCGCGCGGGTGGCGGCGACGGCCAGCGGGTGGGCCAGGAACGTGGTCGTGTGGCGCGCCTCCCCCTCTGTCTCCCAGGCGGCCATGACCTCCCGCCGCCCGACGACCGCCGCCAGCGGCATCCCACCCGTGATCCCCTTACCAACCGTCACGAGATCGGGTTCGAGCGGCCCGCTGGCCCACATCTTCCCGGTGCGCCCGCCGCCGGTCAGGACCTCGTCGGCGACGACGAGGAGCGCCCGCTCCCTCGCCGCACGGCCGAGCGCTGCGAGCCATCCGGGGGGCGGGAGCACGACGCCCTCGCGTCCCAGCACGGGCTCGACGATCACCGCTCCCAGCCGCGGCTTCGACGGATCCCCGATCCAGGCGTCGATCTCGGCGAGCGCGGCATCGAGGCAGGTCGGACCGCAGGACCCAGGGGAGACCCGGTAGGGACAGCGGTACGGGTCGGCGAACGGCACCCTCAAGGTCGCGGGAGCGAGCGCGTCCTCGAACGGAACGCGGAACTCCCGCCGTGAGGTCGCGCGGAGCGCCCCCAGCGACGTGCCGTGGTAGCCGCCCTCGAACGCCACGATGCCGGGCCGCCCGGTGGCGAGGTGGGCGGTCTTGAGCGCCAGGTCGACCGCTTCGGCGCCGGAGCTCGCGAAGTAGACCCGCCCGCCCTTGATCGGACCGCGCGAAGCGAGCTCGGCCGCGAGCGCGACCCGCTCGGGGTGCGGGGCCGCGTCGCCGAGGCCGTGGAGCAGCCGGCTCGTCTGGCGCTGGATGGCGCGCACGACGCGCGGGTTCCGATGCCCGACCAGCGCGGCGCCGAAGCCGCTGGTCAGGTCGACGTAGCGG
>DASQEN010000272.1:0-8609 GCA_035633635.1 Gemmatimonadota bacterium | reverse complement strand
GAGCGGGTTCGAGATCGCCTCCCAGACCCAGAGCCGGGTCGCGGGGCGGGTAGCCCGCTCCCACGCGCTCAGGTCGACATCGTCCGCGTAGGAGACCTCGATCCCGAGGCGCGGCAGCTCTCGGTCCAGCAGCGCATGGGTTCCCCCGTAGAGCGCGGGAGCCGCCACCACGTGGTCGCCCCGGCCGCAGATCGACAGGATCGCGGTCGCGATCGCGGCCATTCCGGAGGCGAGCGCGAGGGCCGCCTCCGCGCCCTCGAGCACCGCCAGCTTCCGCTGCACGGCCTCCTGGGTAGGGTTGTTGCCGTAGCGCGTGTAGAGGAGCGCCCGATCGCCCGCAGGATACTCGAACGTGGACGACTGGAAGATCGGCGTGACGATCGCTCCAGACGGCGAGTCGGGATTCGCGCCCGCGTGAACGGCCAGCGTGTCGGCGCGGGGCGGCCTGTCGGCGCGGGGCGGCGGCTCGCGCGGATCGGAGCGGCTCACTCGCCCCCCCTGCTTCTCATGGATTCGTCCCCTCTCGCTCGAGGATCAAGGGATCGGCGGCGCCGACGAGTGCCGCCGCGAGATCGGCCGTCCCGCTCACGGTCGCGGCTGCTCCCGCTGCCCGCACGGCGCCGCGAACAGCCGCCTCCGGGTCCTGGCCGCGTGCGACCCGGAGCGCGACCCACGCCGCGCCGAACACGTCGCCGCAGCCGGTCGGGTCGATCGCGGGTCCGGGATCGGCGGGCGCGTCGAACACCGGGCCTCGTCGCGGGAGCCAGGTCGCGCCGCGCGCGCCGCGCGTGATCAGGAGGCCCTCGACGCCCAGGGCGTGGACCCGGGACGCCAGCGCGGGCTGCCGATCACGCGACAGGGGGCGCGCGTCACCCTCCCACAGCAGGCCGGCCTCGATCTCGTTCATCTGCACCCATGTGACGCCTTCGACCCACCCTTCCCAGTCCTCCGGCTTGCGACGCTCGCGCGGCCGGCCTTCGCGGGGAGGCCCCAGGCAGAGGCTGTGGACATCCAGGTGGAGCGTCCCGGTGGATGCCCGTTTCACGCGCTCGAACGTTTCGCGGTCGACCTCGTTGCCCGCCACGAAGTTCCAGCACCACGCGTCCAGCCGGCCGGTCCAGGCCTCGATGTGTTCCCATTCCAGCGACGGCACGCCTCCGGTCAGCGTCTCGCCGCGGCCGCCGTCCCGATCATACTCGATATGAACCTTGTTATTGATCGCCGGCACGGAATAGACGCCCTCGAGCGAGATCCGGGGGAGCCGGCTCCAGTCGGCACGGACGCGTGCGACCGCGTCCTCGCCGACTGCCGCGATCGGCACCGCCACCGTGCCCGTCGGGAGCAGGACGCTCATCGCGATCACCGAATGGTATGTGCCGCCCATGTCGCGCACGGTCTCTTCGCCGGGTCGGTCGATCGTGTCCTCGACGACCGTCCCGATGACGCCGATCTCCTGCCCGCGGCTCATTCCTTCATCGCGAGGCCGGCTGCGCCCACGACGCCCGCCCGGCCGCCGAGCTCGGTGAGCCCGATCCCTCCCGGGGGCGGGCCGGCCGGTCCGAGGTCGCCCTGCAGCCCATCCAGGAGCCGGTCCCGGTAGAGGTCCCAGGAGTGGGTCAGACCGCCGGTGAAGACGATGCGGTCGGGATCGAACAGGACGCCGGCGTGCGCCACCCCCTGCGCCAGCACGTCGATCGCGTGGCCGAGCCATGGGACGATCCTCCGATCGCCGGCGGCGTAGCGCTCGAACAGCGAGCGGTGGCCGCGGGGATCGCCGTCGCCGACACCGATTTCGGCCGCTTGCTCCCTGAGCGCGTGCGCGCTGAAGTACGCCTCGACGCAACCGCGCTTGCCGCAGGAGCAAGCCCGGCCGCCGGCCACCGCGACCATGTGGCCGATCTCGACCGCCAGGCCCCGGGCGCCATGGAACACGCGGCCGTCCTCCACCACCCCTCCCCCGACCCCGGTCCCAAGCGTGACCAGGAGCAAGACGCGCGCCCCGCGCCCGGCCCCGACCCACGCCTCGCCGAACGCCGCGGCGTTCGCGTCGTTGTCCATGACGACCGGGCAGCCGAGCGCGTCGGCCACCATGTCGCGGAGCGGGACGTCGCGCCATCCGAGGTTGGGGGCCTGCACGATCACGCCGCGCTCGAGATCGAGCGGCCCGGGCACGCCGAGCCCCAGCCGGTCGATCCCCGCGCCGACCTCGGCGGCGAGCGCGGTGCAGGCGCGCTCGATCTCGCGTACCGCGGTCTCGGGCGAGGCGGGTGTCTCGAATTCGGTCACCGCGCGCACGCGCCCGTCGGCGTCTACCACCCCGACCTTGCAGTCGGTGCCGCCGACGTCCACGCCCCACGCGAGCCGGTCTGTGCCTTTCCGCTTCGTCACGCTCACCAATCTACCGGTCGCCCGCCGCGCGCACCTGGTGTGGTACCGCCGATTCGCGCCCTCACGAGGGCGTGGACCCGATCGACCCCGATCCCCGTCATGCATCCGAGATTGTAGGCGCACGTGTTTTTCACGCACGGGCGGCAGTGGAGCGGATGGACCACGACCTCGCTCGCGGGGCCGCGCGGCCCGGTGACGACTTCGTTGGCCGCCCCGCAGAGGTCGAGAAGCGGTGTGCCCACGGCGGCGGCCAGGTGCATCGGCCCGGTATCGTTGGTGACCAGGAAGTCGAACCGCCGGAAGCACTCGGCGAGGACGGGGAGCGGGGTGCGACCGGACCAGTCCGCCGGAGCGGGGTCGGCGGCCGCGGCCACGCGCGCCGCCAGCTCGCGTTCGACGGCGGAGCCGAGCACCACGACCCGCGCCCCTTCCCGCCCCAGCCGCGACGCGAGCTCAGCGAAGCGCGCCTCCGGCCAGCGGCGCGAGGCCGCGTGGGCCCCCGGCACCAGTCCGACGAGCGGCGTCCCGTCGCCGGGCCGGAGCCCGGCCTCCGCGAACAGGGCGTCGGCAGCGGCCACGTCCCCGGACCCGCGGGACAGCGGGTACCGCTCCCGGACCGGCTTGCCGGTGACCGCCGCGGCCAGGAGCGCGTACGCCTCCCACCGGTGCCGCCCCCGCAGCCAGCGGGGCGGGAGCGCCACGTCGAGAACGAGCCGACGAAGCGGACCGCCGTACCCCCAGAGCTCGCGGGTTCCCCCGGTCGCGAGCTCAACCGCGGTTGAGAACGAGTGGGGGAGCACGATGCCCAGCTCGGGCCGCTCGCCCTGCAGCGCGCGGCGGGAGCTCGCCAGCCGACCGGCGGCATGCTCCGTCACCCGGACGACATCGGCGATCCGCGGGAGCCCGACGAAGAGCGGTGCCACTGGGCCGCGCGCGAGAACGAACACGCTTCGGTCGCCGAAATGGTCGGCCAGCGCGGACACCGCGGGGAGCGCGAGGACCGCGTCACCGATCCAGTTGGGGACCCGCACCGCGATCGCCCCGCCGGCGCGGGGCTCGGCGGGGCGGACCCCGCGTGGTGGCTGGACGATCCCGTCGGTCAGCATGACGGGAATCTATCGCTACATCGGCATAGGTTCATTCCATGTGATCGATCCCCGCGGTGGCTGAGTTGCTAGGACTCGATCGTTAGAGCGGCAAGAAACGCTTCCTGAGGAATCTCCACGGTCCCGACCTGCTTCATGCGGCGCTTTCCCTCCTTCTGCCGCTCGAGGAGCTTGCGCTTGCGGGTGATGTCCCCGCCGTAGCACTTCGCGGTCACGTTCTTCCTGAGCGGTCGCACGACCTCGCGGCTGATCACCCGCGTGCCGATCGCGGCCTGGATCACGACCTCGAACATCTGGCGCGGGATCAGCTCCTTGAGCTTCTCGGACAACGAGCGTCCCCAGTCGTAGGCCCGATCGCGGTGGAGGATGACCGACAGCGCGTCCAGCGGATCGCCGTTGACCAGGATGTCGAGCTTGACCAGTTCGCTCGGCCGGTACTCGCGGAACTCGTAGTCGAACGAGGCGTAGCCACGCGTGGCCGACTTCAGCCGGTCGAAGAAGTCGGTGATGATCTCGGCGAGCGGAAGATCGTACTCGATCTCCACCCGCTCGGAATCGATGTACTCCATCTTGACGTGCTTCCCGCGCCGCTCCTCGCAGAGCTTGAGCACGCCGCCGATGTAGGTGGCGGGAAGGATGAACCGCCCGCGGACGAACGGCTCCTCGATGCGCTCGATCTCGCCCGCGGTCGGCATCTTGCTGGGGTTCTCGATCAGCATCATCTCGCCGTGCTCGGGATAGACGTGATACTCGACGTTGGGCACGGTCGTGATGAGATCCAGGTCGAACTCACGCTCCAGCCGTTCCTGGACGATCTCGCGGTGGAGCATCCCCAGAAAGCCGCAGCGGAACCCGAAGCCCAGCGCGGTGGAGGTCTCGGGCTCGTACTGGAGCGAGCTGTCGTTGAGCTTGAGCTTCTCGAGCGCGTCGCGCAGGTCCGCGTACTGGTCGGCATCGGTCGGGTAGAGCCCGGCGAAGACCATCGGGTGCACTTCGCGGTAGCCGGGGAGCGGCCCGGCGGCCCGGTCGCTCGCGTCCGTGATCGTGTCGCCGACCTTGGTGTCCGAGACCCGCTTGATGCTGGCCACGAGGTAGCCGACCTCGCCGCTTCGGAGCTCCGCGGTGGGGTGCATCCCGAGCCGCAGCCGCCCCACCTCGGTCACCTCATAGGTCGCGTCGTTCGAGAAGAACGCGATCTCCATGCCCGGAGCGACCCGGCCGTCGACGACGCGGATGTAGGGCACCGCGCCGCGGTACTTGTCGAACTGGGAGTCGAAGATCAGCGCGCGCAGAGGCGCGTCCAGATCTCCCACCGGGGGGGGCACTCGCCGGACGATCGCCTCCAGCACCGCGTCGACGTTCGTCCCCAGCTTGGCCGAGACCGGAACGATCTCCGACTCGTCCACACCCAGCAGGTTGACAAGCTCCTCGGTCACCAGCTCGAGCCGGGCGTTCGGCAGATCGATCTTGTTGATCACGGGGATGATCTCGAGGTCGTTCTCGAGCGCGAGGAACAAGTTCGAGAGCGTCTGGGCCTCGATGCCCTGCGCGGCGTCGACGACCAGCAGGACCCCCTCTGCGGCCGCCATGCTGCGCGACACCTCGTAGGAGAAGTCGACGTGCCCGGGCGTGTCGATGAGGTTCAGCTCGTAGTCGCGTCCGTCCGCCGCGCGGTAGACCATCGTGATCGCGTGCATCTTGATCGTGATGCCGCGCTCGCGCTCGAGGTCCATTGCATCGAGGACTTGCGCGCGCATCTCGCGCTGGCCGAGCGTGCCGGTGCGCTCGAGCAGCCGGTCGGCGAGCGTCGACTTGCCGTGATCGATGTGCGCGATGATCGCGAAGTTGCGGATCCGGTCGGCGTCCATGGGGAGGGGAATCTACCGGCGGAACGGGACCGCCGCATGGACGCCCCTCCAGGACTGCTCGCAGCTACACGTCCTGGAGCGCGATGTCGAACGTCCCCGCGTACCCTGGATCGGCCGGCTCGAGCGCCAGCACAAGCGCCGGGCCGCCCTGGCGGAAGATCCCATCGCCGGAGTTCCTGCGGTCGCGCGCCCCGTTCGCCGCGTACGGCTCCTGCTCGTGGACGCGGTCGCTGAGCTCGTCGTCGAAGAAGAGTTGGGACGTGAAGTCGAAGCCCGGGACCGCCTCGGGGGCCGAGCGCACCTTGAAGTGGACGTGGACGGCCCTTCCCCGGTACCAGCCAGGATAGATCGTCGTGAAGCGGGCGGCGCCATCCGCGTCGGTGACCTGGTAGCCGCGCAGGAACTTCCGACCCTGGGTGTCGAAGCTGGGGTCCTCGACGTCGGAGTACACGCCCCGTGCGTCGCAATGCCAGACGTCCACCACGGCACCAGCCAGCGGCACGCAGGCGCCCTCAGCGATCCGGGAGACCTGAAATCGGAGATCCAGTGGCGTCCCGGCCGACACCTCGCCGGTCGCGGGGTCCGCGCGGATGTCCGACCGTTCCAGCGCCCCGTCGACGAAGTAGGGGCCGGCCGTGAGCTGCGGCTTCACCACGCAGCCGGAAGCGACCTCTCCCGCGGCCGACTTGGCGATGGAGCCCGGCTCTGAGCACCGCGCGAGCCACAGGACTCCCGTGGCCCCCAACATCGTCAGGATCTCCCTGCGTGTGAGCACTCGCCCCACCGTCTCGTCGTCGCTCTTCATGTCTCCTCCTGGTGCAGGTGGTCATCCGTGTCGATGGACGCGCGCAGGGCCGGAGAGTTCAAGCCCGTCTCACAGCAAGCTCAGCGGGTCGCGGTCGATCTCGAGCCTGTTGGAGGCCCCGACCAGCTCCTCCTCCCGGCGAGCGAGATCCCGGAGGGCGCGGTCGAGTGGCTGCGGGGTCTCGGCCTTGAGAAGCACATGGTTGCGCCAGCGGCCGCGCAGCCGCTCGAGCGGGCAGGGCGCCGGCCCGACCACAGCGAGCCCCGCCGCCGGCCGCGCGCGCAGGTGGTCGGCCACCCGCTCGATCGCCTCTTCGACCGACGTAGCGTCCTTGCCGCTCGCCACCACGTTGGCGAGTCGGGTGGCGGGGGGGTATCCGAGCGCGGCCCGGTCCGGTTTCTCGCGCCGATAAAACGCCTCGTAGTCGTGGGCCGCGGCGGCGGTGATGACGAAGTGCTCCGGCAGATACGTCTGGAGGACGACCCGTCCGGGGCGGTCCCCGCGCCCCGCCCGGCCCGCCACCTGGACCAGGAGCTGGAACGTGCGCTCGGTGGCCCGGAAATCCGGGAAGTGGAGCGCGGTGTCCGCCGACACGACGCCGACCAGCGCCACCCCCGGCAGGTCGAATCCCTTGGCGATCATCTGGGTGCCCACCAGGATGTCGATCTCGCGCGCTTGCATGGCACGGTAGAGACGCGCGTGGGACCACTTGGGCCCGGTCGTGTCGAGGTCCATGCGTCCGATCCTGGCGGCCGGGAAGCGCGCCGTCACCGCGGCCTCGACCTGCTGGGTCCCGATGCCCCGGGTATCCAGCCGCCGGCCAGCGCACGCCGGGCACACGTCGGGGACCTGCTCGCGGTGGTCGCAATAGTGGCAGAGGAGCCGCGGCGAACCACGGTGGTAGGTGAGCGAGATCCGGCAGTTCGGACACGGCCCCACCCAGCCGCAGTCGGTGCACTGGAGAAAGGAGGCGAACCCGCGGCGGTTGAGGAACAGGAGCGCCTGGTCGCCGGCGTCGAGCGTGTCCTCGAGCGCCTGGACGAGAACGTCGGAGAGGCCGGGTCCGACGATCGCCCCTTCGCGAGCCAGGTCCACGATCTGAACCTCGGGCAGCGGACGGCCGGCGATCCGCTCGGGCAACGAGAGCCGACGGTACTTGTCCACGTCGGCATGGGACCGGCTCTCCAGCGACGGCGTGGCCGAGCCCAGCACGACCACGGCTCCTTCGATGGCGGCGCGGTAGACGGCCACGTCGCGCGCCAGATAGCGCGGCGTCTCGTCCTGCTTATAGGCGCTCTCGTGCTCCTCGTCGACCACGATCAGGTCGGCCCGACCGACCGGGGCGAAGAGCGCCGAGCGCGCGCCGACGACGATCGGGGCCGCCCCCGCCCGGACCCGACTCCAGGCCGAAGCGCGCTCTCCCCGCGAGAGGCCGCTGTGAAGCACCGCCACGCGGTCGCCGAAGCGTGCCCGGAACCGCGCCACCGTCGGCGCCGCGAGCCCGATCTCGGGAACCAGGACGATCGCCCGGCCCCCCCGCTCGAGAACCGTGGCGACGGCCTCCGCGTAGACCCGGGTCTTCCCGCTTCCGGTGATCCCCTGAAGGAGAAACGGCCTGCCGCGCTCCGCCTCGCCGTTCAGCGCCTCGCGGACCGCCTCGATCGCCGCGTGCTGTTCGGGAGTCGGCTCGCCCTCGGGGGAGACCTCGGGGAGCGCCCCGCCCGCGCCGTACGGATCGAGCGCCATCTCGCGCTCCTCGATCCGCACCAGCCCCTTGGCGGCGAGCGTGGCAACCACGCCCGGGGAGACGCCGAGCGCATCGCAGAGCGCGGCCTGCTCGACCGGCGCCTCGAGCTCGAGCGCGGCCAACCAGACGCGCCGCTGCTGGGGCGCGCGAGCGAGAGCCGCCAGGGTCGCCGCGCGCTCCTCGGCGCCGGGCTCTTCGGCGGGAAGGACGTGCAAGCGCCGCGGCGCACCACCCTGGATCTCCCCTTCCTCGGCTTCCCCCGTGGAGCCCGCGGGATAGAACAGCCGCAGCACCAGCCCCAGCGGCGCCACGTAGTAGCGCGCCATCCACTCGGCCAGGGCCCACTCAGTCTCCGAGAGCACCGGCTCGGCGTCCAGCACGCGCTGGACACGCTTCAGCCGCACGCCCTCGGGTTCGACGTCGGTGGTCTCGACTGCGAACCCCACCAGCCGCCGCTTGCCGAATCCGACCACGACCCGCGAACCGCGAGCTGGCGCGGGCAGGTCGTCGTCCAGGCGGTAGGTGAACAGCCGCTCGAGCGGAAGCGGGAGGGCGACCCGGATCAGGGTCAGTAGAAGATGAGCGTCCCGGGCCCGGTGCCGGGAGTTTCCTTGTGGGCCAGGACACGGATCGTGAAGAGGAACTCGATCTCGCCGATCCCGGGCTGGGGAGAGCTGGAGTGGAAGCGGATGTTG
>DASQEN010000271.1:0-21953 GCA_035633635.1 Gemmatimonadota bacterium | reverse complement strand
CGACGGGACACTCCGGCTCGCAGGCCGCGCACTCGATGCACTCGTCGGGATGGATGTAGTACATGTCCTCGCCCTCGTAGATGCAATCCACGGGGCAAACCTCGACACAGCTCGCGTCCTTGAGTCCGATGCAGGGCTGCGTGATTACGTACGTCATCGAGCGGAATTCTCTCCCTTCTGGAATGAGCCTCCCAAGAGTCGTCAGTCTCTCGGAACGCGCTGAAGATCGGCGAAACTCCGTTTCCGGGCAAGCCTCCTGCTTGCTCGAAATCGTGCACGCCGAGTATACTGCGGCAACCTAACACCCCCCGTAAGGGGACGCATGCCCCAATTCGATCCGACGCAAATCGATACCCTGCTGGAAACTCTGACGGGAGTCGTGCGCGCGCGAGTGCGTCCGGACGAGAACGGCCGGCAGCTGAGAGAGATCCACGTCCTCAGCGACGGCGCCCTGGCCCCGAAGCAGATTGTCCGCAACATCGAGACCCTCTTGAAGACCGCGTTCGACTTGACGATCGATCATCGGATCGTGTCGATCGCCGTGCTCAAGGATAGGGCCGAGGTAGAGGAGACCAGCCGCGAGGCGCCAGCCCCCGAGAGACGCTCACGCAAGCTCGTGCCGGGATCGACGGCCAGAGTCGTGTTCCACCGGCTGCGAGTCGTCCAGGATGACGCGTTGAAGTGCACCGCCCACGTGGAGCTGAAGCTCGGCGACATCATCTTCGAAGGAAGCCATCGCGACACCGACACGCCGGAGGCGCGAGTGTATGCCGCTGCCCGGGCGGTGATCGAGGCGCTGGAATATCTCACGGAGAAGGAGATGGCGTTCTATCTGGCGGGGCTCGAGCAGATTCGCGTGTACGAGGAGCGCCTGCTGGTCGTCCTCGTAGAAGCGCGCCGGGGTCGCCACCGAATGCGGATGGTGGGAACCGCGGCCGTGAAGGACGACCTCCACGAAGCCGCCGTCCGCGCCGTGCTGGATGCCGTGAACCGCTTCATCACCCGACCGGCTGAGCCGACCACGGCCCTGGCCGGCTGACTCCGCGATCCGCGGGATCGCGACTCTCGTGCGCCAACCCATCAGGAGGTGATCATGCCCGATCCCCAGACCCCCGCGAGCCCCCCTCCCTCCTCCGTGCCGCCTCCGAAGAAAGGCATGTCCACCGGTGCGAAGATCGCCATCGGGTGCGGCATACTGGCCGTCGTGGCAATCGTCGGCGTGATCGTGGCCATTGTGGCCGGGGGGATGTTCGTGTCCAAGAAGGCCAACGAGTTCGCGGGCGGGATGGAGGACCAGCAGGAGGCCAGCGAGACGATCCAGCAGCTCGAGAGCGAATACCCGTTCACACCGCCGCAGGACGGGATCGTGAGCGGGGATCGCGCGGAGACGTTCTTCGCCGTGACCGACGACGCGTGGGAGGGGATGCAGGATTGGGTCGAGGACATGGAGGAGCGCAGCGAGGACATCGAGAACAGCGAAGGAGAGGCGGGGTTCGGTGACGCGATGGCCGGCCTGCAGGGGCTCGGTCGATCGCGCGTGGCCCTGGCCCAGGCGCTCGCGGACAACGACATGCCGGTCAGCGAGTACCTCTGGACGGGGATGTCGCTGACGCATGCGTTCGGTGTCCTCGACCAGCCGGCGGGGTCGAGCGGATTGCCTCCAGAGAACCTCGAGCTCGCGGCTGAGCACCGCGAGCGCCTAGCCGAGATCGCCGACGACAGCGAGGGAACGGAAGGCCGAGCCGTCGTCCTAGGGATTGCGTGGACGCTGGCCACGTCCGAAGGCGTGACGAACGCGATCCCCGGCCTGGACACGCTGGGCTTCTGAGCCGAGGCGGCTCAGGGGTGAGCGATCGCGTCAGCCGGATTGCTCGCGTCAGCCGGACAGCTCCCGGAGAAGGTCGGGCAGCCGACGGGTGAACGCGCTTCTCGCCAGCACCCGGTCGGCGCCCGCGGCACGCGCGGCCTCCATCGCCTCGGCGTCGACGTGCGACCCCCAGGCGACGACGGTTGGGGGCTCGAGTCGGCGCTTGAGGGCCACGATCGCTTCGGCGGCTTCGAGAGTCCCGAGACCCAGGTCGACCAGTACGCCCGCCCCGCCGGCCTCGTCGATCCTGTCGAGCAGTTCTGTGAGGGTGCGGGAGACGATCAGATGCACGCCGGCCGCCTCCGCCGTCGCCTCGATGCGGGAGCGGAAGAACAGGTCGTCGAGCAGGGCATGGACGGGTGGGGGACTCATGACTATAGAGGCCCCGGCTGCTCTACTCCTCGAACTCGACGAGCCCTCTTGATCATCTGTTCGACCTCGTGGCTTGCATTGATGCAAACGAGATGAATTTCGGGATTCGCTGACCCAAAGACTCGAAATATTTCATCAGCGAAGGCCTGTCCGATCGTACTGACACCATCGAAATCCAAGACGACCTCTCTGAATCGTTCAAGCCTGGCTACTACCCGTTTCGCCTGCGATCTAGAGACAAGATTCTCGTCGCCGTACTTAGCGAGGAAAACAGGAATCTGTGTCCTTGAAAATCCAAAATCGTCGTCAGTACTGGTATATCTGTCAAAAACGTCTTTCATGGAAACTTGGACAAAGCAATCAATCTCCATATCAACGTACGTCCCTTCAATGGGGCTCCTTTCATCCATAAGCCAGTCGCCGGATCGAAGGTGTAGGAATCCCAAAGAACCCGCGACAATGGCGACCTTGTCGCAGGCCCTAGTGGTGAAGAAAATGCCCTCGCCCGTATGACGCTCCGGATTCGTTGTTAGCTTTCCCTTCGCCAACTCGAGAATAGAATGCCTTTCGTCCTCCAAACCGAGCTCGTCCTTGAGCTTTTTGAAGATCCCAACACCATTATCCGCAACTCCGAGATGGATGGTTGCGGCGGTTCGAGAGAGCTGAATCAATATTTCGGTGCCTCGGCTGTGAGTGATGGCGTTGTTCAGAATCTCCGTGAACGCATACTGGGCTATGCTGATGACTTCCTTTGAAACGCTACCCAGTCTCGAAGAAATGTGATCCTGCCAAACCACATGTTCCTCGAGACCTTCTGGTTTGAGAGTCAAGCTTTCGCGGTCGAGCGTTACAAGAGAGTATTCGCGCGCCTTGGTGCGGCCCGTGGCCGCAAGCAGGCCTTCATCGACGAGACTCTGCACGTGTCGATGCATCGCCTGACGAGAGAACTTGAATTGCTCAGCTCCGACCCGTACCAGGTCCCTAGGATGTTTTTCGACGGATCGCAGCAGGTAGCTTCGAATTTCATTGTCCATGCCGGTAGGCTTATTGTAAACCCGTCTAGTGGTGATTGTCAACTTATGTGGGATATATTGACAACCATTCAAGGATGGCAGCCGTTGACGTTCGGTTTTCGTTCGGGTATCCTCGACCCGTGGCCGCCCGCGCGATCCTTCACGTCGACTTGGATGCGTTCTTCGTGGCCGTCGAGCGACTGCGCGATCCGTCGCTCGCGGGCCGGCCAGTCGTCGTGGGAGCGAACCCCCGGGGCGGCAAGGGGCGCGGGGTCGTGACCGCCGCCTCCTACGAGGCGCGCGCCTTCGGGATCCACTCCGCGATGCCGATCGGCGAGGCGTATCGCCGCTGTCCGGGAGCGGTGTGGCTTTCCGGGAGCCCGGATCTGTATCGCCGCGCGGCGCGCGCGGTGCGGGGTGTGCTCCAGCGCTTCACCCCCGCGGTCGAGGCGGTCTCGATCGACGAGGCGTACCTCGACCTGACCGGCACCGAGCGGCTCCACGGACCTCCGCGCGCCACGGCCGAGCGGATCCGACGCGCGATCCGGGACGAGACCCGGCTGCCGGTGTCGATGGGGCTGGCGACGACCAAGGCGGTGGCGAAGATCGCCTCCGACATCTGCAAGCCCGAGGGGTTCCTGGAGATTTGGCCGGGACGCGAGGCCGCGTTCCTGGCGCCCCTGCCGCTCGACCGCATGCCCGGCATCGGGCCCGCCACCCGCGAGCGGCTTTGGCAGTTCAACCTGCGCACGCTGGGCGATCTGGCGCGGCTCGATCCCGAGCTCGCGACCGGCGTCTTCGGCGATCACGGCGCGTCGCTCTCGGCGCGCGCGCGCGGCGCCGACGAGCGGGCGGTCGTGGGCGACGAGCTGCCCAAGTCGGTGAGTCGCGAGTGCACGTTCGAGGAGGACACAGCCGACGTCGAGTTCTGCGAGTCGATGCTGTGGTACCTGAGCGAGCGCGCTGCGCGCGACCTGCGCTCGCATCGCCTCACCGCCCGCACGGTGACGCTCAAGCTGCGCTATCGCGACTTCACCACCGTCACGCGAAGCCAGACGCTGGCCACCCCGACCGACAGCGAGCGTCAGGTGGCGGGCGTGGCGCGCGACCTGTTCCGGGCGGCCTATGCCCGGCGGGTGAGCGTGCGGCTCCTCGGCGTCGGGCTCTCGAACCTCGTCGCCGCGGCGCCCCAGCTCGACCTCTTCGCCGCCCCGCGCGAGCTCGCCTGGGAGCGGCTGATCGGGCCGCTCGACGGCCTCCGCGACCGGTTCGGGTTCGGCTCGGTGCGGGCCGGCTCGTCGATCCTGCTGGCGCGGGAAGCAGGCTCGAGCTCGGTCTCGCGCCAGGGAGCGCATTCGAAGCGGGAATGACGGGCGAACCGGAACCGGCGGCCGGGACCCCGAACGGCACCAACGGCGGCGCGGAGCGGATGTGGATCGGACCCGCCGGCTGGTCGTACGAGGACTGGAAGGGAATCGTCTATCCTTCCGGCGCCGGCCGCCGCTTCGATCCGCTCGAGTACCTGGCCCGCTACTTCGACGTCGTCGAGATCAACACCTCTTTCTACCGCCCGCCACCAGCAACTTGGACGCGATCCTGGGCGCGCCGGGTCGAGGAGCACCCCCGCTTCCGCTTCACCGCCAAGCTGTGGCGGGGGTTCACCCACGAGCGCGACGCGCCGCCGTCGACGAAGGACCTCGACGCGTACCGCGAGGGGATCGATCCGCTCGCCGAGGAAGACCGGCTGCTGGCCGTCCTCGCGCAGTTCCCGTGGTCGTTCAAGAACGAGCCCGAAGAGCGACGCTGGCTCGCCGCTGTCGTCGACGCGTTCGACGACTACCCGCTGGTCGCGGAGGTGCGCCACGCCTCGTGGGACGAGCCCGACGCGCTGGCGTGGCTGCGCGAGCGCGGGGTGGGTCTGGCGGCGATCGACCAGCCGCTCCACGAGGGATCGCTGGGCGCGGTCGACCGGCGCACGGGGCCGGTGGCGTACTACCGCTTCCACGGCCGCAACTTCGAATCGTGGTTCGCCCAGGGGCGGCCCTCGCACGAGCGCTACAACTACCTCTACGATCGGGACGAACTCGAGCCGTGGGTGAGCCGGATGAAGGAGGCTTCTTCGGATGCCGCCGTGAAGGCGGTGGTCGCGATCACCAACAACCACTACCAGGGCCAGGCAGCCGTCAACGCGCTCCAGCTCAAGTCGTGGTCGTCGGGCCTGCCCGTGGCCGTGCCCGAGCCGCTCCTCGAGGCCTATCCCAGGGAGCTGACGGGGATCGCTGCGGAGCCCCCGCAGCAGCCCGGCCTGTTCGGAGGCTCGCGCTGAGGAGCACCCGATGCGGGGGTGTCAGCGACTCGAAGCGCCGAGCGCCTTGACGGCCGCCGTGCAGAAGACGCCAAAGCTGACCGAGAACGAGGTAGGTGGGGCGGCGTCCTCGACGACGTACCAGCCCGGCCCCTTCGCCAGGCCGCCGAACTCGTCCAGCCACAGGTCGACCACGCCAAGGGCGATCGCGTAGGGGAGGATCTCCTCGAAGCGGCCGGGCGCGTGCTCGCCCCGATGGCGAGCTTCGACCTCCTCGCGCTCGGCGCGGCGCACGTACTCGCGCAGGCCGAGGAGCTCGTCCCGAACCCACGCGCCGCGGCGGGTGACGACCGGCATCGCGGGGGAGAAGGCCAGGAAGATGGCGCCCGAGAGGAGGAGCGCGATCCCGAGATCGACGATGCCGAGCCATGCGACCATCACCCCACCGATCGCGGCCAGCACTCCGCCGAGGATGACCCATTCGCGTCGGGTCGCCTGGGGGCTTTGCCGGAACCAGCCCCGCTCGACCATCTCGTCGTAGAGCGAGCGGTAGAGGCCCGGCAGTTGTTCGCGGAACGGCATTGCGATCGCCGACATCGTCACCGCCCGCTCGGCGCCGAACAGCGAATGGACGATGGCCCGCTCGAACGTGACCAGATCGTCGAGGGATTTGTCAGTCCGGAGGAATTCCCACTCGGTCGTCCACAACCCGACGCTCTCGAGGAGCGAGCGCGCCACGCGTGCCCCCTGTCCGCCCTCCGCCGGCACACCGGACGGGTGAACCTCGCGGATCTGGAGATAGCCGCGCGCGGCCAGGTCGAGGATGGTCGCCAGGATGTCGGCCGGATCGGCTCGCTGATCGACCAGCGCGCCCGCGGCGCCGGGGGGAATGCCTTCGGGAGCGCGCCAGGCGGGGACGATCGATCCGGGGCGGGGATCGCGCCCGACCCACGCCCACCAGGCTGTCATGAGCGCGAGGACGACGAGCGGCAGGCCGACCGCGATCCCTACCAGCTGCCGCCTCCGCCCCCGCCTCCGCCCCCGCCGACCGAGCCCCCGCCGCCACTACCCGAGCTGCCCCCCGGCGACGACTGGAGCGTGCTGGCCGCGGACGAGCGGAAGCTCGACAGGGACTGGTGGAACCCGCCGGAGGAGAAGCCGCCCATCGAGCCCGCGTACCACTGCGGAGGCTCGGTCAGGAGCCCGTCGAACTGGCGCACCCACAGGTCGCTGGCGTCAAGCGCGACCGCGTAGGGGAGAAGCTGGCTGAAGAGTTCGGGCGTTTTCTCAGGCGCGTCCCGGAACTCGATCTCCGCCTTCTCGGCGCGGCGGATGTACTCCTCGAGGCCCTCGACCTCGCGCCGGACGCGCGCGCCCGCGGCGGTCATCGCGGGCATATGCCATCCAAAGACCATCACCAGCACGCCGGATACGAGCATGGCGGGAAGGATCGCCCAGTAACCGAAGGCGAGGCCCACGATCCCCAGCGCGCCGCCTACGACCAGGACGATCGCGCCCAGCACCATCCACAGCGTGCGGGTCGAGGACGGGCTGCGGGGGAAGAGCTTGTGCCATACGAGGTCGCGGTACAGCGCGGCCTTGATGCCGGGCAGTGCCTTGTAAAACTCGTTCTTCAGCTCCGAGAGCCGCCGGCTTCCAGCCCCGTCGAAGATCCCGCTCAGGGTCTGACGCTCGAAGTCGCGCAGGCCAGTTTCGTCGCCCGCCTTCAGCCGAACGAGCTCCCAATCCTTGTCGCGCCCGGCGACGCCCCCGAGGATCTTTCCGGCCAGCGTGTCGGGGTCGAGCCCCAGCGGGACCTCCGGTGGCACCTCAACGATCCGCACGTACCCGCGCACGGCGAGGTCGAGGATCGTGGCGATCACGTCGTCCATGTCGACGCGCTGGTCCGCGAGCGCGCCCGCGGTGCCGGGCCGCAGCTCCTCCGACGGGCGCCACTGGGGAACCACGCTGCCGATCGGTGGCTCCTTCCCGTGCCGGCGCCACCAGAGGAAGAGCGCGGCGAAGACGGCGAACGGGATTCCGAAGGGTCCCCATCGAAGGAGCCCCTCCTGCGCGCGCTCGGTGACGGGAGGTGGGGGGATGATGCCCTTGGGCCACCCCGCGGCCAGCGTCAGCCCCTCGCCGGGAGCAAGCGGATCGAGGGTCTCGAACCGATAGGTCCCGGGCGAGACGACCTCGGCTGTACAGCCCGCGTCGCTTGTGCTCTCCGGACCGCCCGCGTAGCAGCGCGCCTGCCATGGCAAGCTGTCCGCGAACGCCTGCGCGTGCTCGGGCGGTAGCAGGACAGTGGCCGAGGCATGCTCGATCGGGACCGGCCACGCGGTGCCGGTGACTTGCCAGTACAGCTCGTCGAACCCGTCGAAGAATCCGATCCCACCCGAGAGCGCATAGTCGATCACGTACTCCTGTCCGCCGGACACGGTGCGGTCCGGGTCGCCGATCTTGATCTCCTTTTCCTGCGTGCCCGAGACCTCGTACGGGATCGGGTTCCCGCCGCCGTTGGTCACGTCGCGCACGCGGAGCGTGAACCGCACACGGCCGGCCGACATCGGAAGGTCGGCCGAGACCAGCCGCTTGTAGACGACCGGGATCGTGCGGTAGATCCCGTGCTTCTCGAGGCCAGCGAAGTCGACCACGATCCGCTCGACGACGCCCAGCGAGCCGTCCGGGTGGACGACGTAGTCGGCGTGGAAATCGGTGACCGTCCAGCCGATGTCCTGAGCCAGCGCGCCCACGGGGAGCGCCAGGAGCGTGAGGAGCGCTAGGAGCGCTAGGAGCGCTAGGAGCGCTAGGAGCGCCGGCTCGGCGGCGAGCCTCTTTCCGCGCATTGCCCCTAGCCTCACGGCGCCCGCTCAGCCCCGACGTCCGGGGCCGCGCGCTCGTCGAGGTCCGAGAGCTCGAAGAAATCCGCGCGGCGGAATCCCAGCGCCCCGGCGACCAGCAGGTTGGGGAAGGTCTCGCGGCGGGTGTTGAGGTCGCGCGCTACCGCGTTGTAGTAGCGCCGCGCGCTCGCGACGTCGTTCTCGGTCTGGACGAGCTCGGCCTGGAGCTGGAGGAAGTTCGCGCTTGCCCTCAGCTCCGGATATGCCTCGGCGATCGCGATCAGGCGATGGACGCCTCGGGTCAGCGCGTTTTCCGCCTCGGCGCGGGCCACCCGGTCGTCACCGGCTCCGAGCGCGGCCGCGCGCGCGTCGGTGACGCCCTCGAGCGTTCGCTGCTCGTGGCCGGCATACCCACGAACGGCCGCGACCAGGTTGGGAATCAGGTCCGCGCGCCGCTTGAGGAGCGCGTCCACGTCCGCCCACGACGACCTGAGCCGGTTCTTGAGCGACACCAGCCGGTTGAAGACCCACGCCACCCAGGCCAGGAAAGCGCCCGCGAGGACGGCGATCACGATCGTCACGCGTCACTCTCCGTGGATGAGCGGTTGCAGATTCCTCGGGGTCGAGCGGATAGATAAGCGCGCGCTCCTTCGCGGCGCAACCGTCAACCGCGGAGCAACGCTTGGAACACGAGCATGGCCACGATCGAGAACGTGACGACGAGCGCCACTGCGGTGCGGTCGGCATCTTCCAGCGCCTCCGGGATCAGCTCGCCGAAGACCATCCACAGCATGGCGCCCGCCGCGAACCCGAGCCCGACCGGCAGGAATGCGGCAAACGTCTCGATGAACAGGAACGCCGGCACGGCGAGGAGTGGTTGGGGGAGGCTCGAAAGGACGCTCCAGGCGGCCGCTCGCCGCACCGGCTCCCCGCGCGGCACCAGGACGAGGCTGATCGCCAGGCCCTCGGGGATGTTGTGGACCGCGATCGCGATCGTGATGAACAGGCCCAGCGCTTCGCCGCCCCCGAACGCGACCCCCACCCCCACGCCCTCGGCCACCGAGTGGATCGTCATGACCCCGACGATCATCAGTGCCTTGAGCGCGTCGGCGCCGCGCAGCGTGCCGAGCTCCAGCGCGTGGCGGGCGGAGAGGAGCCTCTGGCTTGCCATGATGAACACGACGCCGAGAAGGACGCCGGCCACGACGCTGGGGATCCCGTAGTCCGCCCCTTCGCGGAGCAGGCCCGCGCTGGCGCCCGCCATGAGGCCCGCCGCCACGGCGTTACAGAGCCCCAGCCACCGTCGGGACATGCGCTTGACGAACAGAAACGGCAGCGCGCCGAGCCCGGTCGCCAGCGCGGTCCCGAGCGCGTAGAGGAAGACGTCGCGCGCGGTCACGTGACCGCCCTGCGGAAGCGCGCCACCGAGAGCGCGAGCGCGGCGGCTGCCATCGCTAGCGGGATCGCATACTCGCGCCACAGATCCACGATTCCCTGCCCCTTCAGGAACACCGCACGCACGATGACGAGGATGTGCCGTACCGGATCGAGGGGCGACAGCCAGCGGAAGAAGGCGGGCATCATCTCTACCGGGTACAGGAAGCCGGCGAGGATGACCGCCGGGAAGACGAACAGGGAACAGCGGCGATCCCCGCAGGGGGACGTCGAACCAAAGTACCGCACGATTGGTTCACGTGGGGACGCGTGCCCCTTGATTTTCGGGAAAATTTCGGTAGACTGGGAATCCCCCGCCGCGCAGCGCCGGGTCGGTTCTGCTCGACGGCTGAAACGGCGCGCGTCCCTCTCTACCTTCTGCCGGCTCGCCCATGGCCCGACCGTTCGCGCACCTCCACGTCCACAGCCACTGGTCGCTCCTGGCCGGCGCCTGGGCGCCGTCCGAGATCGCGCGACGCGCGGCGGCGCTCGGCATGCGGTCGGTCGCGCTCACCGACACCGACGGGCTCTACGGCGTGGTGCCGTTCGCGAAGGCGTGCGCGGAAGCGGGCGTCCGTGCGATCGTCGGCGCCGAGCTGACCGACCCCCGCCGGCCGTGGCCCGCCGTGTTCCTGGTGAAGGACCGGGCCGGCTACGAGGAGCTGTGCGCGATCGTCTCGGCGCGCTGGCTGGACCACGGCTTCTCGCTCCTCGCCGCCGTGCGCGGGCGCTCCGGGCACCTCGCTGTGCTGGCCCGCGACCATCGGTTGCTCGAGGCCGCGGTGGCGGCGGGGCGGAGCGCGGGGACGTACGCGGAAGTGCGCCCCGCGCCGGCGGGCGACGATCCGACGTCTTGCGCCGAGCGCGCGCTCCGCCGCGAGACGCTGGCCTGGGCGGCGCGCCTCTCGCTGCCCCCGGTCGCGACCACCGGCGCCTGGTACGGCACCCCCGGCGACCGCGACGCCCATCGCGTGTTGCGGGCGATCGGCGCCAACGAGACGCTGGCCGCGCTGGACGACCGCGCGTGGCGGGGGTCCGAAACCGCGGGCCGCGGCGATCTGGACACCGGGCCGTTCGCGCCCGAGACCGCGTGGTTCCAGCCCGGCGCCGAGCTCGCCGCCGCGTTTGCCGACTGTCCCGAGGCTCTGGCCAACGCGGGCGCGCTCGCCCAGGAGTGCCGCTTCGCGTTCGAGTGGGGCGCGTTCCACTTCCCGTCCTATCCGACGGAGGGCGGCGAGAGCGCGTTCGCGATGCTGTGGCGGGTCGCCTTCGAGGGGCTGGCCGCGCGTTACCGCCCGCTGCCGACCGAGGCGATCCGTCGCCTCCAGGAGGAGCTCGCGGTCATCGAGGAGAAGGGGTTCGCCGACTACTTCCTGGTGATCCGCGACATCGCCGATTGGGCCCGCAGCCGCCACATCCCGTCGGTGGGACGCGGGTCGGCGGCCAACAGCCTGGTCTCGTTCTGTCTCGGGATCACGCACGTGGAGCCGCTCGAGCACAAGCTCTTCTTCGAGCGGTTCCTCAACCGCGAGCGCGCAGACGCCCCCGACTTCGATCTCGACTTCTGCTGGCGTCGGCGCGACCGGGTGCTGGAGTACGTGTACGAGCGGTTCGGCGCCGAGCGGGTGGCGATGATCGCCACGTTCTGCCGGCTCGGCGCGCGTGGCGCGCTGCGCGAGGTGGCGCGTGCGCTGGGCGTGCCGGATCGCGAGATCTCGCGCGTCATCCGGTGCGTGCCTCACTTCTCGAGCGTCGAGATGCTGGAGGAACTCCGCGAGACGCTGCCCGAGTGCCGGGGTCTTCCACTCGACCGCCCGCCGTGGGACGAGATCGTCCGGCTGGCGCTATCGATCGACATGTTCCCGCGCCACATCTCCGCGCATCCCTGCGGGATCGTGATCGGCCCCGGCCCGATCGACCGCTGGGTGCCGCGCCAGATGTCGGCCAAGGGACTCGTGGTCACGCAGTTCGACATGCATCCGATCGAGGACGTGGGACTGGTCAAGATCGACCTCTTGGGAAACCGCGGCCTCTCGGCGATCGCCGACGTGTGCGAGCTCCTCAGGGAGCGGCAGGGCCTCGATATCCGCTGGGCGCACGACGAGGACGCCGAGGAGCGGGAAGAGCCGGGCCCCGGCGCGCTCTCGACGATCCGGCACGTCAACCCGTTCCGCGATCCGGCCACGCAGCGGCTCATGCGCGAGGGGCGAACGATGGGCTGCTTCTACATCGAGTCGCCGTCGATGCGCGCGCTCCTCCGCAAGCTCTCGTGCGACACGTTCGAGATGCTGACCGCGGCGTCGTCGATCATCCGCCCCGGGATCGCCGACAGCGGGATGATGGACGCGTTCATCCGCCGCTTCCACGGAGACGAGCCGGTCGAGTATCCGCACCCGGTGATGGAGGAGCTCCTGTCCGACACGTACGGGGTGATGATCTATCAGGAGGACGTGATCAAGGTCGCTCACCGTCTGAGCGGGATGTCGCTCGGCGAGGCCGACGGGCTGCGCCGCGCGATGTCGAAGAAGCGCGATTACGAAGACTTCGAGGCGTATCGCGCGCAGTTCGTCGGGGGAGCGCTCGCCAACGGGGTGGAGCGGGAGGTCGCGGAAGAGATCTGGCGCCAGATCGAGTCGTTCGCGGGCTACTCGTTCTGCAAGGCGCACTCGGCCTCGTACGCCCAGGTGTCGTTCCAGTCGGCGTGGCTGAAGACCCACTACCCGGCCGTGTTCATGGCGTCGGTGCTGGCCAACGGCGGCGGGTTCTACCCCGCATTCGCGTATGTCGAGGAGGCGCGCCGCATGGGGCTCGACATCCGGCTCCCCGACATCAACGCCAGCGGCGAGACGTGGAGCGCGGAAGGCCCGCCGGGCGCGCGGCTCGCCGACTCCCAAGCGATCCGGGTTGGGCTGTCGCAGGTCGGCGAGGTCGCCTCGGCATCGGTCGAGCGCGTGCTCGCCGAGCGCGAGCGCGTCGGGCCGTTCGCGTCGCTGTCCGACTTCTGCGCGCGCGCTCCGCTCGGCGTGCCCGAGGTGCACCGGCTGATCGACGCCGGCTGCTTCGACCGGTTCGACCTCACCCGCCCGCAGGCCAAGTGGAAGGCGGAGATCGCGCTCCGCGGCTGGGGAAACGCGGCAGCGGGAAACGGCGCGCGTACGGGCCGGATCGGCGGCGCGGGCGCCGCGACCCTGTTCCCCGAGGCGCGGCTCGCCGACCTCGTGCGCGAGGCCCCGCCGGTGCCCGCGCTGGCCGACTACCCGGCCGCCGAGCGGCACCGCCGCGAGTGGGAGATCCTCGGCGTGGCCGCGCATCACCATCCGATCGAGTTCCACCGGGAGGCGGTGGCCGAGGTGCGTCGCCGCGCGCGGGCCACGGCGCCGGCGATCTTCGCCGGCGCGCTGGCGCATCACGCCGGGCGGAGGGTCACGATGGTGGGGTTCCTGACCACGACCAAGCGAGTTCGCACCAAGCACGCCGAGCCGATGATGTTCCTCACGCTCGAGGACGAGACCGACATCTACGACGTGGTGCTGTTCCCGCGCGTCTATCAACGCTACGGCGCCCGCCTCGCCGACCGCGGACCCTACGTAATCACCGGTCGCGTCGAAGACGACCCGCGGCCGTCGTCGGTCATGGCGGAAAAGATCGTGCGTCTCGAGGAGGTCGTGAGATGAAGATCATTCATTCGTTCGCGGGGAGTCGCGGGACGCTCCCCTCGGCGGCCGGCGCTCCGCTTGGGAGCCTCCTCGCTTCGCTGCGGGGTCTCCCTCGACTCTCGCGCCCACGGCCGCCGCCGGGGAGCGTCCCGCGACTCGCTGCGGCGAACGGATCGTTTCCATTTCGCGGCTTCTCGCGGTGCACGGCCCGTTCCGTCACGCCCGACGGGCGGCACGTTCCCGACCCGGCAGTTCGACGGAGCCGATTTCGCCGCAGCGGTGCCGTCGCCTGCGATGGCGGCGCAGATCGCCCGCCGCGAGGGGCCGCTGTCATGAAGGTTCGAGGGGCTCGTGTGCGGGCGGCGAGGGAGGTTCCCGAAAGGGGCCGTGGGCGCGAGAGTCGAGGGAGACCCCGCAGCGAAGCGAGGAGGCTCCCAAGCGGAGCGCCGGCCCCCGAGGGAACCTCCCGCGCTGCCCACGGACCGATCAAAGCCTTCGACACAGGCTTCTACGGTGTCGGGTTCACCGTGTCGGCGGGAGTGTCGGGCGCCGGCACCGGATGCGGCGGGACGCCGGCGGGGTCGAGGCGGTAGAGGTGGGTCGCGGTCAGCGCGTAGAGGCGGCCGTCGTGGCCGAGCTCCAGATCCGTGATGCCCCCGGCGAGGCCGTCCGCGAACGAGCCGGCGCGGACGACCCGCGTGCGGCTCGGGTCGAGCTCGAGCTGGAGGATACGCCCGGTGTTGTAGAATCCGACGAGCACGCGCCCGTCCAGCGCGGGCCCGTACGCGTGGTCGCGCAGGACTACGATGCCGGTCGGGGCGACCCTCGCGGCGTACGACTCCCACACCGCGGGGCGGAACTCGTCACCGATGACCGCCGCGGCGATCCGCTCGATCGGGTTGGTCGGGAGCCCCCACACGAACGGCCAGCCGGCGTTCTGGCCGGGCTCCATGCGCAGGACGCGGTCGTGGCCGGCCGGGCCGTTGTCGGCGACCCACAGCGCTCCGTCCGCGGGGTCGAACGTGAAACCGAACGGGTTCCGGAGCCCGAAGACCCAGATCGGGTTGGTCGGGCCGAGCGGGTTGTCGGTGGGAATCGTGCCATCGCTGTTGTAGCGCAGGATCGATCCCATGGGGCTTCCGGTGCGCTGTGCGTTGAGGCTCGCGTTCTTGTCCAGCTCGCCAAGCGAGACGTAGAGCCGACCATCCGGTCCGAAGCGGACGTTGCCGCCGTTGTGGAAGGGTCCGGGCCGCGCCGGCAGCGTGAGGATCCGTTCACCAGGGCCGGAGGTGAGCGAGTCGCCGTCCAGGCGGTAACGCTCGACGAAGACGCCGGCCACCCCTTCAGGCTCGCGGTCGTGGGTGTCCTCGGCGGTCGGGCTGGCGGTGTACCAGATATAGAGGGAGCGGTCGCGGACGAAGTCCGGGCTGAGGGTCAGCCCGGCCAGGCCCCGCTCGCCGCTGAACGCCACCGGGACGTCGAGGACTGGCCGCGGGGCCACGCTCCCGTCGGGCTCCATGAGCCGCACGCGCCCGGTTCCCTTCTCGGTGTAGAGCCGGCGGCCGTCGGGGAGGAAGGCGAGCTGCACGGCGAACTCGAGCGATTCGGCCACCGTCACGATCGAGAGCTCGGGGGCGGGGAGCTCGGGATGCTCGATCGGACCCGCGCAGGCGGTGCACACGGCTGCCAGGGCTGTCAGCGCGAGCGCTACCGGCCGCGACGATGAACGGAGTCGGCTGAGCATGGCCCGGAAGGTATCGCCCACCCTGAGCGGTGCAACGCGACGTTCTCCCGTTCCCGACTGGGTCCCCGCCGGGCTTCCCGTCGCGCCCGGCGTCTACCAGTTTGAAGCCGAGGGCGGCACCGCGCTCTACGTCGGCAAGAGCGTGAACCTCAGGCGCCGCGTGCGCGGCTACTTCTACGGCGGCGGTCCGGACAGCGAGCGGACCGCCGAGATGCTCGCGCTCGCCCGGCGCGTCGAGTGGCGCGCCACGGGGAGCGACCTCGAGGCGCGGCTCGAGGAGGCGGGGCGGATCGTGGCCACCCGGCCGGTCTACAACCGCGCCCTCCGGAACCGGGCGCGCGGGTGGTACCTCGAGATCGACTGGCGCGATCCGTTCCCGCGGCTCCGGGTCGTACGCGCCCCGCATAGAGCCGGCGCACGCCACTTCGGGCCGTACCGCGGACGGGCAGCGCCCGAACGGGTCGCACGGCTGCTCGAGCGCGCGTTCGGGCTCCGGAGCTGCACCGGCCGGGTGAGGCCCGATCCCGCGGGCTCGCCGTGCCTCGCCTACGGGATCGGCCTCTGCTCGGCGCCCTGTATCGGGGCCGTGGGGCTGTCCGAGTACCGGCGACGGCTGGAAGACGCGGCGCGCGCGCTTGCCGACCCGGCCTACGCGCTCGGGCTGCGCGCCCGGCTCGAGGCCGAGCGGGGCGAGGCGAGCGCGGCGATGGCGTACGAGCGGGCGGCCGAGCGTCAGCGCCGGATCGGCTGGCTGGACGAGCTCGAGGACGAGCGGTCCGCGCTGGAACGGCCGTGGGTCGAGCGCTCGTGGATGATCGCGCTGCCGCACGCACGGCCGGGATGGTCGATGCTGATCGCGATGGTGCGCGGCCGCGTGCTGCCGGGGCGAGAGGTTGGTTGGAAGGAGGGGGGAATTCTCGCCGTCGCGGACGCGTGCTACGTCGCTCGCGTCGCCGAGCTCCAAGCCGAGGCGGTGCTCGAGCCCGCGGAGCTGGTGCCGAGCCTCATCGTCAGCGGGTGGCTGATGGACGGCGCGCCCGGGGGCGTGGTGCTCGACCTCGATCGCTGGAGCGACGCGGAGGTGGCGAGCCGCCTCGCGGCTGACCCGCCGACGCGGTGAGCGGCGTTACGGTGCCCCGTCCGGATCGCGGGGCAGGACCTCGCGGCGGGTGGATGGAAAGTCGGGATCCGGCATCCGGCGCCGGATGTAGCCGTGATGGCGCCCACACTGCACGCACTCGTATCGCACCCTCACGTGGGTGCCGTCGATCTCGGGGGTCATCCGTTCGCGCGTCCCGCAGAACGGGCACACCGGTCCGTCGGGCCAATCGACCCGGGCCATCCGATCGCGAATGCGATCGCGCGAGGTTTTCGCCACCTGGAACACGAGTCCATTCTACGGCGGGCTGGGAATCCGCCAATACGATTTCTTACAACGGAGGGGCTCTGGAGGCGTAAACTTCCCTCCTGTCCGAAACTGGAGGCATGAAAATGGCCAGACTTCAGACACGCGTGTTCTCGACGTCTTCGAGGAGCTGGCCGGCCGCATGGTCGAGCTCAAGGTCGCGCGTCTTCTCGGGTGCGAGTACTCAATCGACCTGATGGAGAGCTGCCTGTTGCGGAAGGCCGTGGGGGAGGACGAGCTGCACGAGCTGGACTTCCATCGCGACTCTTCACTCTTCGACGAGCGCCGCAAGCTGGCGCTCACCTTCGCGGAGAAGATGGTCCTGGACGCGGTGGACGACGAGCTGTTCGGGGTCGTCCGCCGGACGTTCACGCTCCAGGAGACGATCGAGCTGGTGGTGACGGTTGCGCTGGAGACGTTCTACGCGCTCGTCAACCGGACGCTAGGCCTCAAGCCACAGGGATTCCGCGAGGGCGCGGTAGCGGAACCGGAAGAGACCGGAGAGTGATCGGCCGCGTGGTCGTGTTCGACGCGGCGGGCACGCTGGTCGACGTGGTCGGATCGGTCGGGGAGGCGTACGCCGAGGAAGCGCGGGCAGCGGGCGCAGACCTCGACCCCGCAGAGATCGAGCGCGGATTCGGCCGCGCGATGCGTGCCGCCCCGCCGCTCGCGTTCGGTCACCTGCCCCCGGAGGCCCGTGGGTCGGCCGCGCGCGGATGGTGGCGCGCGGTCGCGGGCGCGGCGCTCGCGGCAGCGGGCGAGCTTCCCACCGGCTTCGCGTTCGAGTCGTTCTTCGACCGTGCCTGGGAGCGGTTTTCGCGGCCCGATGCCTGGCAGGTGCACGTCGACGTCCGGCCCGCGCTCCGCGCCCTGCGCGCGCGCGGCGTTCCGCTGGCGGTTTTCTCCAACTGGGATGAGCGGCTGAAGCCACTGCTGACGGGACTCGGGCTGGGAGGCTACTTCTGCCGCGTGATCGTCTCCAGCGATCTCCCTGCCGCCAAGCCCAGCCGCGATGCCTTCGAGGCGGTCGCCCGAGAGCTCGCGAACGTCGAATCCGCCCACGGTCCGCCGGTCATGATCGGCGACAGGCTCGATCACGACGCGTTGCCGGCGATGGCGGCGGGATGGGACGCCGTGTGGCTCGATCGCGCGGGAGGAAATGGCGCGCCGGGAAGCGTGCGGGTCGCCCGTGACCTGCGGGAGCTGCCGAGCCTTCTGGGTTGACCGGGCCTTCGGCGCGGCCTAGTGTGTGGAGCAGAAATTCCGTGGTATTCGACCATCGCTGCATCCCCATTGACTGCGTTGCGACTCGTGCGGAATAGACGGGATTTCTGCTCCACTACACTGGGATGGCGACCATGAGCGAGTTCTTCGCCGGGCAGCTGCCCCGGAAGTTCGCGCATCGCGGTGCCAGCGGAACCCATCCTGAGAACACGATGGACGCATTTCGCGTCGCCCTCGATCTCGGCGCCGAAGCGTTCGAGCTCGACGTCCATCGGAGCGCGGACGGTCACGTCGTCGTGTTCCACGACGACGCGCTGGGGCGTACGACGAACGGGGCCGGGGAGATCCACGAGCGCTCACTGGCCGAGCTCAAGGAGCTCAACGCGGGGTTCCGCTTTTCGCCTGACGGCGGTCGCAGCTTCCCTTTTCGCGGCTCCGACATCGAGATCCCCACCCTCCTGGAGGTCCTCGAGGCGTTCCCCCGAACTCCCCTGATCATCGAGATCAAACAGATGCTCCCCGCCCTCGAGGAGGACTTGGCACGATTGCTGCGACAAACAGGGGCCGGGGAGCGCTGCCTCGTGTTCTCGCTCGAGCAGGCTCCTCTCACGCGGTACCGCGATCTCGAGCCGGAGCAGCCGACCGGCTTCGGGCCACAGGACGTGTCGGACTTCCTGCGCCGTCTCGGATCCGACGCATGGGAGGACTACCGCCCGCCGGCGGTGGCGTTCGCGGTGCCCACGACGTGGTATGGAACCCAGATCGTGAGTCGCCCGTTCGTCGACGCGGCTCACGGCTTCGGCTGTGAGGTGTACGTGTGGACGGTGAACGAACCACGCGAGATGGAAGCGCTGCTCGAGCTGGGCGTGGACGGGCTGATCACGGACTTTCCCGAGAGGCTCTCAAAGCTCCTCTCCGGAAGGGCGATCGGCTGAGCGCGCCCGGCCGATACGTGCCGGACCAGCGGACCCTCTGCGCCGCCCTGGACGCGGTCGATCTCGGGATGGCCCTCGTGGGCCCCGATCACCGCGTGGAGTACTGCAACGCGGCCTACGGAGAGTATCTGGGACTCGCGCCCGACGCGGTGGCGGGCACCTCGATCTTCGGGGCGGGTTGCCCGTGTGAATCGCTGGCCTCCTACGAGGCGGACTGGGACGTGTCGGAGATGATCGCGGTCAGCGGCGAGGCCCCGATGGGGGGCGTCGTCGAGGTGATCGTGCGGCTGGTCGCGCCCGGCTCCGACACCCGGCTGGTCGTCGTCCGGAAGGGGATGGTGCGGACGATCTCTGCTCGCCGCCTCACGCCGGAAGTCGTCCAGGACGTCGCGCAGTTCGTCACCGATCTGACCGGGCATCCCGTGGACCATGGCGCGCTCGGCGTAGCTCCGCTGTCGCTGCTGCTGCTGGCCCTCGCCGACCAGGAATCGCTGCGGCAACGCTACGGCGAGGAGGTGTCCGAGGACGCGCTCCGGCAGGTCGCGCAGGCGCTCGTGCTCCAGAAGCGCAAGGCCGATATCACCTGCAGGTACGGCGACGGCCAGTTTCTGGTCCTCGCGCCGGACACGCCGCGCTACGGGGCCGCGATTCTGGCCGAGCGGATCCGTCAGTCGCTGACCACCCTCGATCTCGAAGTCATCGACGGGCCGGTGCCTGTCACCCTCCTCGCGTACACCGCCGAGTACCGCCCCAGCATGGACGGCTCGATCCGTGAAGCCGTGGAGAAGGCGTCCGCAATGCTCTCGCAGCGCGCCGCCCGGCTCTCGAGCGACGCCTGAGGACCGCGCCCGTCCGCTACCTGGACGGGATCCGCTTGAGGCGAGCGGCCGCCGCGGCCGCGCGGTGGGTCAGCCAGCGCCAGGAGAACCTCAACGGCATCAACGTGTTTCCCGTCCCGGATGGGGATACGGGCACGAACCTGGCAGCCACGCTGGTCAGCGCCGCCGAGAGGGCGCAGCGCGTGCGCGAGCGTGGTGTGGGAGCCGTGAGCCGAGCCCTGGCCGACGGCGCGCTCTACGGCGCGTGCGGCAACTCCGGCGCGATCCTGGCCCAGTTCTTCGAGGGGTTCGCGAGCTCGCTCGAAGGCCGCCAGCGCGCGACCGGTCCGGGCCTGGCGGAGGCCGTCACCCGCGCCAGCGAGGCCGCACAGGCCGCGCTCGCGCGGCCCCGCGAGGGCACGATCCTGACCGTCATGCGCGTTTGGGCCGCGGGGTTTCGATCCCGCGCCACGCGCGAGGGCGGGGACCTGCTCGAAGCCTTCCGCGCCTCCATCGACACCGCCCGCGAGGCACTCGCCCGCACCCCGGAACAGCTCCGCGAGCTCGCCCGGGCCGGAGTCGTGGACGCCGGCGGGCAGGGGTTCGTGTACTTCCTCGAGGGGATGCTCCACTTCGCCGAGGGGCGGCTCGCCGGCACCGTGGTCGAGGATGGCCACGCCACCGCGCTCGAGCACGCATCGGTCGAAGAGGCGCCTCAGGACATCGGGCTTCGCTTCTGCACCGAGTGCATGATCGAGGGTGAAGCGCTGGACCTCGCGGGCATCCGCGACGCGGTGTCGCTCCTCGGCGACTCGCTCGTCGTGGCCGGCTCGGCGCGCCGCATCCGCGTGCACGTCCACACCGACCGGCCCGACAAGGTGTTCGAGGTGGCGGCGGGCTTCGGCAGCGTGGCTTCGACGAAGGCCGACGACATGCGCGCCCAGCACGTCGCCCGTTTCGACAAGGGACGGGTGGCGGTCGTGACCGACTCGGCGGCCGACCTTCCCGAGCGGATCATCCAGCGGCTCCGGATCCACACCGTGCCGCTGCGGGTTCTCCTCGGCCCCTCGATCTATCTCGACAAGCAGACGGTCAACCCGGACGAGGTGTACGACCGCCTGACGCGTGGCGAGACCGCGGTGCGGACATCCCAGCCGGCGCCGGGAGACTATGCGGCCCTGTATACGTACCTGTTCGAGCACTACGGCGAGCTGGTCGTTCCGTCCCTGTCGGGTGCCCTGAGCGGGACGCTGGAGGCCGCGCGGCGCGCCACCGGGCTCGTCGACCCGGCGCGGATCCGCGTGGTCGACACCAAGAGCGCCTCGATCGGACAGGGTCTCGTGGTCCGGGCGGCGGCCGAGCGCGCAGCGGCCGGGGGTTCAGTCGGGGAGGTCGTGGCCGCGGCGGAGGAGGCTCGCGCCCGCGTCCGGCTCTTCATCGCCGTGCCGACCGTCGACTACCTTAGGCGCGGGGGAAGGCTCGCCGGATGGAAGGCGCGGGTCGCCGAAAGGCTCGGACTGGTGCCGGTTCTGACCATCGATCCGGAAAGCGGCGCCGCGCGGCTCCTCAGCCTCGTGCGGCGGGGGAAGGTCCACCGGGCGACGCTCTCTCGCGCGGTCGCGGCCATCGGACGTGAGGCCTCGCCTCCCGACGTCGTCTGGATCGCCCATGCGTCCGCGGCCCAGGCCGCGGACGCGTTCCGCCAGGAGCTGTCGAAGGCCGCGCCGGAGGCCGAGATCGACATCGTCGAGGTCGGTCCCGCGCTCGGCGCCCATACGGGCCCCGGAGCGGTGGCGGTCGCGTTCCTGAGCGGTCAGGGTTCGGCAACCAGCCGGCGCTGACGGCCTGGCCGAGCGCCCTGCCGTCCGGCTATCGTTTGGCCGTTCGCTTCCACCACGCGATGATTCGGTTCCACCACGCGGATCGAGGAGAGAATTCATGACCGGTGACCGGGTCGTCGTCTACACCACGGACTTCTGCGGCTGGTGCGAGCGCGCGAAATCGCTGCTCGGCGCGCGCGGCGTCCGATTCCGCGAGGTGTGGCTGCCACGAACGTCCGAGGGCCGCGAGCTTCTCGCCGAGGCCGCGCCTGCGGCCCGCTCGTTCCCCCAGATCCTGATCGACGGTGAGGTTGTGGGCGGCTACCGGGAGCTCGTCGAGCGGGATCGCGCCGGCGCGCTGGCGGATCTCGCCGGATCCAAGGAGCACGGTTGAGCGCCCCCGATCGCCGCGAGCGCGCCCGCGAGCAGATCGCGCGTCGGGACTGGGAGGGCGCGCTGGTCACTCCCGGCGTCAACTTCGAGTACATGACGGGCGCGCCGATCGAGCGCTCCGAGC
>DASQEN010000270.1:0-9362 GCA_035633635.1 Gemmatimonadota bacterium | reverse complement strand
ACGAACGACAGGGCCACGAAGTCGACCCCGTGCTCGCAGCCGAAGCGAATGTCCTGACGGTCCTTGTCGGTCAGCGCGGGTGTCGAGACCATCACCCCCGGCAGATTGATCCCCTTCCTCTCCTTGAGCAACCCGCCTTCGACCACCACGCTGCGGACAACGTCCTCGCCTTCGATCTCTTCGACTTCGAGGACCAGACGTCCGTCGTCGAGGAGGATCCGGTCGCCCGGCGCGACATCGTGAGGGAGCTCGTGGTAGGTCGTCGTCAGCAGCTCACGCGTCCCGGGACTCTCGGTGTTGTTGACGATGCGGACGATCTCGCCCTCGGCCAGCTTGACCGCCCCACCCTCGATCCGGCCGATGCGGATCTTGGGTCCCTGCAAGTCCTGCAGGATCGCCACAGGGATGCCGAGCTCGTCGGACGCTTCGCGGATCGTGTGGATCGCGCGCAGGTACTCGTCGTAGTCGCCGTGCGAGAAGTTGAGGCGCGCGCAGTCCATGCCGGCGCGGATCAGCTCACGGATCGTCTCGGGGCTCTCGCTGGCGGGTCCCAGCGTGCACAGGATCTTCGTTCGCGTGGGTCGCGGCATGAACCGCGCAAGGTAGGCGCATCGGTTTGACGGCGCAGGGGGGGCGGGATAGCTTTTTTCGCCGAGAGTGGGGCTGTAGCTCAGTTGGGAGAGCGCCTGAATGGCATTCAGGAGGTCGTCGGTTCGATCCCGATCAGCTCCACCAACTTCAAGTCCATTCCCGCAACTGAGATAGCCGCCTGAGTCGTACGCCCCGATCTGTCGGGGTGTGCGACATGGTGTGCGAGGTCGATTCACCGTGCCTCGCGCAGCTCGCGCCGGCCAGCCATCGCCACGAGCATTCCTTCGGGGTCGGCGTGCTGGTAGGCTTGCTTCAGGCTCCTCCGTGCGGATCAGCTCGCGCTCCGTCGGATCACGCCCCGCGCGCTTGAGCCCGCGCGTACCCCCCTCCAGGAACACCCGTCGCCAGTCCACCGGATTTGACTGAAGCCCTGAGGGCGCAAAGCGTCGGGTCGTCGACGACGTCTCGCTGGAAGCCCACCCCGCCCAAAGATCAGAGAATCAGGAAGGCGCGATAGAGGCCTGCCCTGGTCCGGACGGGCCGGCGTGAGCGGGCAGTGGTTTACGCAGGAGCTTCAACGTCCCGAGAAGGGAATCGACCTCGTGGCTGGCATCCTTCCAGACGTTTCCTTTCGCAAGCTCCGGCGAGCCGCCTATCGTCCGGCGCAGCTTGCCCTGACGTCCGAGATCCTGGGGTACGACGGGGTAGAATCCGTCGTACTCCGAATCGATCAGACGGTCCTGCATGAATCTCCAGTGGCGGCGCAGGATCTCCCCGTATCGCTCGCGGTCGTCCCTCAGATCAGTTGCGAAGATCGCGAGCGCGTTCATCGCTGCCAGCTGAACCCACCAGACCCTCCGTCGACTCACGAGTCTCACGCCCTCGAGGTATTCGGGGGCGTGAGTGGCTCGGAAGAAGACGTAACCGCCGCCGTCTCGGGCGGCATGTCGGAATGCGTGCTCGCCGATGACAAAGGCGCGCTCGCGTAGGCGATGCCCTTGGGAGACGGCCGGCGCGGCGGAGATCAGGCGCTCGATCGTCTGAAACGAGTGGCCGAACCGCTCCGGCTGAGGTAAGGGCGACCAGTCGTCGCGAAAGCCATAGAAGACGTCCCCGTGAGGAGTGGTGATGTGATCGAGAAAGATTTCCGCGACCTCCTGGAGACGCTCGGCCATCCCGCGGTGGTTCAGGATCGAAATGCTTTCGTTCAGACCCTCCAGCCAGTCGCCATGAACATTGATGTCCCGCATCCCGATAACGTCGGCGACGGGATCGACCGGAGCTGTACCGGCTGGCACCTCCTCGGCGGACCGAATAACCCGGCCTGCGCCTGTCAACCAGCTGTGATAGCCGCCGTGCTGGTCGTCGTGGGCGCGGGCGTCGAACCATTCGAATGCTTCCTCCGACAGGGCGCGCGCATTGGAATCTCCTGTCGCCTGGTAGACGACCGCGCACCCTTGCACCGCATACGCTGTTCCGTGCGCGTGCTTCGTCCCGCCCGCGAGCGGACTACCATCGGCGGCAACGAGCGTGTACCAGCCACCGTGCTGGTGGTCCCACATCACGTCTCGGAGATATCGCAGGCCGTGGAGCGCGAAATCGTAGAATCGCTCCTCGTGCGGAAAGAGCAGAGCCAGGCGCGCGGCGCTGCGCATCTGGCGCCCCTGAAACTCGAGCATGCGGTGCTGTGGCCCCCGTGGTCGCCAGCGACGGTCGAAATCGCAGTCGTAACCGCCACGCTCGCGATCGATGCAGCGCGGGAACCAAGCGTCGATCACATGTCGGCGAAGCGTCTCCTGGATTGAAGGGACGAGGTCGTAGAGATGGGGGCTGAACGTTCCGGGGTTGTTCGGATCGGCCCGGGATGTCATCGGCTATGCCTTCGAGACCCGGCTCTGCGTCGACCCAGCGTCAGGAACACGCGCGGCATCTAGTCAGGAAGTCAGACATAGCCGAGCCGGGCCATCGTAGGACCAGCGATGTTCATAACAGCTTCCAGCTCCTGCTCGGAGAGCCCATTTCTATGCTTTCCGATACCATTGTCTCGCACGCTTTTCATGCTTCTTTCGGGGAACCCCGCCGGGTCTACGCCCAACCACTCGGCGAGCGCTGTGAGCTCTCGCCTCGGCTCTCGCACGAGATCTTCGTATCGGATTAAGTGTATTCTGTCCCTGTGTCTTTCCATCGTCTCGAGTGCGTCTACCCACTGCTTTGCAACTTTTTCAGCGGTGTCCTGATCTTGTATCCACCGCTTGTTACGCCAGCTTGTTCGCGCCAGTCTTAAGTGAGAGCTCGTTACATCTCGACAATCGCGATAGATCATGACGCTGGACAACCCCCTCGTTGGCGCCAACTTGTCCAGCATATGCACGTAGTGAGGCATCTTGTCGCCCACAATGCCGGCTCGAGGGAAGACCTCCCGAAGCGTCGCTTGAACTGCCGACAGATCGATACATCCCGGCCGGTACCGGCGGATCTTACCTAGATACCTGATCGCAAAAGCGTGACCGCGCATCGAGATTCCCCACCGCCACAACGTGCGCTTCATGCGCGGGGATCGACGAAGTCTACAGTGTAAGATGCGCTGCGTTCGCCATGTGCGAAGAATCTCGTTTCGATATGCACGATACGGTTCATTCAGCGCGACGAAAGTTCCAAACTCGTGCGTCAGCGTGATGTTCAGGATGAGCATGACAGAGATCTCTGAGCAGAGTTGTTCCTGAGCGCGGTCGTCCTCCGATGAGCAAGACCCGGGCGATGCCTCTAGCATGGGAATCGTTCTGCACAATCATCGCGTCAACAATTCTCCCGCTCCTCAGGACGTGGTAGCCGCGGCTCTGCGCCGATCGAGCATCAGTTTGAAGACTCGCAGCATCTGCAGGTCCGCCACGGTCTTTCCACGCGTCATATTGGCTTCGTGCCTGCGAACCATGAGCGTGATCCCTTGCAACCGGTCGATGCGAAGCCCGAGCTCGGCAGCGCGCCAATACCACTCGGTGTCTTCGCTGAAGCGTAACCGTTCCTCGAACAGCCCAGCCTTCTCGAAGGCGGAGCGGCGGTACAGACCGGCTCCGATGTAGTAGGGAAATACCTCATCGGGGTTCAGGAAGTCCATCCCGCCGTTCGACTGGCCGTCCTTGAAGAGTCGGGCATACCCGTGAACGACATCGAGTTCGGGATCTTCGAGGAGCCTATTGAGCAGGAACCAAAGAGACCCGGCAGCCCAGAGATCGTCCGCATCCAGAAAGGCGACGAGATCGCCCGAGGCATCTCGGACCCCGCGATTCCGAGCGGCTGCCGCGCCCGAGTTCTCCTGGAAAACGTAGCGCATATCTCGGTCAAGACGTGCCACGATCTCGGCGGTCTCGTCGGTCGAGCCATCATCCACCACGATGATCTCCAGCGAGCCGTACTCCTGAGCGACGACGCTCTGGACAGCTTCGGCGATGAACCGCGCCCCGTTGTAGATGGGAATGATGACGCTCACCAGCGGTAGAGGTTGATCCGCGACCAGTGCCGCCGGAACCGGTGAAGCCGACACCGCGCTCTCTCTCAAGAACGACTCGACCGCCATTGGGATGCGGTCTATCTCCGTACCCAGATGCAGTCGCCCCACGGGAAGCGTGCGCGCCATGCGTTCGAAGAATGCGTGGGTGCGAGGGCCGGCATGCGGCAGCTGCGACATCGTCGTGATCGCCGCCGCCTGTTGCAGTTCGATCGGATCGGCCGTTCCGATGAAACTCTCCCGGCTGTCCGCGAAGCTCGGCGTGACCAGGGCACGTAGCGGCAGAGAATGGGGGATTTGCCTGTTCAGGGAGGGGGGCAAGAGGATCAAAGCCTTTCCGTCCTCAAGGAAGTCGCCGGGCCCCACCAGTCTGGCCAGGTTCGGAAACCGCCCAAGCTGTGCCGCGGTGAGCTTGGCCGAGCCATAGAGCCTGTAGACGCGGGGTTGCGGGTCCAGGCCCACCACCACGTAATCGTCCCCGAGGAACTGCATCCCGGCCTCGAGACAGGCCAGGGCCGTGGTGGACTTTCCGACCCCGCCGCGGCCCGTGATGAGGAGGGCGCCTTCGTCGGTTCCCACAGCCGCGGCATGGACGAACTGCCGGCCGCTTGCCTCCATCGACCAGTGGAGCAGGGTCCGGAGCGGGGACCCGCGTGTCCAGTTGCTCACGCACGCGTTCGATCGCACCCAGAACACACCCTCGCGGCGCTTCACGTCGAAGACGTTGACCGAGAATTCGATCCAGTGGAAAGCGCTCCGAATGCGGGCGCTGCTCATCCCCCATATATCACCGCGGGTGGTGAAGCAATCCCGGCTGACCGGCGGCAGGACGAAATCGATGCCGGTCGAGTCGCTGTCCCAAACGTGAATCCGGAGATCCGGTTCGTCCTGCGACTGGACCTCGAGATGCGCGAGCGCGGGCAGGATATTCTGGCACAGGATCTCGCCGGCGAATGCGAGCTCGATCTGGATCCCCCCGACGTCCAGCCGTGTCCGAAACGAGCGCAGCCGCTCCTCTGCACAGAGAGTTCGTTCGAGAATCGCGTCGAAGAAATCGACCTGCGCCGCCTCGCTCAGCTCCGGATGGTCATACTTGAACGCCGTCTCCATCGGAGGCGCGTCCTGAAGCGACTCTTCGTTCATCCGCCGACGGTCGCCTCGGGCCTCGCGACGAATTCGATCGCGACGGACTCAGGCGATGGCTGGCGGACCAGCTTCCCGTCGGCCAGGTAGTAGACCGTGTCGGTGAGCTGAACGACATCCGGGTCGTGACTAATCATGATCACCGTGCGGTCGTTGCAAGTGAGTTCGCGCATGAGGCGGCCCACGGTCTCGACGTCCAGGTGGTTGGTTGGTTCATCCAGGACGAGAACGCGCGGATCCCCGAGGAGCGCCCGGGCAATGGCCAGTCGCTGGCACTCGCCGCCGGACAGACGGAAGCCTCGCTCGCCGATCGGCGTCTCGTAGCCTTCCGGCAATCTCTGGACGAACTCGTCGGCGTGCGCCTGCTGACACGCCGACCTCACCTCGTTCTCCGACGCCTCGGCGAACCCGTAGGCGACATTCTCGCGAACGGTCCCATGGAAGAACACTGGACGCTGCGGTACCAATCCGAAGCCGCGCCTCAACTCGCGCATATCCACGTCGTCGTACTCGAGATCGCCGACGGCGAGCGCGCCCTCCTGGGGACGATAGAAACCGAGTAAGAGGTGAAGGAGCGTGCTCTTTCCCGAACCGTTGGGTCCGATGATCGCGACGTTCGATCCGGCGGGGAGGTAGAGCGAGACGTCGCGAAGGAGGGGGGCGCCTTCATACGCGAACGTCACGTTTCGGACCGTAATGCCGCCGCTCAGGTCGGGCTTTTGCGTTCCGCTGTACGGCTCCGGCTCGCCTCGCATCATGACGTCGCGGAGCGTGGAGAAATACTGGCTCGCCGCGATCACGTCCGGAATCGACCCCAGGACAGTATTGGCGTGACCACCGAGCTGATTAGCGGCGACGAAGAAGGCGAGGAGCTCACCGATCGTCATCCCGCCGGATGCAACGAGCGCGCCGCCCGCGACGAGCAAACAAATGCCCCCGAAATACGTGATCGTATGCTGGACCTGGCCGTGGGTAGCGAACGCCATCGCCATATGGTGGCCGGTCTCGCTCAGTCCGTCGATCGCGGAACGCTGCCGGGTCACTTCTTCGCTCTCGAACGCCCGCACCCGAGTGAGATCGATGTGGTTGATGGCGAACGACACGCTCTTACTGAATCGCTCGAACGCGCGCTGGTTCCGGACGACCTGTTCCCGCACGTTGCGGCTCGTAATACGGGTCGCGAGCCAGAGCAGGGGGAGCAAGAGGAGCCCCATCAGGAACAGCCGCCAGTCGAGGTAGAGCAGGAGCCCGGCGAGCACGGGAACGGTGAGGAGCGCCGGAAGAGCCACGGACAACAGCTTTTGACTGTTCGCTTCGATCCGTTCGGTGTCCTGCACGATCCGCGTGTGCAGGTTGGCGTAGTCGGCCCGCGTGAAATAGCGCCGCGAAAGACTGTACAGGCGCGCCATCACATCGCCCCTCAGATCCGCCACCGCTCCACGCGTCGTCCGCAGCATGTAGGCGCGGAGCAGCAGGGACAGGCCGCTGGTCACCGCCCGAATCAGGACGATTCCCACCCCGATCCAGACCAGCCCCGCGACGTCGCCACGCGGAATGGCGGTGTCGAATGCCCTACGCACGAGTAACAGGGCAGGGATGAAGAGCAGCGATTGCAGCGCGGTCGCGACGGTGGAGATGGCAAGGCTTCCTGTGCGCGGGGAGTAGTATCTCCAGGCGAAGCGCAGCTCCCCTAGTGTGCGGGCGCGCGACGGAGATGAACGATGGAGAGCCGTTGCAGCCTCTTTCGCAAGGGCGACGGCCACCTCACGCGGCGTTTCGACGCGATAACGATAGGCGAAATACCCGCAGGCGAATTTCAGTGGATTGCGCGTGCGGACATACCGACAATAGCGAACGAAGGTGTGGGTCCAGTCCCAGCCGAGGTGTGTTCTGGCGTGCGACGTGTGCAATCTCCATTCTTCCATGCGTTCAATCCAGGTCGGCCGTGTGGAGCGGATAGTCTTCATGTGAGTCGCTGGTACTGGCGCGTCGTGATGCTCGGCGATGTACAGGATGCCGAGGGCAAACCGGTGCAGAACTCGGTGCCGCTCGGCAGACGCGAGCAAGCGCGGCCATTCGATATCCCCACTCCGCGCGGCCAGGATCGCGAGGGAGTCGGTGATCCAACGGATCGGCGGATCCGGGTTCGAGCACAAGCCATGGATTACCGTGTGCAACAGGGCGTCCTCAGGATGGAGTTGCCGAACCGGGAGTCCTACAAAGTCGAGGGGCTCGGAAGCGGCCCAAAACCTTGCGTCGGCGTCCTCGTGAGGCGCCTCTTTCAGTATGTGCCAGTGCAGATCTATCGTGCCGAGCCGTTTGTGCTCAAACTCTACGCTATGACTGTACTTGACCCTTGGACCAATAGGTACTCGAGGATTCCAACCGCATTCCTTCAGTATCCGTGCTGCCGCCTCGAACTGCTCGGTGCGGATGCATACGTCCAGGTCGCTCATCGCGCGCAGTGATAAGTTCCTATAGTAGCCGAGTGCGATTGGCGCACCCTTGAGAAGCAGCACCTTGACCCCCTCATCTCGAAGGGACCGAAGGACGGGCTCGGTTCGGTGAAAGAGCTGGTTCGTTTCCGACCAGACCCGCCGGTACACTCCCTTAAGGAGTGCCATTCTGGGGTCGGTGCAGCCGTGGCGCGAGAGGTTTTGGTAGGCCAGCGGCAAGAGACGAAGTGAGCTCCAGCCGACCTCCCTCTTCAGATCGACGGATTTCAGCCACTCCTCGAAAGCCGTGAGCGACTTGGGAGATTCGCATAACGCGGCGTCGAGAAGGAGCCGTTGGGCGGGGGTGGGCCAAGGTCCATAACGGGTGTGCGGCATCATGACGCTCCTTGCGGAGCACCCGTACTGAGATCGCCCTTACGCGCCGCCTGGCGTCTGCGCGCCAACGCAGCGCGTGCTACAGCGAGATAGTCGCCCCGGCTCATTTGCTTCATCAGGCCGGTATTGGTCGCGTGCAGGCGGCGTTTGAGGACGAGATCGGGGATTGAGCGGTTGGGGATTCCGAGGTCGTCAGCGCGTGCGACCCAGTCCAGGGTCTCTCCAACGCGCAAGATGGGACTGAAACCGCCGACCCTCGTAAACGCCTGCCGGCGCACGAGCATCGCGCCCGCCAGTCGTGCTGGCCGCGGATCCACAATCGCGGTCGCGTGCGCACTCGCCGACTCCGGAGAGACATCGGGGCTGATGAACTGCTCGACCCGGCCGTAGGAATAGTCGATGGAATCGTCCGTCATGAGGGCCTCGAGGCGAGCGCGCAGGCTTCCGTCCGGCCACACGTCGTCCGCATCGAGGAACGCGATCACGTCGCCCGTTGCCAGGGCGAGCGCTGCGTTTCGTGCCCCGCTGATACCCGTGTTCGTCTGCCGGTGAACTCGCACGTGGTCGCCGAAGGCTCGGACGCGGTCCCCGCTTCCGTCGGTGGAACCATCGTCGACGATCACGACTTCGTGGAGATCGACCCCCTGAGAGAAGGCGGATTCGAGCGCTTCTTCGACGTACCGCGCCGCATTGTGGCAAGGGATCAGCACGCTGACTCTCAAGGAAGGGCTTCCCTCGGCGTTCGCAATCGTTTCCGCGCCACCGACGCACGTACGACGTCCAGCAACTGCTGGCTGAATCCCTCTGGTTTCAACGTCGTGTTGGCAGTGTGCACACGCTTGATGACGAGCGTCTCGGGCAGCACCGCGATGGCAAAACCGCGGTCACGCGCCCTGGCGAACCAGTCGGTGTCGTTGCTGACACTGAATGCGGGGTCAAACGAGCCGACTCGATCGAATGCTACTCGACGGGCCACGAGCGCTTCCATGATCATCCCCGGGACGGGTCGATCCAGAAGCTCTTGGCGGAAGCCCGGAGGCGCGGCTGGCCCCTCGAGCACGTGCCGCACGTGGGAGACGCAGATCTGGACCGATGGATTCTGCGTGAGGAACGCCGCCTGCTTTTCGAGTTTCATGGGGTGCCACAAGTCATCATGAGAGATGAAGGCCACGCAATCGCCGCGCGTCGCCGCGATCCCTTCGTTATACGCGGCGGCGATCCCGGGGGATCGTTGAGGGAGAACCCGAGCCCCCAGTCGCACCGCGATCTCCGCCGTGCGGTCCGTGGACCCG
>DASQEN010000269.1:0-7311 GCA_035633635.1 Gemmatimonadota bacterium | reverse complement strand
CGATGGGCAGCTCGTCGCCTTCAGCCCCCTTCAGCACCCCCAGATGCGTCGCGACCACCTTTCCCTGCGCGCCCGCCGCGAGCAGGGCGTCCTGCATCGTCCTGATCGACGCCGTGTCGGCTCCGTCGCTGGCCAGGATCGCGACTTTCCGCGTCAGTACCGCGTCCTTGACGGTGTTCGCCATGCTCAACGCGGGGGATGTCGTTTCCACAGGGCCTTTCACGATCGACTGGAACCGCGCGGCATCTCCGTCGGCGGGGACGCTGTGGTTGACAGGGTGCTCCAGCTTCGGGATCTCCGGCATTCCAAGGCCCTCGGCGACCCGCAGGGCGAGACTTTCATCGACGAGCCCGAGCATCGCCACCATCCTCCGGCGGATGTGCGGCCTCTCGAGCTTGCCCAGCTCGAAGCGGAGGGCTTCGACGAGGTGGTCCTTCTCGGCGTCGGACTGGCTTCGGAAGAACAGGGCAGCCTGGCTGAAGTGGTCGAAGAACTTCTCCGAGCGCTCGCGGACCTTCGCGCCTTCCAGGCGACCGGGGAACGTGACGAAGCCGCCGGCAGCGGCGCGCGCCTGCATCGGGCAGCCGCCACCGATCGAGTTCGGCTCGTAGGACGCCTTGCCCAAGTTGATCGCCTGGCGCATGTGGCCGTCGCGCTGGTTGTTGTGGACGGGGGCCACGGACCGGTTGATCGGGATCTCGTGGAAGTTCGGCCCGCCCAGCCGGATCAGCTGGGTGTCGGTGTAGGAGAAGAGCCGGCCCTGAAGCAGCGGATCGTCGGAGAAATCGATGCCCGGCACGACGTGACCGGGATGGAATGCAACTTGCTCGGTCTCAGCGAAGAAATTGTCGGGATTGCGGTTCAGCGTCAACCGTCCGATCCGCTCGACCGGGACCAGCTCCTCCGGAATGAGCTTCGTCGGGTCCAGGAGGTCAAAGTCGAAGTCGTGTTCCCGAGCCTCCTCGACGATCTGGACGCCGAGCTCCCACTCGGGATAGTGGCCCTGCTCGATCGCCTCCCAGAGGTCCCGGCGGTGAAAGTCGGAGTCCTTTCCCGAGATCTTCTGCGCTTCGTCCCAGGCTACGGAGTGGACTCCGAGCATCGGCTTCCAGTGGAACTTGACGAAGCGCGAGGCTCCCTCGGCATCCACGAACCGGAACGTGTGGACGCCGAAACCCTCCATCATCCGGTAGCTGCGCGGAATCGCTCGGTCCGACATGACCCACATGATCATGTGCATGGTCTCGGGCATCAGGGAGATGAAGTCCCAGAACGTGTCGTGTGCCGACCCCGCCTGGGGCATCTCGTTGTCCGGCTCGGGCTTGACGGCGTGGATGAGGTCGGGGAACTTGATGGCGTCCTGGATGAAGAAGACCGGGATGTTGTTGCCGACGAGGTCGTAGACCCCTTCCTGCGTGTAGAACTTGACGGCGAACCCGCGGGCGTCCCGCGCCAGGTCCGTCGACCCCCGCGAGCCTGCCACCGTCGAGAACCGGACGAACACCGGAGTCCGGACGCTCGGGTCCTGGAGAAACCCCGCCTTCGTGTATCGGGACATGCTCTCGTAAACCTGGAAGAACCCGTGGGCCCCGGAGCCTCGGGCGTGAACGATGCGCTCCGGGATCCGCTCGTGGTCGAAGTGGGTGATTTTTTCCCGAAGGTGGAAGTCCTCGAGGAGCGTGGGGCCGCGGGGACCAGCCTTGAGCGAGTTCTGGTTGTCGTTGATCCTCAGTCCCTGATTCGTCGTCAGGATTTCACCCGGCGGCCTTGGAGCTTGCCGGAATCTCGGGGCTCCGGGGGAGGGCTTCGGCGGGCGGGTGGGGCTGCGTTCCCGACTTTCCTGACGCCGAACCGGATCGGTCCTGTCCCGGGCGGGATTTCGGGTCGCTTCTGCGGGATGTCATCTGTGTCTCCACTCCTAATGCTCGCCTTCCGGAAGTGCCCCTGGAGACTCCGCGGTCAGCAATGCGCGTGCCGCAGGTGAGCCTGGAACCGATGCACGGACCGAGGTGACGAAGGAAGTGCGAAGCTGGCTTGCGACGCTGGCTGGTCTGGAGGACGCGGCCATCCTGTGCGCTCGCCGCGCGGACCTCGAGAAGGAATGGAAGAAGTATGCCTTTCTCATGGGTTCCATCAGCACCGACGAGGCGAACCGGTTTCCTCGGTGCCTGGCCAGAAACGCCGCCACCCCGACGGTCCTCTGCAATCGGGGAATGAACACGACATGCGGCCTCGAGATAGTCCGCGCCGCCCTCGCGTTCGCGAGGGCCCGGCGCGGCCTGGGAGCCCAACGGGGCGCTGTCGCGACGTGAGTGGCCTCGAGTGGGGCGTCAGCCCTGTCGAGCCCGGAACGCGGCATAGGCCAGGAGAACCGCGAAAACCAGAAGAACAAAGCGACCGATTCCCATCATGCGGGAGTGGGCAACGGGTCTGGTCTTGTTGGGTTTGATGCCCGTAACGGCCGCGATGGCGGCGATGACGACAGCGAGACCGAGCAGGAAGAGCCAGTTCATGACGTCACTCGGGTCGTCAGAATGCGGCTTCAGGGAGAGAGCGCGCCGACGAGGGGCTCACCATTTCCGAGTGACGAGGTGTCCGACGAGAAGCCCGATCCCGAAGGCGGCGACGGTCACGAGGGCGGTGTTCTCGTCCGCATAGGTCGTGACGCGCTCGGTGGCCTCTCCGGCCTTCTTGCGCGCGGACTCCATGTAGGCGCGCGCGCGGTCGGCTACGGCCTGGGCCTCGGATCCGAATTCCTCGACGGCGTCCTTGCCGCGCGAGACCGCGTCGTCGAACTGCTTCCTGACGTCATCACCGACCTTCCGGACCTCGCGGGCGCTCTTTCTGGCCTGGTCTTCGACTGCCTGGCTGTAGATGTTGTCCATTGGGATCCTCCGGCTCGCGATGACGCAACCCCTGTGCCGCGGGGCCGCCACGTCCGTCCTCACTTCGGCGATCCGGGCTTCGTCGCGTTCTGCTGGCCGGCTCCCGGAAACATCGCGAACCGGACGGGCCGCCTCGGCTTTAGGCCTGCCTCCCTCTGCCACGCCGCCAGATCGTTCACGGACAGCGTGCCGGACGCGCTCGTGAGTGCGAAGTAGAGGTCCGCGAGGGCGCCGACCTGGCCGTCCTGGCTGATCGAGGACGGCGTGAACAGCTCCTGAATCACCAGAATTCCGCCGGGCCGCAGGGCACGGGCGGCCCTCCGGATTACGTCCCGGCTCTGGGAAGGCTCGAAGTGGTGAAGCAGGTTCGAGACGAATACGAGGTCGAACGCCATGACGCCGAGATCCTCGGCCAGCGCATCCCCGGCGCGGAGCCGCACGCGGTCTCCGCGTCCCTCCCGGGCGAGCATCGGCGCGGCCTGCTCCACGGCTTCGGGAAGGTCGAGGATCTCGGCGTGCAGGCCGGGATGCCGGTCGCAGAGCGCGCCAGAGAAGAGGCCGTGGGAGCCACCGAGGTCGAGCATCGCCCGGGCGCCCCTCGGGACCGGAGTCCTTAAGGCAACCTCCCGGACGAGGACGGACGCCAAAGAGCGCATGCCGCGTTGGTAGAGATCCCACTCCGAAGCGGGCATTCCGGCGTGGATGTCGAGTGGTCGGCCAGAGCGGACGAAGCTCTCCAGGCCCCCGATCCAGCTCCACTCCACGAACCGGAAGAGCAGGCTGTCGTGGAGCGACTGTTCGCTTCCGGGGAGCAGCCATTTACGGGCGTCCGCCGTGAGAGTGCAGCTCTTTCCGGCCACTGTCCGGACGTAACCGGTGGCCTCGAGAACGCGGAGGAGCTTTGCCGTGGCACGCTCGTCTGTCCCGCAACGCGCAGCGACCTGGGCTGGCGTCAGGGCCGAGGAACCGAGGGCCTCGAAGAGCCCGACCTTCGCCGCGACCATGAGAGCCTGAGCCAGGATCAGGGTGCTGTGGGTCTCGAGGAGAGGGCGGGGACCGATTCCGAGGAGCACGGCCGCACGCTCGCGAAGGCTTTCCGCGATCGCGCCAATCCTCACGGCGCATCCGCCCTCAGCGCGCCGGCGGCGGGTCCGGGTCGCTCCTTCTTCTTCGTTTCCTTGTCCATCAGGTGGCCCAGCTCGCGATCGAAGCCGGGGAGGATCGAACGGAAGAATGCGTTCCCGACGAGCCTCACCGCAATCTGCCATCCGCTCGTCTCCGGCTGGTCGAGGCGCCCCGACACGGTCGCCACCGTCGCCACCTGCTTCCGCTCCTGGTTCTTCAGGAGTCCCGCGACGCCTCCGACCAGCATCTCGTAGAGCTTGCGGAAGATCGACTTCTCCTGGTCCTGCCGCCGGTCGTAGACATTCAGTCCCTTGAACAGCGGCTTGACGTAGCCCTCGATATTGCCGTCCCGGGCCGTCAGCTCGGAATAGAACGAGAAGGAGCCGGCCACCACGTCGAACTTCCCGTAAGACCTGAGCAGGTCGTTCATGAGCGTCATGTCCGTGGCCTCGATTCGGAGGTTCAGGTCGAAGTCGGGGCTCGAGGCGCCTTCCCGAAAGGATCCCGTGAGCCGGGTCTCTCCGCTCCCGAGGAACCGCCCGCGCAGGTCGTAGCGCGCCCGGGCCCCCGAGGCGTGGTTTCCGAGATCCGAAATCGAACCCTCGAGCCGGGAGAAGTACGCGCGATACCCCGGGTCTTTCGCGCGATTCACGAAACCGAGCTCGCTCGACGAGATCAGGGCCTTGTCCAGCCTGATGGCCCACTCAGGGTCTGGCGACGGCGCCCCCTTCACTTTCGCCGTCGCTCTGGCGGGCGGAGGCGTCGCCGCGGCGCGCGGTTCGGCGGAGCCGGCCTTCGCCTGCACGTAGTCCAGCTTCACGCCTGAAAGCGAGAGCTTCGAGAGCCGGAGGTTTCGCACCGCCGGGGACGTTTCCAGGTCCCCGGCGGCGGCGAGAATCCCGCCCGCGAGGACGAAGGACGTGTGCGAGCGTACCGGAAGGGACAGGGCATCGAGAGGAACCGCGTCGAGGTGAAAGAGAGCATGAAAGCCCGGATACGGCTCAGCCAGGAAGTTGGCGTGGCCGTCGAGAACGCCGCGGCCCGATCCGAAAAGGGTGGCCTCGGCGTAAATGGGCGACGGATAAACCAGGGGCTTCGACTTGACGTTCCGGATGTCATTCGCCCGTATCCGCAGAGAGGTCATGCGGATGGGATGAGCCGCGTCCTCGTCGACGTACGTGACCGTCCCGCCCTCCACCCGGAAGAGGTCGATCTTCAGGGGAGTGACCTCCTGTAGCGCCTCCTGCCAGCCCCGTTCATTCACGGGGACTCCGTCCTTCACCTCCTCCCGCAGCTGGATGAGGTTCATGTCGACGCGGGGCCGCTCCAGGAGGACGTCCGCCACGAGTCGGGCAGACAGCAGCGCGCGCCAGTGAACCCTCGTCGTGAGGCGCTCGATGTGGAGGACCGGGGGTTCGGGGTGCGCCTTCTGCCTCACGGTGAGACCTTCGAGCGCGATCGAGAGCGAGAAGACGCGAGCCCGCAGCTTCGGAAGGCGGACGTCGTAGCCCTGGAGCCTGTCGTTCATCCTGCGCTCGATGCTTCGGCGAAGGGGTTCGTCCACGAATAACGAAGCCACGAAGACGAGCAGGACCAGCGAGAGCGCGACCACGAGCGGACGTCTCGCGAAGCGAAGAGCGCGCGGCAGTTTCTTCATTTCGGAGCGTAGATCTTTCACGCGCCACCTAGCGCAAGGCCCATGCCACCTGACGCGGGGAGATGGACGCACAGGCGCACTCCGAAGCGGCAGGAAACGGCTCGATCCCTCTTCTCAGTCCTGATCGGGCCCCCCGTCCTCGACGTCTGCGAGGTTGCTGTTCGCGGGCCCGTTGACGACGTTTCCGAGGCGATCGAATCGGGAGCCGTGGCAGGGACAATCCCACGTCTTCTCGAGAGGATTCCAGCCCACGAGTCCGCCGAGATGCACGCAGACGGCGGAACACTCGTGGAGGACGCCCGTATGGTCCCTGTAGGTTGCGATCTTGCGGGCTCCCCGCCGGAGGATCGCCCCTTCTCCGCGGCGGACCTCGTCGACGGAGCTCTTGTCGCCGGGAGTCACCCAGTCGGCATACTGCGCGACGACGTTGGCGTTCTCCCGGGCGAAGTCCGCGGCGGCGCCGAGAGTCAGGCGGGTGGGGTCGTAGAGCTTCAGCCAGTCGTGATCCCGCCCCTGGACCAGCTCAGAGAGCAGCATTCCGGCGATCGTCCCGTGCGTCATGCCGTTGCCGGAGTCTCCCGTGGCGATGAAGACGTTCTGGTCGCCCGGATTGCGGCCGATGAAGGCCAGGGAATCGACCGACTCCATCACCTGGCCCGACCACCGGTACGCGATCGAGTCGATCGGGAACCTCTCGCGGGTCCACGCCTCGAGCCGCGCGAATCGCTCCGGGGCGTCGTGCGCCTGCCCGGTCTTGTGATCGCCGCCTCCCACGATGAGGAGCTCCGTGCCGGGTGTGGCGGAGATGCCGGCGAGCCGGACGTAGTGATACGCAGCCTTCGAAGCGGACTGCGATTCCGGGTCCTCGCAGGTGTCCCAGTAGAGCGCTCGCGGCACCGATCCGGCCGCGATTCGGGCGCCGATCACGTAGGTCCGGTAGGCGGCCTGCTTCGTGTGAATCGCCAAACGGTCGTTCACCGGGGTGTTCGTGGCGACGACGACGGCGCTGGCGCGAACCGTGCCTCCCTCGGCCTTGACGCGCACCGGAAGCCCATCCTCGATGGCGGTTACATGGGTGCCGGTGCAGATCTCGCCGCCGGCCTTCTTCAACGCAGCCGCGAGGCCGGCCATGTAGTGCAGTGGATGGATCTGGGCCTGATCGGGGAATCGGAGGCACGGTCCGGTGTCGAAGGTCGCGAACGGCGCGCACGGGATTCTCTCGACGAGCGTGAGCCCGGCACGATGCGCCGCCGCGAGCTCCCGGTCCAGGACGGTGGGATCACCCCCGGGTGGGACGAAAAGGTAGCCGTCCAGCCGCTCGAACTCGCAGGCGCTGCCGATCTGCGACGCCATCGCCTCGATCCAGGCGATCGCCGCGGTATGGCTCGTTGCGGCGACGCGCGCGCCGCTCTCGCCATGGAGCCTTTCGAGCTCGTAGTAGCACGCGCCGAGGACGGCGCTGAGGTGAGCCGTCGTCCGCTCGGTCTCGCCACCGGCGATAGGGCCGTCGTCGAGGACGATGACTCTCTGCCCGGATCGCTGAAGCTCGAGGGCCGTCGTCAGGCCGGCGATACCTGCGCCGATAACGCACACGTCCGCGACGCGGTCTCCCGCGAGCGGTCTGCCTTCCGCGATCTTCACCGT
>DASQEN010000268.1:0-1523 GCA_035633635.1 Gemmatimonadota bacterium | reverse complement strand
GTCGGTGCGTAAATACCGTGCAACTAAGGCCAGACTTGCACATCTTCCGGGGGAATACCAACCTTTTGTGCAAGAAGTTGTGCAGAAACTTGCCTCTAAACGGAGCGTTCCGTTTGGGGCAGCGTTCTGCGAGGTAGGGTGACCGCCGCGGCCCGGCTAGAGAGGGCTCAGGCGCTCTGCGTTGAGCCGTTCGCCTCAGAGCGCGAGGGGAGCTCGTCGCCCGCTGAGAGGGGGCTGGCTTCGTCCTTGACGGCCGCCTTGATCTCCTCGGCGGAGACGTTCAGGGGGTGGTGGCAGGCCGCCAGGTGGCCGTTGGGGTAGCGGGCGAGCGGGGGCTCGATCTCGCTGCAGATGTCCGTTGCGCGGGGGCAGCGGGGGTGGAAGACGCAGCCGGAGGGAGGGTCGATCGGGTTGGGCGGCTCGCCGCCCACCACGATGCGCTCGCGGAGGCGGTTCTCCTTGGGATCCGGGATCGGGATCGCCGACAGGAGGGCGAACGTGTACGGGTGGATCGGCTTGGTGTAGAGCTCCTCCGAGGGCGAGAGCTCCATCAGCTTGCCGAGGTACATCACGGCGATCCGGTTCGAGACGTGCCTGACCACCGAGAGGTCGTGCGCCACGAACAGGTAGGTGAGCCCGAACTCCTCCTGGAGGTCGTCGAGGAGGTTGATGATCTGGGCCTGGACCGACACGTCAAGCGCCGAGACGGGCTCGTCCAGCACGATCAGGCGCGGCTCGAGGGCGAGAGCGCGCGCCACGCCGATGCGCTGGCGCTGTCCGCCGGAGAACTCGTGCGGATAGCGGTTCAGGTGCTCGGGGGCGAGGCCCACGCGGCGGAGCAGCTCGCGGACCCGGTCCTCGACCTGGTCGCGCGGCGTGCCGTGCAGTCGCAGCGGCTGGCCGATGATCTGGACGACGCGCTTGCGCGGGTTCAGGGACGCGAACGGGTCCTGGAACACCATCTGCATCTCGCGCCGCAGCGGCTCCAGCTGCTTGCGGCCGGCGCTCGTGATGTCGTCGCCGCGGAAGCGCAGCGTCCCCTCGGTGGCGTCGATCAGGCGCATGATCGTCCGCGACATCGTCGTCTTCCCGCAGCCGGACTCTCCCACGAGGCCGACGGTCTCGCCCTCCGAGATCGACAGGGTCATGTCGTTCACGGCGTGGACGCGCCCGACCTCGCGGTTGACGATGAATCCCTTCTTGATCGGGAAGAAGACCTTCAGGTGCTCTATGTCGACAAGCGGCGTCCCGTCCGGGGACCGCTCGGCTCCGGCCGAGGGCTCGGCCTCGACGCTCATAGGGCAACCTCTCGGGTGAGGGAGAGGTTTCGTTCCCTTGTTGGGAGGTTGAGAGGGAGAGAGCCTGGCCGCGGGCCAGGCGCTCCCTCAGACTGCCCGGCGTAGAGAGCTGACCACCGCCGGGAGAGCGCCCTCGGTGCTTGCCGCGCAGACGGCCCGCGTGAGACATGCGCCTCCCGGCGGTGTGAGGCACCCAGAGCGGCAACAGGGCGTTGCGCCGTAGAG
>DASQEN010000267.1:0-20761 GCA_035633635.1 Gemmatimonadota bacterium | reverse complement strand
CGACGCGGGTCTACTTCTCCGTCTATTCGCTCGACTTCCTGTACCTCGGCGGGCGTCTGGAACGGGGGCGGGCATCCGGCTCGCGGGACGCCGAAGACCGCCCCATCCTGTCCTTGGAGGATGGTCGGTTGACCCTGGTCGAGAGGGTCATCGGCGAGACGACCCGCGTCGAGCGGACGGTGCAGCTGGTGGAAGGCGAGTTCGGCCTCGGGGTCCCGCTGGTGGCGGCGGTCACCCACGCGGGGCGGCGCGGACAGGCGGCGGCGGCTCGGCTCGAGGAGCTCCTGGCCGGCACCGGGGCTGGGGTGGACATCCGGTTCTCGCTGCCACTCGGACCCGTGCTGTGCGCCCACACGGGCTTCGATGTGTGTGGGATCGCCGTCTACCCACGTCGTTTCTCGGCGACGGAGGGTGTACTGCACTAGCAGATCATTGAAGAACTCGACAGGACGTTTTCAACGTCCTGCTAGCGCTCGAGTCCTTGCACGTGGGCATGGAGCCGCGACTTCTGGCGGGCCGCGGTGTTGCCGTGGATGACGCCCTTGCCGGCCATGCGGTCGAGCAGGCTTTCGGCCTGTTGCAGGGCGTTGCGGGCGGTCTCTGCGGAGTCCGCCTGCCGGACCTTCTTGATCGCCGTCCGCATGCGGGAACGGTCACGGCGGTTGCGCTCGCGGCGCTTCTCGTTGGTACGGGCCCGCTTTTCGGCGGACTTGACGTTCGGCACGACACTCTCCGTATGCTGAATGGGCGGGCCCGGGCGGGCACCCGGGATGTTCGATGTTCGAGGGGCAAGAAGATACCCGGCCGCCCGCCCCGCGGCAATCGCAGTTCTTTGACATCGAGGACGGCCGCGGGGTAGTTTGTCGGCTCGCCCGTCCACATTCAAGACCCACCATCCCCCAGAGAACCGCCGACAATGATCGAGTCGATCGTCTATGTGCTCCCCGTGCTCCTGTTCTCGGTGATCGTGCACGAATGCGCCCACGGGTACGTCGCCGAGTGGTGGGGAGACCCGACCGCGCGGATGCTCGGGCGGCTGACCTTGAACCCCTTGCCGCACATCGACCTATTCGGGTCGATCCTGGTCCCCGGCATGCTGATCCTGTCCGGGTCGGGGATCCTGTTCGGGTGGGCCAAGCCCGTCCCGGTGACCCCGCAGAATTTCCGCGATCGCAAGATGGGGGACATCACGGTCTCGCTCGCGGGGCCCGCCTCGAACATCCTCTTGGCCCTCGTCTTCGCGGGGGTCCTCGCGGTGGCGGGGATGATCGTGGGCGGAGAAGGGGCGTCGGATCCGGTGTGGCGGCTTTGCACGTACGGCATCCTGCTGAACTTCGTTCTGGCCCTGTTCAACCTGCTGCCGATACCGCCGCTCGACGGCTCGCACGTCGTCGCCAACCTGCTTCCGAAGCCAGCGGCCTACGCCTATCAGTCGATGGGGCAGTACGGCCTCTTGCTCGTGTTCCTCCTGCTGTTCATCCCCGGCCTCCTCAGCACGATCTTCCTGCCGGCCCGGATCGCGACCGAGGTACTGGTCCGCATTGCGTCGGGGATTTCTTGAGCAAAGCTCCTCCGCTCCGCGGCCGGGTCCTCAGCGGGATCCAGCCGACCGGCGAGCTTCACATGGGCAACTACTACGGAGCGGTCGAGAACTGGATTCGCCTGACCGACGACTACGAGTGCTTCTACTCGATTGTCGACTATCACGCGATCACGGGGGACTACGATCCGGCGGAGTTCCCGGCGGCGATCGAGGACATGGCGGTGTCGCTCCTGGCGGCGGGGCTGGACCCGGACAGGTGCCACCTGTTCCTCCAGTCCGAGGTTCCCGAGCACACGGAGCTGTGCTGGATCCTCACGTCGCTCGCCCCGCTGGGGCACCTTCAGCGCATGACCCAGTTCAAGGACAAATCGGGTGGCGAGGGGGAGGCGATCAACGCCGGACTGTTGATGTATCCGGTGCTGCAAGCCGCCGACATCCTGATCTACAAGGCGGACCGGGTTCCGGTCGGCGAGGATCAGGTCCAGCACCTGGAGCTGGCGCGTGTGCTCGCGCGCCGCTTCAACAACGCGTTCGGAGAGACGTTCCCGGAGCCCCAGCCGCTGCTGACCGAGGCCAAGCGGATCCTGGGCCTGGACGGACAGACGAAGATGTCCAAGTCGAGGGGTAACCACATCGGGATACTGGACGACCCCGAAACGATCCGAAAGAAGATGGGGACCGCCTTCACCGATCCGCTGAGGCTCAGACGCACTGACCCCGGGCGACCGTGGGTGTGCAACGTGTTCGCCTGGCACAAGCTGCTCTCCGACGAAGCCACGATCGAACGCGTGAACGTGGAGTGCCGCTCGGCGGTGCTCGGCTGTTTCGAGGACAAGATGATGATGGCGGACATCCTGATCGAGAAGTTCCGGCCGATGCGCGAGCGGGCTGCGGAGCTGCGCTCGCGGCCCGAGAGGATCCGGGAGATCCTGGCGGCCGGACGCGACGCCGCACGGGTGGTGGCGCGCGAAACGATGAGCGAAGTCCACGAGGCGATTGGGCTATGGCAGACGAAGCGCGGTCCGGTCACACCGTAAGGATCGAGTCCCTCGATTTCGAGGGGCCGCTCGATCTCCTGGTGTACCTCGTCCAGAAGAACGAGGTCGACATCTGGGACATTCCGATCGCGCTCATAACCGAGCAATTCCTGGGCTACCTCCAGGGGATGACGGCCGAGCGGCTCGAGAGCGCCGGCGAGTTCCTGCTCATGGCCGCCACACTGCTGAGGATCAAGTCGCAGATGCTGTTGCCGCGGCCCCAGCTGGAGGACGACGAGGAAATCGAGGACCCGCGTCGCGAGCTGGTGCTCAAGATCCTCGAGTACCAGCAGTTTCGCGAGATCGCGGAAGAGCTGCGGGATCGCGAGTCCGCCGGCCGTTTGGTGTTCCCACGCGGCCTTCAGGAGTGGGACGACGAGCTCGAAAGGGAATCCGGGCCTGGCATGCCCGAACCAGAGGACCGCGTCTCTCTCGGCGATCTGCTGAGGTCGTTCACCCGGCTGATCGACGAGGCCCGGCGCGACCGCGTCCACCATCTGGAGCCGCTGGCGGTCACGATCGAGGAGAAGGTCAACTTCGTGCGAGAGCGGCTGAGACGCGATGGACAGACGAGCTTCCGCGACCTGTTCGTCGCCGGAGAGCCCCGCTCGCACTGGATCGTCACGTTCGTGGCGCTCCTCGAGATGGTGCGCGAGGGAGAGGTTCGGCTGCGCCAGGGGGAAACGTTCGGGGAGATCCACGTCTATGCCGCCGGAGAAGGGGACGGGGTCGCATGAACGATTCCGCCGCAACGCCCAAGCAGATCCTCGAGGCGCTCCTGTTCGCGGCGGAGGAACCGCTTTCCTCGCGCCGGCTGGCCGGCATGCTCGAAGAGGTCACGCCTTCGGTGATCGCGGATCTCGTGCGTGAGCTAAACGCCGATTATCTGCGCGAGACGCGGGCGTTCCAGGTGCAGGAGGTGGCGGGCGGCTATCGCCTCGTCACGCGCGCCGAGTTTGCCAGTTGGGTCGGTGAGCTGCGGGCGTCGGGCGCCTCGCCGCGGCTGTCTCAGGCGGCTCTGGAGACGCTGTCCATCGTAGCCTACAAGCAGCCGGTGACTCGCGCCGAGCTCGAGTCGATCCGCGGGGTCGCGGTCGAAGGCGTGCTCAAGACGCTCGTCGATCGCGAGCTGGTGCGGATCGCGGGACGGGAGGAGGGGATGGGGCGGCCGCTCCTTTACGGGACGACGGATCACTTCCTGGAGTACTTCGGCCTTCCGTCCCTCGACTCCCTGCCGCGTCCCGACGAGCTCGAGATCCTGTTCGCGGACCGCGAGCGACAGGAGGAGCTTCAACTGGAGGACGAACTTGCCGCTCCAGCGTTCGGCGAGCACGTTGCCGCCGACGAGGAGTAGTGGTGACGCGGGTCCGCCTGCAGCGCTTCCTGGCGCAGGCTGGGGTCGCGTCGCGCAGGAAGAGCGAGGACCTGATCTCTGCGGGATTGGTCGAGGTCAACGGGCAGGTAGTGACCAAGCTCGGCACGACGGTCGATCCCGTGTCGGACGAGGTCGTGCTCAAGGGGCGGCGCGTGACGGCCCGTTTCGCGGAGGTCTCGCCCGGCAGCGCGATCGGGATCGCGCTCCACAAGCCGGCCGGCGTGCTGACCGCGCGCTCGGACCCGGGCCGGCGGCCAACGGTGTACGACCTGATCCGCGAACCCGAAGGTGAGCGTCTGATCTACATCGGCCGCCTGGACCTCGACACGGAGGGGCTGTTGCTCCTGACCACGCACGGACGGCTCGCGCACCGCCTCACGCACCCCCGCTGGGAGGTCGAGCGCGAGTACCGGGCAGAGGTGGGCGGCCCGCTCGACGGGCGACGTCTGGCGGATGCCGCGCGGCGGGGGATCGTCCTCGAGGACGGACGCGCGGGGCCGTTCCGGTGCCGCATCGTCGGGCGTTCCGGTGAGCGCCGCACGCTCGAGCTCGTTCTGACCGAGGGAAGGAAGCGGGAAGTGCGGCGGATCGTGGAAGCATGCGGGGGCCGGGTCGAACGACTCGTGAGAACCCGCTTCGCGTTCGTGACCCTGACGGGGCTAGAAGCGGGTCGCTGGAGGCGCCTGGCACGTGAGGAGATGGCGCGGCTGCTCGCACTGGTCGATCTCCCGGCCACTGAGGGCTCGCGCCACAGCGAAGAGGGGCCGTGGACCTGAAAGACAAGAAGGTGCTGATCCTGGGCGGTTGGGGTCTCGTTGGGTCGGCCATTGCCCGGGTCCTCGTCCCCGAGGAGCCGGCCGAGATCGTCGTCCATTCGCTCCACCGCGAAGAGGCGGAGGAAGCCGCTGCCGCGATCGCTGCTGGCTTCTCGGATACCAAGACGCGCTTCGTGCCCGCGTGGGGGAACGTGTTCGTGCGCGAGGGCCTCAAGGACCACGACCGGGCGGGGCTCCTGAAGGACCGCGAGACGCGGCGCGCGATCATCGAGGACACGATGGACGAGCTGTCCAACGAGATCCTCGAGCGGGCATTCCTGTACCGGCTGCTGACCAGGCACCGGCCGGACGTCGTCATCGACTGCATCAACACCGCCACCGCTTTCGCCTATCAGGACGTGTTCTACAGCGTACGTCGAATCCAGAAAGCGGTCGCTGACGTCGACGCCGGGGAGACCAACGTCGAGGGTCTGCGCGACGCGATCGAGAGCCATCTGACCACGCTGTCCCTCCCGCAGCTCATCCGTCACGTGCAGATCCTTCGGGGAGGGCTCGCGGCCGTGGGGACGACCGCATACCTGAAGGTGGGCACGACAGGCAGCGGCGGGATGGGGCTGAACATCCCGTACACTCACTCCGAGGAGCGGCCGAGCAGGACGCTCCTTTCGAAGTCGTCGATCGCGGGAGCGCATTCGATGCTGTTGTACCTGCTCGCGAGGACGCCCGATGCGCCCATCGTCAAGGAGATCAAGCCGGCGGCCGCCATTGCGTGGAAGCGGATCGGCGCCGGGCCTGTGCTGCGCCGCGGGCGTCCGATCCGCCTCTACGACTGTCTCCCGGAGCGCGCGTTGAGCGTGGAAGAGGCGCTGAACGGCGGGGTTGAGGGATGGTCGGAGCTCGTCGATTCGGCGGGAAAGCCGAGGGTCCTCGAATCCGTCTACATCGACACCGGCGAGAATGGCATGTTCTCGTGCGAGGAGTTCGAAACCGTCACTGCCCTTGGGCAGATGGAGTACGTGACCCCCGAAGAGATCGCGGCCGATGCGCTGCTCGAGCTCAAGGGTGGCACGACCGGCAGGGAGGTTGTGGCCGCGCTCGACGGCGCCACGCTGGGTCCCACGTATCGGGCGGGAGTCATGCGCCACCGAGCGCTCGAGCGGATGCGACGGCTCGAAGCAGAGCGCGGATTGGATTCGATCGCTTTCGAGATGCTCGGTCCGCCGCGGATCTCCAAGCTTCTCTACGAGGCTTACCTTCTCAAGCGCGTGGCCGGTTCGCTCGCCGCGGTCGCCGATTCGGATCCCGAGCAGCTGAGCGCGAAGGCGAGCGATCTCGTTTACGATGACGCAACGTTACGTGCCGGCATGCTGTCGATCGGGATTCCGATCTGGCTCCCGGACGGGCGCATCCTGCGGGGGCCGGAGATGAAGACTCCTCCCTACAAGGAGGAGGCGCGGGCCTCGCTCGACGAGGAGACCGTGGAGCGGTGGGCGGAAGCCGGATGGGTCGATCTTCGGCCCGAGAACATGCGGCGCTGGCGTGATCGAGCTCGCGAGATCATCGCCCGCCTGGAGCGGCACCCGGCCCACGACACTTCCTCGGCGCTGTTCGAGGACGCGGAGTACTGGCGCATCCACACTGACGTGCCCGTGGGACGCGTGGCCGCGTGGATCCTGGGCGTCGAGGAGAGAGGCCAACGAGGGAAGGCGTCGTGAAGGTGGTGGAAGCGAGAGAAAGCGGCGAAGCGTCGGCGAGCCCGGAAGTGCAGCGGGTGGCGGAGCTCGTTCGCCACGCCCAGCTGGGGAGCGAGCGGTCCTTCCGCGACCTGATGACGGCCTACCTGGGAGCCTTCTACGGCCTCGCGCGACGCTACTGCGGCTCCCACGAGGAAGCGGATGACGTGCTACAGGAGGCCTTCGTCAAGGTCTTCCAGAACCTGGGAGGGCTTTCGCGTCCCGAGGCCTTCTTCCCGTGGGCGCGGCGGATCCTCATCAACACCGCGCTTGATCACATCCGGCGCCGGCGTCGCGGCCAGGAGTTCGAGGTCGAGGTGGAGAACCTCGATGAGACGCCGCACGAGGAGGGGACCGAAGCTCCGGATCGGGTCGTGGAGCAGCGCGAGTTCTTCCGACGGCTCGAACGGGCACTCGACTCCCTCCCCCCCCGGCAACGCGAGATCGTGACCCTGCACGACATCGAGGGCCTGTCCACGGAAGAGATCGCGAGCCTTTGCCAGTGTCCCCCGGCGACCGTGCGCTCGAACCTGTTCTACGGTCGGGAGAAGCTCCGCCGGGTGCTGTCGAGCCGCGGATCGTGGCACGGAGATTGAACACATTGCGGAAAAATGCGTCCTCTGGATGGATCGAGGAGGGTTCGGATCGATGAACGGGTCAGAGCATCTCGACACACAGCGGGTCTATGACCTGCTCGACGGTCGCCTCGACGCAGTAGGCGAGAGCGCGGCGCAGACGCATCTCTTGCGATGTGATCGCTGCCGGCGGCTCGAGCGCGAATGCGCCGGCGTGGTCGAGTCGCTGGGCTGGTACGGCTCCGAGCCGCTCGAGGCCCCAGCCGGCTACTGGGAAGTGTTCTGGGCCCGGTGGTCCCCTTCCGCGGAAGCGCCGGCGGTCGTCCGGTTGCCGGCCCCGCGCAGGACCGCTTTCCCCCTCGCGCCGGCGCTCGCCGTTGCCGCGGCCCTCGCCCTTTTGGCCGGACTCTGGTGGACCGAGAGGCCCGCCGATACGGGGACCAGCGAAGTCCGGACCGCCGAGGCCACGTCGCTCCGCAAAGCCGTCGCCGGCTCGGGCTGGGCGGACGACTACGCGCGTTTCGAACAGATGACGATCGCCGTCGGCGGGATCGGTCCCGTATCGAAGGGCATCGCGCTGGCGAGCCTGGCCGGAGAGCCTTGAAGCACATCGTAGCTCTTTTCCTCGCGATCGCGTCGATCTCCGCCTGCCGGGAGAGGGGCGCCCCCTCCGAAGTTCGGTTGCGCCTGGAGTACAAGGAAGGGGACACGCTTCTCTACGAATACCACACCGAAGGCGCGGTGACGGTGCCCGATACGAACGCAGTCTCGGGCCGGGCGACCCATCCCTACGAGAGGAACATGACGGTCGAGGAAGCGGTGAGGGATGTCACGCCGCGCGGGAACTACATCCTGGCCTGGACGTTCCGTCTCCCGCCGGACTCGACCGCTGTCCACGCCGCGGAGACCGAGCTCCCCGAGCGCGTCCAGCTGACGGTGGAGATCACCCCGCAGGGCCGAATTCTCTCGATCGGAGGCGTGGAGACCGCCCGCCCGCTGTTCGGAGAGATCGATTTCCAGTCGTACTTCGAGCAGAGCCAGCCCGTGTTTCCCGATCGGGTCCTGAAGGTGGGGGACAGCTGGACCCAGGAGGTGAAGGTCGTGTCGCCGCGCTCGGAGCCGGTCGTGACGTCATCCACCTACGTCCTCGAGAGGGTGACGCGGGAAGACGGGGAGCCTGTCGCTGTGATCGTCTTCGACGGGGACATTTACCTGCCGTTCCCGTATCGGCCGGCCGGGGCCGATTCGGCAGCCGCGACGACGGCTGAGGAGCGGATCCGCGTGAAGGGCGAGATGTTCTTCGCCCTCGAGAGCGGGCGCGTGCGGAGGGTCGAGACCGATGCGAACGCCACCCTCACTCGCGTCGAGATCGACGGGGGGATGCCGGTTCGGCGCGAGATGCAGATCCGCGAGACGAGCCGCTACGTGCTGGTGCAACCCTAGCCTCAGGGGACGCTTGCTAACCGGCGGACACTTGCCGAGTTTATGGCGATGCACCGGCGATCGAAACTGATGAAATGGCGCCCAATTGGGGCTTTCCTCCCCCTCCTGGTTGCGGCGGGCTGCGCCACGGCGGGATCCACTCCCGGCGTGGGGGAGCGCCTCCCCGAGCCGGAGTCGGTGCTCGACAATCCGGAGCTGCTGTCCGACGAGGCTGAATTTGGGCGACACGTCGCGCTCTCCGCCGAAGTGCGTGCGGTGGCCGACGCGGAGACCGAAGAGATCGCCCAGCGCGCGCTGGCGGCGGCGTTCGCGGCGGCCGACTCGGTCGCGAGCCTGGTCATCCTGAATCTTGAAGGCAGCGAGCTGCGCGCCATCAACGAGGCAGCGGGCAAGCAGCCGGTCGCCGTGAGTTCCTGGACAGAGCGGATCGTTCTCACCACGGTGCGCTGGGCGGACCGGACGTCCGGCGCCTTCGAGCCGACCATCGGCCCGCTGGCGGAGTTGTGGGGGTTCGGGGTCCAGGTCAACCGCGCGCCTACGCCCGAAGAGATTCACGATGCCCTCTCGCACGTGGGCTACTCGAAGATCGAGATCGATCTCGACGCGCACACGATCTTCCTCCCCGAGGAGGGGATGAGGCTGGACGTGCGAGGCGCGGCCAAGGGGTTCGCGCTGGATCGGATGCGCGAGGCGATGCTGGAGGCCGGCGCCACCGCCGGGATCATGGATTTCGCGGGCGAGATGCTGTTCTTCGGTCCGGGCCCCGAGAACGGGCTGTGGCCGGTCCAGCTGCGGGACCCGTACGATCCGTCACGGAACTACGCCTATCTCCTGCTCCCCCCGGGCAGCCTGTCGACCTCCTCCTTCTACGACCGCTCCGTGGAGATCGCGGGCAAGAGGTACGGGCACGTCATCGACCCACGCACCGGCCAGCCGACTTCGGGGATGGCGAGCGTCACCGTGTATACGGCCGAGGGCGTGGTCGCCGACATTCTCGCGACGGGTCTGTTCGTCGTCAGCTGCCGGGAGGGCCCCCAATGCACGGAGGCGGCCGCAATTGTCGAACGGTACCCGGAGCTCAACGCGATCATCGTGCCCGAGCCGCCCCCAGGCGACGACGCGCTGGTGACGGTCACAAGCGGCATGCGCCCCCACGTGGTGCGCCTCCAGCGTCCCTTCCGTCCAGCGGCGGAACCGGACTGAGGACCAGATGAGCCTGCGGGTTCTCTACCTCTCGCGGGCGGAGCGGTTTCCGGAGGCGTTGGAAGGTTTTCTCGACGGGGATCCCGACAACCAGCTGAGTCGATGCGAAACCCCGCGGGAAGTCGAACACGCCCTGGAGCGGGGGATCGTCGAGCTCCTCCTGATCGACGCCGACCGCGGATTCGAGGCGGCCGCGGACCTGTGTACAAGACTCAAGGCCGACTCGTTCAACTGCGTGGTTCCGATCGTATTCTTCTCGCGCGAGCACCGGATGGAGGAGATCGCGACCGCGTTCGAGCGCGGCGCGGACGAGTTCCTGAGCGGAACGCAGACCGGCCGCGAGCAGGAACTGAGGCTGAGGATGGTGCTCGAGCGTGCCGCCCGCGACGTGGCCGTGAATCCGACGACCATGCTGCCCGGGACGAAAATCATCCAGCTCGACATCCAGCGCCGCATAGCGACGGGCGAATCGTTTGCGGTGTGCTACGCGGACATCGACTCGTTTAAGGAGTTCAACGACAAGCACTCGTACCATCGTGGTGACCGGGTCATCTGGATCGTCTCGGCGATCCTTCGGGACATCGTGCGCCGGCTTTCCCGGCAAGGGTTCGTCGGCCACGTGGGCGGGGACGACTTCATCTTTACGCTTCCGGTAGAAGACTTGGAGCCCGTGTCGCGCGCGATCATCGAGACGTTCGACACGCTGATGCCGCTCCAGTACACGCTCGAGGATCGCGAGCGGGGCCATTATCTCGCGGAGGATCGGCAGGGGAAAATCCGCGAAACACCCCTGATGTCGCTATCGATCGGGTGCGTCACCAACATCCATCGCGAGTTCACCCATCCGGCGCGGGTCAGCGAGCTTGCCAACGAGATGAAAAGCTACGCCAAGACTTTCCCGGGTTCGCTGTTCGTGGTCGACCGGCGGCGGGACGTCCGGCCGGAGAGCGCGGTGGCGGCCGACTAGTGTATCCACACTCGCGGACCCGGGAGCGCGGCTCCCGCTCAGCGACTATCTTCCGCCCTCATGAGCGACGCACGCGAATACAGGCGCCAGCTGAGCGACCTGGAGGAGAGGTTGGACCTCCTCGGGAGCTATCTTTGACCTCGCTTCCCGGCGCGAGCGCGTAGCCGACCTCCAGTCCAGGAGCGCGTCGCCCGACTTCTGGAACGACAACGAACGCGCCCGCACCGTTCTCGCCGAGCTCAAACAGCATAAGCAATGGGTCGACGGATACGACGCCCTCAAGGGCGAGCTCCGCGACGCCAACGACATGGCCGAGCTGCTCGAAGAGGGGGACGAGGGAATCGCCGAGGAGTTCGGAGACCTCGTGGCCGGGCTCGTCGAGCGCGTCGAACGGTTCGAGTTCCGGGGGATGCTGCGCGAGGCGGACGACTTCCGGGGCGCGATCCTGACCGTACATCCAGGCGCCGGGGGCACGGAAAGCCAGGATTGGGCGATGATGCTGCTGCGGATGTACACAAAGTGGATGGAGCAGAACGATTACGAGTATCGGGTCGTCGACGTCCAGGACGGGGAGGAGGCGGGAATCACCCGCGCCACCGTCGAGGTCGAGGGCGACTACGCTTTCGGCTACCTGAAAGCCGAAAAGGGCGTTCACCGACTCGTGCGAATTAGCCCGTTCGACGCGAACGCCCGGCGTCACACCTCGTTCGCGTCCGTGTTCGTGTATCCCGACATCGCGGACGAGATCACCGTCGAGATCCAGGACAAGGACCTCAAGGTCGACACCTACAGGGCGAGCGGTGCCGGCGGACAGCACGTCAACAAGACGGACTCGGCCGTGCGCATCACCCATCTTCCGACCGGCATCGTCGTTCAGAGCCAGGCCGAACGGAGCCAGCACCGCAATCGGGAGACCGCCATGCGGCTTCTCAAAGCGAGACTCTATCAGTACCTCAAGGCCGAGCGCGAGAAATCTCGCGAGGAGCTGGAAGCCGAGAAGAAGGAGATCGCTTTCGGCAGCCAGATCCGCTCCTACGTCCTGCACCCCTACACGCTGGTCAAGGACCACCGGACGGGGTGGGAGACCTCGGACGTGGAGGGCGTGCTCGAGGGGGATATCACCCCCTTTATGGAGGAGTATCTGCGACAGACCGCCGGCGACTCGCTGGCAGGGCGTTGAAAATGGCCCATCTGCTGCGTTGCACTCCTCGCGTCTTCCTGCGGCGTACAATCGTACGCCTCGGAATACGCTCGTCGCGCGCCTTGCATCTGGGCCATTTTGAACGCCCTGCCGCTTTCTTCCCGACTTGGTAATGGTTGAAGCATGAGCACCGAGACGAATCCGCTGGTTGTGCGGCGCGAGAAGCTGGCGGCGCTGGAGGCGCGTGGCATCGATCCCTACCCTTCGAGCTGGCGCGTCGACGATACCGCCGCCGCCCTTCTGGAGGCCTTCCGCGACGAGAATCCGGCGGCCTCGGCGCGGGTCGCTGGGCGGGTCGTATCGATGCGTTCGCACGGGAAGACCTACTTCCTGCATCTGGCCGACGGCAGCGGGCGGATTCAGGTCTACCTGCGGCGCGACGAGGTGGGCGAGGAGGTGTTCGGCCTGCTCGATCACCTGGACCTCGGTGACTTCGTTGGGGTCGCGGGCGAGCTGTTCCGGACCCGTACGGGAGAGGTGACGGTCCGCGTGCGCGAGATCGCGGTGCTGGCGAAGGCGCTGCGCCAGCTGCCGCTGGGCAAGGTGGTCGAGGGCGACGGAGAGGCGCGCGCCTACCACCGGGTGGCCGACCAGGAGTTCCGCTACCGGCAGCGCTACGCGGACCTTGCGGTCCACCCCGAGGCCCGGGAGGTGTTCGCGCGACGCGCCCGGATCGTCCGGTACCTGCGGAACTTCCTCGACGAGCGTGGGTTTCTGGAGGTCGAGACCCCTGCCCTGCAGCCGGTCTACGGAGGGGCGACCGCGAGACCGTTCACGACCTATCACAGCGCGCTCGACTCGACCCTCTATCTGCGGATCGCCGATGAACTCTACCTCAAGCGCTGCATAGTGGGTGGCATCGACCGGGTGTACGAGATCGCGAAGGACTTCCGCAACGAGGGCATGGACCGCTTCCACAACCCCGAGTTCACGATGCTCGAGTTCTACCAGGCCTACGCCGACTATCACGAGTTCATGGAGGTGGCCGAGGAGATGCTGGTCGGGCTGGTCGAGGAGATCCACGGTGGGACCGAGCTGACGTTCCAGGGACGGACCATCGACGTGGCGAGGCCCTGGCCGCGGATCCCGTTCCTCGACGCGCTGGCGGACAAGGGTGTCGACGTGTCGGATCTCTCGCGGGAAGCTCTCGCAGGCGAGGCGAAGCGAGAGGGGCTGGAGACGCCGCCCCAGGAAGGAGCCGGGAAGATCCTCGACGCGCTCTTCGGCCGGCTCGTAGAGCCCGGGCTCGACGGACCCGCGTTCGTGATCGACTATCCCGCCGTCCTGTCGCCTCTAGCGAAGGCCCATCGCGGGGACCCGCGTCTGGTCGAGCGCTTCGAGGCCTATCTGTTCGGCTCCGAGTGGGCGAACGCGTTCAGCGAGCTCAACGACCCGCGCGACCAGCGCGAGCGCCTCGAGGCCCAGGTCATGCAGGCCGCAGAGGGCGACGTGGAAGCCCCGAACGTGGTCGACGAGGACTTCCTGCGTGCACTCGAGTACGGGATGCCGCCGACCGCAGGCATGGGGGTGGGCGTCGACCGGCTCACGATGTTCCTCACCGACCAGCCATCGATCCGCGACGTCATCCTGTTTCCGACCCTCCGGCCGGAAGACGAGCCGTGAGCCTCGAGTGGAAGATCGCGCTCCGTTACCTGGGGTCGAAGCGGCGCCGGGGTCTCATCGGGGTCATCGGTCTGATCGCGATCGGCGGCGTTTTCGTGGGCGTCGCCGCGCTGGTCATCGTGATGAGTGTCATGAACGGCCTCCAGGACGATCTGCGGGAGAAGATCCTGACCAACACCCCCCACCTGCTCATCCAGAAGTACAACTCCGAGCCGATCGACGACTATCAGGCGGTGACCGAGACCCTGCGCTCCACGCCCGGCGTGATCGGGGCCTCGCCGTTCATCTACACGGAGGGAATCATCGGCCACGGGAGGGGGCGCAACGAGGGCGCGGTAATCCGTGGGGTCGACCCGCGCCACGAGCCCGAGGTCGCGGACACACGCGACCAGGTGATCGCCGGCGAGTGGGACCTCATGCAATCGCCGGACGACCCGTACCCGAAGGTGATCGTGGGGTACATGCTGGCCGACCGGCTCGGCGCTTTCCCCGGAGATACGCTGACCCTCACGACGCCCGAGGTCGCGACGGTCTCCCCGCTGCACGGGACGATCCCCAAGCTGCAGAAATTCGTGCTGGCGGGGACATTCAAGAGCGGCCTTTTCGAATACGATTCCAAGTTCGTCTACGCGTCGCTCACCGCGCTCCAGGACTACCTGCAGACCGGCGACGTGGCGTACGGGGTGGCAGCGCGGGTCGATGACGTCTGGAACGCGCGCGAAACCGGCGAGCAGGTCGTAAAGGCCATCGACGGCCCGTTTTACGTCACCACATGGATCGAGCTGAACCAGCCCCTGTTCTCTGCGCTCAAGCTGGAAAAGAAGGCCATGTTCGTTATATTGGTGCTCATCGTACTGGTGGCGGCCTTCAACATCATCAGTACCCTGACCATGATCGTCATGGACAAGACGAAGGAGATCGGAATCCTCCGATCGATGGGCATGCAGGGCCGCGCCATCCGCCGGATCTTCGTCTATCAAGGGGCCTTGATCGGGGGCGTGGGAACGGCGCTCGGGTGTCTGGCCGGCCTGACCGTGGCGCTGCTTCTCGCGAGATACCGGTTCATCTCGCTTCCCGGCGAGGTCTACTTCATCGACACGTTGCCCGTGTCGATCGAGCCTCTGAACATCGCGGTCATCATCGGCTCGAGCCTGATCATCTCCCTGGCGGCCACGATCTACCCCGCGCAGCAGGCGGCGGGCATGACGCCGGTCGACGCGATCCGGTATGAATAACAGCGGGCAGGACTGGGATAGCGGGACGATCCTGGAAGCGCGGCGACTCCATAAGGAGTACGCGGGCGCAACCGAGCCGGTGAGGGTACTCTGCGGCGTGGATCTCGCCGTGGAGGCGGGCGAGACGGTCTCGATCGTGGGGGCCTCGGGGGCAGGTAAGAGCACGCTCCTCCACCTCCTCGGAGGGCTGGACCGCCCGACCCACGGAGAGGTCATTCTGGCGGAGTGGCATCTCGGCCGCCTCGCCGACGCCGAGCTCTCACGTGTCCGCAGCCGGTTCTTGGGCTTCGTGTTCCAGTTCCACCACCTGCTGCTGGAGTTCAGCGCGGCCGAGAATGTGGCACTGCCCTTGCTGATTCAGGGGGTGGATCAGGACGAAGCGGACCAGCGCGCGCGCGCGATCCTCGAGGAGGTGGGGCTTGCGCACCGATTCGAGCATCGCCCCAGCGCGCTTTCGGGTGGCGAGCAGCAGCGCGTCGCTTTTGCCCGGGCGCTGGTCCACGACCCGATCGTGATCCTGGCGGACGAGCCGTCGGGGAACCTCGACCGGGCGAACAGCGAGCGGTTGCACGACCTGATGTTCGAGCTGGCAAGCGAGAAGGGGGTGGCGTTCGTGGTGGCCACGCACGACGAGCGCCTGGCCGAGCGGACCGACCGTCTGCTCCACATCGAGGACGGAACCCTGGCGCCGATCCAGCTCGAGCCTCTGGGGTAGTAAGCGATAGGGAGTGGCGATTCGCCGGAGCGTTATTGAACGGTGCGTGCCGGAGGGTCGTTTAGCTGGTGAAATCAACCGAACGGATCGTGCCTATGCTGTGCGCCGATTGCGGTGAGAACAAAGCGACCGTCCATTTCACCCAGATCGTCAATGACGAGACCGAGACGTTCCATTTGTGTCAGGAGTGCGCGCAGAAGCGGGGGCTGAAGACGAGTCCGGTGAGCTCTCAGGTTCCGCTCTCCGATTTCCTGTCGGAGATGGGCGCGCCGATCTTTACCAAGGCCACCAACGCGAATACGGCCTGCCCTCGTTGCGGCTGCACGTTTCGCCAGTTTCGGAAGTCCGGGCGGCTCGGGTGCGCCCATTGCTATGCGACCTTCGAGCAGGAAATGAGCGCGCTCTTGCGAAAGATCCACGGATCCAACGAGCACGTCGGAATCACGGAGGACGAATCGATCGGCCCGGTCGACGAGCGCGAGGCGCAGCTTCTGGAGATGCGCCGCGAGCTGCGCCACGCCGTGGAGCACGAGGAGTACGAGCTGGCGGCGGAGCTCAGGGACCGCATCTCGGCGCTGGAGGACGATCGGCGCGCGGCTCGCACCGCCGCCTTCGAGACCGAGGAGGGTCTGTGAGGCTGCCCGGCGACGATCTGCTGAGTTCCGTAAACGGGGGGCTGTCGTGGATCAGCGGGGAAGGCCCGCACGCCGACATCATTCTTAGCACGCGCGTGCGGCTGGCTCGCAATCTGGAGCACTATCCGTTCCGGGAGACGATCGCTGCGCCGCAACAGGAACAGGTGACGACAGAGATCATCGACGCGTATGGTGAGGCGAAGGGGTCCAACGGAGCAAGCGCGCCGCGCCAGTTGCTGCGCCTCGGCGAACTGCAGGAGACCGACCTGAACCTGCTCCTGGAACGGCACCTGGTGAGCCGCGAGATGATCCGTTTCAAGGAAGCGAGCGCCCTGCTGGTGAGCGACGGCGGACGGGTCGCGCTTCTCATCAACGAGGAGGATCACCTCCGGATCCAGGTCCTGGAAGCCGGGCTCCAGCTCGAAGAGGCCTGGGAGAGTGCGCGGCATGCGGACGAGGAGCTGAGGCGGAGGCTGAGGTTCGCCTATCACGAGCGGTTCGGGTTCCTGACCTCGTGTCCCACGAACACGGGAACCGGGCTGCGCGCATCTGTTCTGATCCACCTGCCGGGTCTCGTGTTGACCCGCGAGATCCACAAGGTGCTACAGGGCCTGGCGCAGATTGGTCTGACGTTTCGAGGCCTGTATGGCGAGGGTTCGGACGTGGTCGGCAATTACTTTCAAATCTCCAATCAAACAACCTTGGGAAAGAGCGAGACTGAATTGGTTGGTCATTTGAGTCAGATCACCCGGCAGGTGATCGAGTACGAGGAGAACGCTCGCCAGGTGCTGGCGCGGGATGCCCTCGACGAAATCGAGGACAAGGTGTGGCGGGCCTATGGTTTGTTGCGCTGCGCGCGGGCGATGTCGACCGACGAGATGATGAATTTGCTCTCCGCGGTCAGGCTCGGAGTCAGCATGAAACTGCTGCCGGACATGAGGGTAAGACAGTTGAATCAATTGCTGCTTTGGACGCAGGTCGCCCACCTGGAAAAGCGGGCCGGTAGAGCGCTCTCGAAGCGCGATAGAGAACACGAGCGATCCAAGCTGATTCGAGAGATATTGGATGAAGCGGATAACCGCGACCCGAGGGATGGAAGATGAACAGCAATTTCACCGATCGAGTGCGGAAGGTCCTCTCCATGGCCAGGGAGGAGGCCACCCGCCTTCGTCACGACTACGTGGGAACCGAGCATATCCTGCTCGGCCTCATCCGAGAGGGTGAGGGTGTTGCGGCGGCGATTCTCACGAACCTCAACGTGGATCTCGAGGAGCTGCGCAATCGGATCGAAGAGCGGGTGGAGTCGGGTAAGAGCGATATGACCGCGGACGAGGTGCCATACACGACGCGCGCCAAGAAGGTGCTGGAGTTCTCGGTAGCTGAAGCGCGCAACTTGAAGCACTCCTACGTGGGGACCGAGCATCTGTTGCTCGGACTGCTGCGCGAGGAGAAGGGAGTAGCGGCGCAGGTGCTCGAGGAGGTCGACGTCACGATCGACGTGGCGCGGAACGAGACGATCCGGTTACTAGGAGGCGAGTTGAGCTCTATGGAGGGTGGGAGCCAGGCATCCAAGCCGAGTGAGAAAAAATCGAAGACCCCTGCCCTGGACCACTTCTGTCGCGATCTGACCGATCTGGCTCGCGAGGGCGAGCTCGATCCGACGATCGGCCGCGAGAAGGAGATCGAGCGCGTCATCGAGGTCCTGTCACGTCGCAAGAAGAACAACCCGGTCCTGATTGGTGAGCCGGGGGTCGGGAAGACGGCGATCGTGGAGGGACTCGCGCAGCGCATCGTGTCGGGTGAGATCGTGCATTCGCTGAGAGACCACCGTGTGTTGTCGCTCGACATGGCTGCCGTGATTGCCGGAACGAAGTACAGGGGTCAATTCGAAGAGCGCCTCAAGGCGGTGATCAACGAGATCAAGCAGTCGCAGAACATCATCCTGTTCATCGACGAGCTGCACACGTTGGTCGGCGCAGGGGCCGCGGAAGGCGCTATCGACGCCTCCAACATGCTGAAGCCTGCGCTGGCGCGCGGTGAGCTCCAGTGCGTCGGCGCCTCGACCCTGAACGAGTACCGCAAGTACATCGAGAAGGATGGGGCGCTCGAGCGACGCTTCCAGCCTGTCGTGGTGGACCCGCCCTCCATCGAGGAGACGGTCGAGATCCTCAAGGGTCTGCGTCCGCGCTACGCGGATCATCACAAGGTCGAGATCCCGGACGACGCGATCGAGACGGCAGCCCGGCTTTCGGAGCGGTACATCACCGACCGTTTTCTGCCCGACAAAGCGATCGACGTGATCGACGAAGCTTGTGCCCGTGTCCACCTCGCCACCCAGGTCCCGCCGCCCGAGCTTCTGGCGCTGGAGGAGGAGGTTCAGGAGATCGTCTCCCGGAAGGACCAGGCGATCAAGGCGCAGGATTACGAGACCGCGGCCAAGCTGCGCGACAGCGAGCGCGAGCTCAAGTCGACGATCAAGCGAAAAAAGCTCGAATGGGAGCGTGGGAGTCATGCCGACCGCCCGTCGCTAACGACGGAGGACGTAGCGTTCATCGTGAGCCGCTGGACGGGAGTGCCCGTGGTCAGGCTGCGGGAGGAGGAGACCGAGCGCCTGCTTCATATGGAAGCCGAGCTCCACAACCACATCGTGGGCCAGGAGGCCGCGATCCATGCGATCTCGAAGGCGATCCGGCGCACCCGCGCAGGGCTCAAGGACCCGCGGCGGCCGATCGGATCGTTCATCTTCTCGGGACCCACCGGCGTGGGAAAGACCGAGCTTGCGCGGGCGCTGGCGCGCTTCCTGTTCGCCGATCCGAATGCGCTCATCCGCATCGACATGTCGGAGTACATGGAAAAGTTCACGGTGAGCCGCCTGCTTGGAGCGCCTCCCGGGTACGTCGGCTACGAGGACTCCGGCTACCTCACGAAGGAGGTCCGCAGGAAGCCCTACTCGGTCGTCCTTCTAGACGAGATCGAGAAGGCGCATCCCGACGTGTTCAACATCCTGCTCCAGATCCTCGACGAGGGGCACATCACCGACAACTACGGCCGGAAGATCGATTTCAAGAACACGGTCGTGATCATGACGTCCAACATCGGGGCCCGGCGCATCATGGGCTCCCGCGGACTCGGCTTCCAGAAGCCGAGCGAAGGGGCTCGCTTCGAACACATCGAGGAGGCGGTGAAGGACGAGATCAACAAGACCTTCAACCCGGAGTTCCTGAACCGGCTGGACGAGGTGATCGTGTTCCATCCGTTGAACGAGGAGCACATCATCCAGATCGTCGACATCCTGTTCAGGGACGTCCAGAAGCGGATCGAGGACCGCGAGTTCACCCTGGAGCTCACCCCCGAGGCCAAGAAGTTTCTGGCGGAGAAGGGGTTCGACGAGAAGTTCGGAGCGCGACCCCTCAAGCGCGCCATGCAGCGCCATATGGAGGATCCGTTCTCCGAAGCCCTGCTGCAGGGTCGGTTCGCGCCCGGCGACGAGATCGTGGTCGAGGTGGCGGACTCGGACCACCTCAAGTTCACCGTTCGCTCCTCCACGCCTCCAGTGCAGGAGGAATCGATTCAGGAGGAGGTGCGGTAGGCGTGTCGGTCATCACCCCGACCCGCACATCGCCGCGGAGTCGAGAAAGGAGAGACCGCGTCTCTCCTTTTTCGCTTGCGCCGGGGATCGTACCCCTGGGGCTGGCGTTGACGATGGCAGCCGTCTGCATGGTGCGTCAGGCGGCGGCGCAGGATGCGGCGCCGAGGCTCGTCGGGGTCGAGGTGCGGGGAACGACGCTTCTGGATCCTGAGCGCGTCACAGCTCTGTCCGGACTGTCCGGGACGACGTTCCTGACGCCGAGGGCGATGCAGGAGGCGATCCGCTCGCTCTGGAAAACGCAGCTGTTCGACGATATCGGCATCGAGAGCAGAGACGCAGCCGGTGGCGTCGTCGCGGTGATCACGGTCGATGAAGCGCCTGTCATCACCGGTTTCGAGCTGGAAGGGAATGACGAGGTCGACGAGAAGGACATTCGGGGGAAGATCCCCTTCAAGGTCGGCGATCGAATGCTCGAGAACCGCCTTCACCAGGCGGCGTTCGACATCGAGAAACTGTACGAGGAGAAGGGATATTACCTGGCCGACGTGTCGCTGGAGCCGGCGCGCCCCGGCGCCGACTCGACGGCCGTGGAAGTGCGCATCCAGGAAGGGGAGAAGGTGGTGATCGATGAGATCCGCTTCTTGGGAAATCAGGCCTTTTCGGGGGACCGACTTAGAAAGGCGCTGGAAACCAGGACCGAGGGCTTCTGGTTCTGGCAGGAGGGGGAGTTCGATGAGGTGAAGTGGAGCGCGGACATCAGCCAGCGGCTGCCGGCATTCTACGGCGAGCACGGCTACATCGAGATGCGTGTCCTTTCGGACTCGATGAGCGTGAACCCGGAGGATGGAACGATGCGCCTGTTCGTCACGGTCGATGAAGGCCGGCTGTATCGGACCGGCGACAGCGCTCTCGAGGGGAACAGCCGCTTCTCCCAAGCCGATCTGCGGCGGTTCCTGCGGCTCGAACCGGGGTCGGTGTTCAATACACTGGCGCTCGAGGAGACCCAGGCGGATCTGCTGAACCTCTATGCGGACGACGGATACATCTACGCCCAGGTGCAGCCCATCCGTCGGGTGCGACCTGATACGACGATCGTCGATCTCATGTGGCA